>JANPHO010000287.1:0-20374 GCA_031424515.1 Saprospiraceae bacterium
GCCCTCGTGATATGGTGCTTGATTGGGCTCACTATCATGTGGTTGCCGTTTTCAAATTTCAAAGCGGAAGAAATAGCCATTGGTATGACCGTTTTATTTGGCGTGAATAAAATTTTCCTCGTTCTGATTATCTTTTTACTCGGTGAAAAATATGTGCAACGCATCAAAGATTGGTTTTTGAGTTGGTGGAAAAATAAATGAAACTATTTTTCAAGGATTCTAATTTCTACTCTTCTATTCAATTCCATCTGTTTATCATTTACGGGATTAGGGTACAGCATTTCCCAATTAGAAAAGCCATGATATTGCATCCGCTCAGCGGGAATACCGTTTTCAATTAAATATTCATACACTATTTTAGCTCTATCAACAGAAAGTGTATGGTGAAATGTCCCAACAGGTGCGGGAAAGCCTTCTGCGTTGACGTGTCCCATAATATCAATTTTATAAGTCGAGTTGATGCGCATAAAGATCAATAATATCCTTAAATTAGGCTTTGAATCAGGTAAGAGAATGGCTTTATCGCCATAAAAATTCAAATCCTTAATTTTCATTTTTTTACCAATGACGGCTTTGGCTATCTCAAAATCCTTAATTTTTACCTTAAAAACGCCTAAATTCACTATCTGTTTATCATAAAAATGGTCTTGGGCAATCACTTCGATGATAGCGGGCTGTTTGTAGGGGACATAGATTGTGAATCTACCTGTGCTATCGGTGCGGATGGAATCGTTGAGAAATTTGCTCCGCATGGTCACTAATGCATTTACGACTGCCATGCCCGAATCATTGCGCACCACACTCGTCACTTGCGAGAGATAAATACGTCGAAAAACTTCCACCGTTACTCGTCGGTTTTGCGCTTTACCCCCCTCAGTATTATTGTCAGAAATGGGCTCAATCTCACCTTTCCATTGCGATTTCAAGCGTTGGTCGTTTATTCCCCGCTGAATTAGATAATTTTTTATAGTTTCGGCTCTGTTTTTAGAGAGTTTTTCATTGCTCTCATCCGAGCCGCTGTTGTCCGTATGCGCTGAAATGGTGACATTAAAAGTAGAATCTTGTAGGGCATTGGCAAGGGAATCTAATCGCGGGAAATAGGTGTTCTGTATATCCGATTTACCCGTTTCAAATAAAATATTGAACCGCCAAATGGATTGTTCTGTAAACTCTTGAGAGTAAACTTGTGTTATAAAACCGAGCGCAAATAAGAGCATTAAAATGTTTTTCATTGGAAAGTGTGTTTAGGTTTTTTAATAGAAATGGTGTGAAAATAGCGAATGTAGATTGATTTTTTAAACTAAAATTGAAAACAAATTATTATGTGAAATTTGTTCTTATTTTTATTGTATGAAAGAGCAATATGCTCGACATTATTGTAATACCTTGATTTTAAACTAATTATAAATACTGATTTATGAATTTTAACCATACCGTTGCTGAGCGTTTTCTGCGCTATGTACAGATTGATACTCAAGCTGACCCGACTTCAAAAACAACGCCATCGAGCGAAAAACAGAAAAATCTTTCGCGTTTACTCGTGCAAGAGTTGCTCGAAATGGGTATTTCGGATGCTGAAATGGATGAACATGGCTACGTTTACGCCACCATCCCAGCCAATACGGATAAGCCCAATGTGCCCACTATTTGCTTTTGTAGCCACGTGGATACGGCACCTGATGCGAGCGGAGCGGGCGTTAAACCCATCGTTCATCGCAATTATCAAGGGCAGGATATTGTGTTGCCCGATGACCCTTCGCAGGTGATACGTATGGTAGATTATCCTTATTTAAAAACACAAATCGGAAAAGATATTATCACGGCAAGTGGCTTGACGCTTTTGGGTTCGGACGATAAATCGGGTGTGGCTGAAATTATGGACGCTGCTTATCACCTCTTGAATACCCCCTCAGTAAAACACGGTAAAATTCGCATTTTATTCACGCCTGACGAGGAAATTGGGCGAGGGGTAGATAAAGTGAATATGGAAAAATTGGGTGCGGATTTCGGTTACACACTCGATGGCGGTCCCGTCGGAGATATTGAAAATGAGACTTTTTCGGCGGATGGTGCGACCATCAAAATTCAAGGTGTGGCCGCTCATCCCGGCTATGCGAAAGGCAAAATGGAAAATGCTATTAAAATTGCTTCGGACATAGTGGCATCATTGCCAAAAGACCACCTAACGCCCGAAACCACCGAAGGCAAACAAGGTTTTATCCATCCTGTAAAAATTGAAGGCGGGCTTGAAAATGCTCAAATTACCTTCATTTTACGTGATTTTGATAACAAATTATTGAATGAAAAGGCGGTTATACTGAGGGGTATCATGGATAAAGTGATGAAAAATTATCCGCATTCAAAAGCTGAAATGGATGTTTTTAAACAATATAGGAATATGAAAAATGTATTGGATGAAAACCCACACGTCACGGATAATGCTATTGAAGCCATTAGGAGAGCGGGTTTGAAGCCAAATTTAGGCAGCATTAGAGGTGGTACCGATGGCTCTCGATTGTCGTTTATGGGTTTGCCATGCCCCAATCTTTTTGCGGGAGAGCAGGGTATTCACTCTCGCCACGAGCACGTTTCAATTCAAGATATGGAAGCGGCGGTGCGGACGATTGTTCACTTATGTGCAGTATGGGAAGAAAATACAAAATAGCTTAAAATCGTAGAAATGGTCGTTGAAAACACGTTTCCTATCGGTTTTATTTGCTTCGAGAGGATATTTTAACAAATATTTGCTCAAGAAAGCGTTTTAATAATTAAAAAATCATCCGTTAATGTTACTTCTTGATGTTACAATTTTAGGTTCGAGTATTGGTTTAGGCTCGATATTAGCCATTGTGCTGAGCTGGTCGCGCAATCAATCCATTTTATGGGCAATTATTCATGCTTGTTTGGGTTGGCTTTACGTGATTTATTTTGCTTTTACGAGGTAAGATTTTAAGTGAAAATTTAGTAGTTTAGTAAACAGAAAATCATCGTTTTCAAAGAAAACGATGATTTTCTGTTTGCTAAACTGCATCTCCAATAACGAATAACAATCAACAACTACTGCATAATCCGTCTATCACCGCCTTTTACAAGCATTTCAACGGCTTTTACCACATTTTGCGGGGAATGTTGTCGCCACACTAAGCCGTTGTAAGCCATACCGAAATATGAATATTGGTCGAGATGCGAATATTTCATTTCCTGCGAAACGTGGTCGTAGGTATTTAAAAAGGCAATCCAACCACCGTTAAAACTATCCTGTGCTTCTTCTGCCCATTCAGCATAATAATCATCATCAGAACCATGAAAATTAAGGACATTTTCCATAATTAAAACGAATTTAGAAATGCCATTATCTATCAAAGGCTCAATCACGTTGCGCTTGAGATGCATAATATCGTTAGTGATGGCATCATTCCATTCACCGATAAATTCGATAATAGCCCCCCCATTATCATAATCTGCGAATATAATTTTAGCGTACAGGGTTTCAGATCCGAAATAATCCCATTGCGGATGAATATAGTAATTATAGACTGTGTTTTCAGTCGTAAAATCGCTATATGTTTTATTGTAAAATGGCGAATTACTATCTTCCTCAGATATATAAAACTGTTCACGCCATTTGTAAAAAGGTTCGATATCAATCATGTCAGCACTTACGGTTTTTGTGCAAATGTATTTAATTTGAAAGAAATATAAATACCTTTAACGCTCATTTACTCTAAAAATTTAGTCAAATATCCATGTTCAAAATAATATTCACGGGTCCCGAATCAAGCGGTAAAACAACGCTCTCAAAAGCTATTGCCAAGCATTTTGAGGTGCCCCTTGTTGAGGAATACGCTCGTGAATATTTTGAAAAAAAGCAGACCCCTCAGTATTTTCAAGCTGATTTGACTGAAATTGCTCAAGGTCAAATTAAAAGTGAAAAGAGACTTATAAAACCCCAAACGCGCCTTATTGTTTGCGATACCGATATTTTAACCATAAAAATATGGTCGGAAGTAGTCTTTGGAAATTGCTTACCCGAACTGATGGAACTCATTGATACACATCACCTATCACCCATTACCCATCATCCATCTATATATTTCCTCTGCTCACCCGAAGGCATAGAATGGGCATACGACCCATTGCGTGAAAACCCCAATGACCGTGATTTTTTATTTAAAATATACCAAAAAGAGCTGATTTTATGTAAAAAAGACTACCATATACTGAGGGGTAGCTTTGAGGAGAGATTGGGAAAATGTGTAGAGGTCGTTTCGAAAATGGTTGGATATTGAGATATTATGCTTAAATATCTCAATATCCTAATATCTCAATATCCTAAATAATCGTACTTTTTCCTAAATCAACGTTGGCAGTGTGGGTAGTGACTTTGCCTTTATCAAGTATATATTCGGCAACCATATCGCCAATGGTAGTGGTGGAGAAATAACTCTGATTATTGAGGTCTTTGGTGACGATACCGCTTTCTAAAAGTATAATAACGGCTTTTTTAATGGCTTCACCTTCTTCGTACATTTCAAAATAATCTAAAAGTAGAGCAGCGGAAAGAATAGCCGCAAACGGATTGGCAATATCTTGCCCTTTGGCTTGCGTAAATGTACCATGCACGGGTTGAAACATCGCTGAAGAAGTACCAATCGAAGCGGAGGGTAAAAGACCTAATGAACCCACTAAAATACTCGCTTCATTGCTGATAATATCACCAAAGAGGTTTTCAGTTAAAATGACATCAAAGCGTTTGGGATTCAAAATCAACTCAATCGCCGCGTGGTCAATGAAAAGAAAATCCAATTTTACGTCTTTATACTGAGGGGCTATTTTCTGAACCGTATCACGCCAAAGACGGCTTGTTTCCATGATATTTGCTTTATCTATCAAGGTAACGCGTTTTCTACGCAGCTGCGCAGCTTTGAATGCTTGGTGTGCAATGCGCTCAATTTCTTCTATGGAGTAGGTGCAAGTATCGGTAGCGGTGGTTTCAGTACGGCTTTTTTCACCGAAATAAATACCGCCAGTGAGTTCTCGGTAAATGAGGAAATCCACGCCTTTGATATACTCCGTTTTTAAAGGAGACATTTTATAAAGTGCCTTATAGGCTCTAACAGGTCGAATATTGGCAAAAACACCCAGCATTTTTCGCAATTTCAAAAGACCTTGTTCGGGCCTGACCAATGCGTTGGGGTCGTTATCGTATTTAGGGTCGCCGATTGCGCCGAACAAAACAGCGTCGGATTTCATGCACAAGTCGAGTGTCTCTTTGGGAAGAGGCTCACCAGTAGCTTCTATTGCGGCTGCGCCCACAAGGGCTTCTTTATAAATAAACTGATGACCATACGCTTTTTCGATGGCTTTAAGGGCTTTTATGGCTTGTGCGATGACTTCGGGGCCGATACCGTCTCCGGGAAGAACGGCTATCCGTTTTTTTTCTTTCTGCGACATATTGATGGAATTTCAAAGAATAACTTGGTCTGTATAAGTCTGATTTAAATTGTAAAATTAAGAAGGCGTATTCAGCATATTTTAATTCAAGTTATGTATTTTAAAAATTAGACAAATAAAATATTATAAAATTTAAATTAACACAAATATACTGTAATCTAAGACTTGATGTGGGAAAATATGTCACTCATTTAATTGTCATTTATTTAAAATATTTGTGACTCAATACCTGAATTTAAAGCCTATTTCAAGTCCTGTATTAAAACTATAATTGATGGGTTCATTACTCAAATTACGGAGTATGGGTTTTCTGAAAGTAGGTTGAATAAATAGTGCCAAATTTTTATCCAGACAATATTCCAAACCAATAGCCCCACCGGCGGTGATGTGTTTATCTATTTCTTTGAATTTTGTAAAACTAAGATTCATTGAAGATTGAGCTTCAACGTAAAACCGCCATGTATTCAAGCCAAAATAATATCGAAATACAAAGGGAATTTCCACAAATTCACGCTTTTCGTGGCTTATTTTGGTACTGAAAAAGCCTTTTATATCATATTTATATTGAGCATATCGGAAACCACTCCGAAATACAAAATAGGGTTCGGCCGAGGAGAAGAGATTGATATTGGTACCCACTCTAAATGCCATTTTAGGGGTAAAGCTTGCATCTGCCAATACAGAAGGTGGTGCAAAATACTCTGGTGAAACCATAATATCTATGGCACTTCTACAAGGTTTATGGCGTTGACTGAATAGAGTAATTGGAAGTAAAACGATTAAAAGCACAGTGATTTTTTTCATACTGGATATGTTCATGAAGTTGTGAAATAGGATTTTAAGTTTTAATATTTTTGAAACGAGTAAAATTGTGCTATTGTTTTACCCCCTCAGTATTTTAATAGATTTTGTAATTATTTGGTCAGATAGTCGCTTGCGCTCCATTTAGCCACTGATTTTACAGATATTGACTGATTTACACTGATATTTAAAGAATTACGTATAAATCAGTGTAAAATCAGTCTATTTCAGTGTAGTCAGTGGCTAAACGGAGCGTAAGCGACTGTGCAGCTAAACAATTACTATATTTTAATAAAAAGCCTCTAAAACGCTGTTGGTTTTAGAGACTTTTAATTGCTGTGAAAGCCATTAAATTAAGCTGCCACAGGGACATCTATTTTTTCCATCATATCGCGGAGGTGATCCTCGTTGACTTCTTTTTCGCGGTCTGCGATTTCTATAAATTTGCTATATAAGAATTCTATATCATATTTATCGACTTCAAAACCAAGCTTTTGTAAGCGATAACGCAAAGCTGCACGACCACTGCGCGCAGTCAAAACGATTGCTGATTCGCTCACACCTACTTCAAGTGGGTCGATGATTTCGTAGTTTTCACGGTGCTTAATGACACCATCTTGATGTATGCCTGATGAATGCGCAAAGGCATTGCTACCCACGATTGCCTTATTCGGCTGCACCATCATGTGCATTTTTTCAGACACCAAACGGCTCATTGGGAACAACATTTGGGAATGAATATCGGTGTAAAGTCCTAAATCTTTATGTTGCTTCATGACCATCACAACTTCTTCAAGTGATGTATTACCCGCTCTTTCACCGATGCCGTTGATGGTACATTCTATCTGGCGTGCTCCATTTTGAACTGCTGCGATTGAGTTAGCCGTTGCTAAACCCAAATCATTGTGGCAATGCGCAGAAACAATGGCTTTATGGATGTTAGGCACATTATCCACCAAGTGCTTAATCAAGCGTCCGTACATTTCTGGAAGGCAATAACCTGTAGTATCAGGGATATTAACCACCGTTGCACCCGCCTTGATGACAGCTTCTACCAATTGAGCAAGGAAAATAGGGTCGGCTCTACCTGCATCTTCGCAGAAAAATTCGACATCTTCCACGTACTTTTTAGCATATTTTGTGGCACTAATGGCACGTTCTATGATTTGCTCACGTGTCGCATTAAACTTGTATTTTATATGAAAATCACTTGCACCAATGCCTGTGTGGATACGAGGTCTTTTGGCATATTTTAAAGCACCACCCGCCGCATCAATATCTTTTTCAACAGAGCGAGAGAGCGCACAAACAGTAGCATTTTTAATGATTTTAGAAATTTCACTCACCGATTCAAAGTCCCCGGGACTCGAAATCGGAAAACCTGCCTCGATGATGTCCGCCCCAAGTTCTTCCAGAGCGCGCGCTATTTCTAACTTTTCAGGAAGATTTAATTTGCAGCCGGGCACTTGCTCGCCATCGCGTAAGGTTGTGTCGAAAATAAAGACCTTTTCAGCCATTTTTTATATTATTTTTATTTTTAGTAGTTGGTCTAAAATAAGCACTATTATCTTTTAAGTCGGCTCAATGAAATGTAAAAAATACTCCGCTTTGCTTCGTATTTTTTGCATTTTACAGCCCGACGATAAGAATGTTTATTTTTTTACGCCTACTTATGATTAGTTAAAATGCTCAAATTTTGATATTTCAAAGAAGCCAACTATTTTGCAGATTCAATTTGAAAAGCAACATCTGCGATTCTTTTTTTGAAATATTCAAAATGGACTTTTACTTTTGCCTTTGTTCATATTTTTAATAGAATATCAAAGTTAATTCAAAGGTTGTCTCAAAAAGATTTAACTTTGATGTGTGCTTACGGTATTCAAACCGAAAATTTCTTTTTATAAGTCATTGATTTACAATGTTTTAATTAAATAAACTATACGATGCCTACATCAATGCAAAGAGTGCAGCAGGGAGCGGTTCAAGACCATTTATTTCAGCTTATTAATACGCTTACGAAGGCTGAAAAGCGTAATTTTAGGCTTTATGTTACGCGCAATCAAGATAGTGAGGATTTGAAATTCATTCGCCTGTTTGATGTACTGGATAAGTCAAAAGACTATGACGAAAGCCTGATTTTTAAGAAAGTACCTGAGATTAAAAAGGAGCAACTCTCCAATCTCAAGGCACATTTGTATAAGCAACTTTTAACAAGTTTAAGGCTTTTACATAAAAATAAAAATGCCGATATTGATATTCGTGAAAATATTGATTACGCTAAAGTATTGTACAATAAGGGTTTATATATTCAAAGTTTGCGTATTTTAGATAAAGCCAAAGGTTTGGCAACGTATAATCACCAGATACTTTTACTACTTGAAATCATTGAATTTGAGAAATTAATCGAAAGCCGACACATCACGCGCAGCCACGAGGGCAGGGCAGATGAGTTGGCAAACGAAGCTCAAAATACAATGAATCATATATTAAATACGAGTTTATTATCCAATGCTTCGTTGCAATTGTACGGTTTATACCTTCAGATGGGACACGCCCGCAATGAAGAAGATTTGAGAAAAGCGGATGAATTTTTAAATCAAAAATTGCCTTATAATTCCAATGATGGGACTTCAAAAATGGGCTTTTTTGAAAAAGTTTATTTTTATCAATGCCACGTTTGGCACAGCTATATCGCTCAAAATTGGAAAAATTACTACCGTTACGCTTACAAATGGGTTGAACTTTTTGAGGTTGAACCCATTATGAAAATAAATGATACATCGTTGTACCTTAAAGGTGTGCACAATCTTTTGAATGCTCTTTTTATGACGCTTGACCATGAAAGGCTTTCTAAAATATTGAATAATACGGAGTTATACCTTAAAAAACACGCTGATTCGTTGGATGAAAACACCCGAACGCTGGCTTTTCACCACATTTATTCCGCCAAAATCAATAAACATTTCCTTGAAGGCTCTTTTACTGAGGGGGTCGCTTTGATTCCCGAGATTGAGGAACAATTGAAAGAATTTGCGCGTACTTTGGATGAACATCGTATTCTTATTTTTTATTATAAAATAGCTTGTTTGTACTTCGGAAGTGGCAATTTTGATAAAGCTATTGACTATCTCAATAAAATAATCAATCTCAAAACGGGCAGCCTCCGCACCGATATTCAATGCTTTGCCCGCATGTTGCAACTCATTTGTCATTATGAAAAAGGACATTTTGCTCTTTTAGAATACCTCATAAAATCCGTTTATCGCTTTTTATTAAAAAATGGCGACATGAGTGGTGTGATGCAAGAAGTGTTGAAATTCCTTAAAAAATCGCTTTTTATCAAGCAAAAAGACTTGAAAGAGGAATTTACGGAGCTAAAAGTCCGATTAGAAACCATTGCTCAAAACCCATTTGAACGCCGTTCTTTCGTTTATCTCGACATCATCGCATGGCTCGAATCCAAAGTGGATGGTAAAACGGTGGAACAAGTGAGTAAAAAGAAGTTTTTGGAAAGAGAGTTTAAAAAAGTGAAAGTGGCGGGTATTTTGAAAAATGTGAAGTAGAAAAAAAGCGAATGATATTTGAACAAATAAGGTCAAATGAAGAGATAAACGACATAGAATTTGATTTGATGTACCCCATCAAACTCAAAGATGCCATTGAAATGCACTTCACACCCATAGAAGTTGCCAAAACCGCCGCTCGATATTTAGCCCATAAAAAAGGGGTGAAAGTATTGGATATTGGCTCAGGTGCGGGCAAATTTTGCATGATTGGCTCGGCTTGTACTGAGGGGTCATTCACGGGAGTCGAACTTCGAGAATCATTATTTGCTACTGCCCTCCGCATTTCAAAAAGATATAATTTGCTCAATATTGAATTTGTCCACGCCAATATTACGGATATTCCATTCAAAGACTTTGATGCTTTTTATTTTTTTAATGCTTTTTATGAAAACGTAAGCCGATTAGGTGTCGGCAAAATCAATAATGAATTGGATTTGAGTCGAGAATTATATGATACCTACTCTTTTTACGTAAAACAGCAATTGGATGAAATGCCCGTGGGCACTAAATTGGTGACTTATTTCAGCTTTTCAAAAGAGGTTCCCGATAGTTATCACCTTCAATTTACCGATTTTGACGGAAAACTTAAAATGTGGGAAAAGGTGAGTTGATGTTTATTTAAGTAAATATCCCGTCAGTATTACGATTTTTAAAAACCATTCTCAAACGATATTTTTTAAAAATGAAACACCAATTAGCGTGTTTTTACTAATTTAGGCGCACAATTAAGCCCCGACTACATATCAAAATCCAATTTTTATACAACAACAAGTAGAAATTATGAATAGCAAACTCGTTTTATGGTCAATCACTGTCGGATTGGGTGGTTTTTTATTTGGCTTAGATACAGCCGTCATTTCAGGTGCAGTTGGAGACATTGAGCAATTATGGCATTTGGATAAGTTAAATCTCGGTTTTGCCGTAGCGATGGCTTTGTATGGCACGGTGGTAGGTGCAGCATTTGGCGGCGTTCCAGCGGATAAATTTGGTCGAAAACCCACTTTATTGTGGATTGGCATTTTGTTTTTTGTATCAGCAGTGGGCGCAGCTTTGGCTCAAGATGTCAATACATTTATGCTCTTCCGTTTTATTGGTGGCTTAAGTATTGGGGCTTCGTCGGTGGTGGCGCCCGTTTATATCTCAGAAATTGCCCCCCCTCAGTATCGTGGACGTATGGTGATTTCATTTCAAGCCAATATCGTTATCGGCATTTTAATAGCCTATGTTTCCAATTATTTATTGGAAGGCATTGGCGATAATGACTGGCGTTGGATGTTGGGTATTGTAGCCATTCCGTCCTTGATATTCTCTGTTATGATGTTTTTTACGCCTGAAAGTCCACGCTGGTTGATACTTAATAAAGGTGATGAAGCTACGGCTCGTAAAACATTAGCAATATCCGACCCTGAAATTAATGATTTTGAAAAAGAAGGAAAGATATTGGATCATGCAGTCTTTTCTTCTAAAAAAGAATCTTTATTAGATAATGCTGTAAATGCCATAAAACAGTCAGCGGAAAGTGAAAAAGCAGGTGGAACTGAGCCTTTATTTTCAAAAAAATATAGTTTACCGCTCATTTTAGCCTTTTTGTTTGCCTTTTTCAATCAAGCATCGGGCATTAATGCCATTATTTATTATGCACCCAATATCTTTGAAATGACAGGCTTGGGGAAAGATAGTGCCTTACTTTCTACGGCGGGCATTGGTGTCGTGAATCTTATTTTCACGATTGCAGGCTGGTATTTAATTGACCGTTTTGGCCGTAAAACCTTGATGTATATTGGCTCTATTGGCTATATTGTATCCTTATCGTTGATTGCTTATGCTTTTAAAACTGAAGCCCATAGCCTTACGACTTACTATATTTTCATGTTCATAGCATCCCACGCCATTGGTCAAGGTGCTGTAATATGGGTTTTTATTTCTGAAATATTCCCGAATTCGGTGCGGGCTTCTGGCATGGCTTGGGGCAGTTTGACGCATTGGGTTTTCGCGGCTTTGATTGCGAATGTATTTCCTGTTTTTGCAAAACAATTTGGTGGCGCACCTATTTTCGCTTTCTTCGCCGTAATGATGGTTTTACAACTCCTCTACGTATGGTTTATGATGCCCGAAACGAAAGGCGTTTCGTTGGAAGATTTGCAGAAAAGGTTGATAAAGGAGTAGATTTAAATAGAAGTCAGGGTAATCTTGGTTCAAGTTTCAAACTTGAACCAAGTTATACTAAAGTAAAAATGAATTTTATAAGTTGAAAATGAGTAGATTTACAAAACAAGGTTTCAGAAGACAGTCAATTGTTTTATCTTTGGTACTTCAACTTAAATCATTTTAAAAATGAAAATTCGGAAACTGAAAATAAAAAACTACAAAGTCTTCGATGATGTAGAATTTGATTTTACTGATAAGGATGGCAATACCTTAGATACTATTGTATTGGCAGGTGTGAATGGTAGTGGAAAGACTACGGTTTTGGAGTTGATAAATAAATTAGTTAATAGAGAGATTGAGAATACTGAAGATGAAGCTGATTTAAAAAAGAAACTGAAAATATCTTTTGAAATTGATATCGCTAATATAATCAATGGCATTGATAGCATGGAAGTGACTTTTACTAATTCTTCTATTTTTATTAGAAAGGGTGAAATAAAAATTGATAGAGCGTTAGATTTTATTGATGATGAAGATTTAGATACTATAGGAATTGATAATTTTGCTTATCTTCCAATTAAAAAGAAAAATATACAGCTTCAGATAGGGAACATTCATATTCTGCATTTAGATAGCCATAAATCTGAAATGGAGAAAAGTTTGCTTAAATCAGTACAAAATGAAGTGTTTAAGAATCGAAATCTTACGTTAAACGACAGTATTCAAAAGAGCATAGAAAAAATCAGCCATGTACTGAGGGGGTTAAAATTAACGACTCGATTAGTAGATTTAGATAACGATTCCCTCATTTTTGAAAGTGCCAACCGTCAGCGAGTAACATTTGAAGAACTATCCAACGGAGAGCAAAATCTCTATTTTAGAGCGATACAATTAAGCCATTTAAATTTAAAAAATGGCTTAATATTGATTGATGAACCTGAAGATGCTTTGCACCCAACATGGCAAAAAGAAGTGGCTAAATTGTATCAAAATGTCGGTGAAAATAATCAAGTCATTATGGCTACACACTCACCGCACGTGATGGCGTCGGTAGAGCCAAAGAGCCTTTTTGTTTTACACGTCAATGATGAAACCCGTAAAATAGAGGTAATCAACATGGAAAAAGCGGGTAAGCATACCAAAGGTTTAGAGCCTAATCGTATTTTAAGAGAGGTGATGGAATTAGATATTTTACGGGACTACGATGTGCAAACTAAAATTGATAAATTAGCTAAGTTGTTGACTATCAATGAGTTCGATAAAATTGAAACCCAAAAATTAGCGGAAGAATTGATGGAAACACTCGGTAAAGAAGACTCTTTTATTATCAGAATGGAACATCAACTTTTAATGTTGAATCGTCAAAAAATGAAAGCTGCGGATGCGTTACGTTGATAAAACCAATCGTTGTACTGCATTCGACACGTATATAGCAACGAGGAAACCAACCACTTGGCATATAGATTCAAACATGAAACTTACTCTCCACCAACACCTTTGGGAAGAGCAAAAAAGCCTGTGTATTTATTGCCAACAATCCATTCGTAAAAAAATGGTGAAAGATGCGGCGGGGAATCCCCTTCACCCTTCGCACATTGAGCATATTCGCCCGAAAGACGCTGCGGGTACTTTTTCACATTTGATTTTTGAGCATACTAATTTAGCTGTTTCATGTAGCGGTAATGACGTTGATGACCCATCAGATATAGCGTTAAAATATTGCGGTCATGCAAAATTGAACCAACATGATGACACCTTGTTTTTGCATCCATTTGAATTAGCAGATGTAGAGGAATATTTTCAATATGATGTTATTGGAAATATTACCCCCTCAGTAAAAGACCCAATTAAAGCGGGTTATACCATTAATTTATTGAAATTGAACCATCCAGACCTTGATTCAATGCGAGAACAACAATATTTAAACATCATTAATGAAGTCAATAACAACGGTTTGGATATTGAAGATTATTTAAACCCCAATTATCCCGAACTTCCAAAGTTTTATTCAATGCTTAAACAGCTTTTTTATGTTTAAAAATCCCCTAAAACCCCTAAAAGTCCTTTTAAAATTTCAAAAACCTCAAAAATCAATCTGCATTTCAATCACTTTTTGAGTATCTGTATCCACAATAGCTTTTAATTTTGGATTGACTTTACCGTTTTTCCAACGTACCATGGCGTAATTTTCTTCTCTTTGAAAAAGCTCTATGGGCTTTCCGTTAATGGCGTTGAGTTCATCTACGGTTGTACCGATACCGATGCCTTCCGCCGTTTTCCAATCGCCTTTTCTAATAATGGCGGTTTCAAGTTTTTTAAAATCCTGACCTTTTTTCCAAGTAATTTCCAACTCTTTATTGGAATTAGGGAAAATGGAGGTTTTAACATCGCCTCTATCCACGCGCACCACGTTTTTTTCACCGTAAGCTTGTTTAATATCCGTTTCCGTCATATCCGCAGTAATCAAACCCACTTGCTGCTTGGGTACGACGGTGAGAGATTTGACAGGGGCATCTGTTTTAGGTGTGGCTGTTTGGGGCGTGGCGTCTGTGTTCACGATTGTGTCCGTGTACCCCCCCTCAGTATAAGCTGTATTTTCACTTGAATTATCCTGTTTTGGGGCTTCCGTACAAGCGGATAATAAAGCTAAAATTAGAGATAAAATGATTAAATAACTTCCAGTTTTCATAGTAAATTTTATTCTTTAAACACGAATGATAGGTATAACATGACTAAAAATGTCATACCAGCTGTTATTAAAAACGCAGTTGATGCGCCTAATGTTGCCCAAATAATGCCCGTCATACTGCTGGCTACTAATGTCAAAACGCTTTGAAATGCCGTGTATGTACCAATCGCCGTGGCTGTATCTTTTTTATCGCAAATATTACTGATCCACGCTTTGGCGACCCCCTCAGTAGCGGCGGCGTAAATGCCATATAGCAGAAATAAAAAGAGGAAAATAGGGGTGCTCGCCGCGAAAGCCATTCCTAAATAAACGCATGAAAATAGGAATAAACCCATGGCAAATATGCTTTTCATACCCCACTTATCGGCTTTTGCGCCTAATGGGTAGGAGGCTAATGCATAAATAAGATTGTAAAAAATATAAACGCCAATGGCGGTTGTATCAGACAAACCCGATTCTTTTATTTTTAAAATCAAGAAAATATCAGAACTATTAAACAGGGTGAAAAACAGCAAAGCACCAGTCAACTGACGGTATTTGGTGGGACTATTTTTCCAATATTTAACGAAATCGAGTAGGGCAGGGGCTTTTTTATTCTGACTTTCTTTTCTTTTTTCTTTGATTAAAAGTGTTAAAAATATGGCAATCGCTCCCGGAATGAATGCCCAAATGAAGAGCGATTTATACTCGTTGGGATAATAATAAAGATAAATTAAAGCCAATAAAGGCCCTAAAACCGCCCCTAAAGTATCCAAACTCCTATGAAATCCAAATACTCGCCCTTTGAACTCAGGCGTAGTTTCATCTGAAAGTAGAGCATCCCGCGCCCCCGTGCGAATGCCTTTACCTAAGCGGTCGAGCGTGCGAATCATAAAAACCCAAATTGGCACCGCAAACAGTGCCATCAAAGGCTTAGCAAGGGTACTTAAACCATAACCAATTTGCACAAATGGCAAACGACGACCTATATTATCGCTCCAATTACCGAAATATCCTTTGCTCAAACCTGCCGTTGCCTCAGCCAATCCTTCTAAAATGCCGATAAAAACCACTGAAAATCCGATGGTTTTTAAATACAAAGGCATTACAGGATAAAGCATTTCGCCCGCCACATCCGTAAATAGACTCACCAGAGAAAGCACCCATATAGTGCGGGTCAAAAACGATTCTTGTTTTATCATAAGAGGGTTTTAAGAAATGTGTAACTACTGTAGGAAAACTACCCCTCAGTATTTGAGCCGATTTCACCTATTTTGCAAGCGTTTTACTTAAAACATCAAAAGGCATATCCATCAAAGGATATTCTTTCCAACCATTAAAATTATAATGCCACCACTCAGAAGGCTCGACTGTAAAGCCGTTTTTAGCCATCACGGACTTCATTAATTCACGATTTTTAAAGGCAATTTCATCTTTTACGGGTGCATCTGCCCACGATTCTTCGGCGGGAGTATCGAAAGGGGTAGGCATGGCTAATTCATTACCCGTTTTTAAATCTACTAAAGTCATGTCCAATGCACAGCCGCGATTGTGCTTTGAGCCCGTCCATGGCGAAGCGACATACGTGGAATCAGGGAAACTTTCGTAAAATTGAACGGTGATGGCATAAGGGCGATAACCGTCATAAATTTTAACGCCAATGCCCTGTTTATTGAGCTCGCCTTGCACATTTTCTAAAGCCTTTACAACGGGCAAGCGCGCGAAAGCTTTTGCCTCTTTGTAAAACACTTTTTTTAGGAAATTATTCTCCGTAGCGTATCGAATATCGAGGATGATATTAGGGATTCGGGTTTTGATTTCAATCAGTGTTTTATTGCTATCCGCTTCCGTTTGCTTGAAATAAGTGTCAAAATCGCTGATTATACTGAGGGGGTAGCCATATTTATTTTTGGTCTCTGCCATACGACATTGCATTGTGAAAACTAAAGCCATTAATAATATTGATTTTAATTTCATAGGTCTGTTTTTAATGATAAATGTATAAACTAAGCGCAATTTACCTTTTTTTAAAGTATTTTAATCAAAAATTGATAATTGAATAACTCTCTTTATTGGTTGTCTAAACTGTTTTTAACTTTGGCTGTTTTATTTCTTTTAAAAAAATTGAAAATGATGAAAGTAGAAATTTGGTCGGACGTGATGTGTCCGTTTTGCTATATCGGAAAGCGTAAATTTGAAAACGCTTTGGCGCAATTTCCTCAAAAGGACAAGGTGGAAGTAATTTGGAAAAGTTTTCAACTCAATCCCGATTTGGTGACTGACCCCAGTAAAAATACGATTGAACACTTGGCGGAGGTGAAAGGGTGGTCATTGACGCAAGCCAAAGAAATGAGCGACCACGTATCTGGTTTGGCAGAAAAAGTGGGTTTGAAATACGATTTTGATAAGGCTGTGGTGGCTAATTCGTTTGATGCGCACCGTTTTTCATGCTTTGCGAAACACAAAGGTTTGCAAGATGCCGCTGAAGAACGCCTTTTTAAAGCGTATTTTACGGAAGGTAAAAATACCGCTGACCATGAAACGCTCATTCAATTAGGCGTTGAAATTGGTTTGAATGCCGAAGAGTTGCGTGAAATGCTCAACAGCAATGCCTACGCTGATGAAGTGCGCCAAGACATTTATGAAGCGCAGCAGGTGGGTGTGCAAGGCGTGCCTTTCTTCGTTTTAGGTCAAAAATACGCTATTTCAGGTGCTCAAGAGACTCCATTATTCCTTGAAGCCTTGAATAAAACGTGGGAAGAAGTGGGTCAAGCGACCCCCTCAATACATTAGAACTAAATGACAACTTAAAATAATAGTAAACGACAACCAAACAAGCCGCGATCAGTTACTACGAACTAAACCTTTTAATCTCATAACCTCAAAAAAATATCCGAATCTACAAAAATTACCCAAAAAAAGAGAAACCTTTGCATATGAATTTGCAAA
Organism: Saprospiraceae bacterium; assembly: GCA_031424515.1. GTDB lineage: Bacteria > Bacteroidota > Bacteroidia > Chitinophagales > Saprospiraceae > JAAFJT01. Next base: position 17,587 of record JANPHO010000287.1, read on the forward strand.
ACCAGACGATTACCATTTTGGGCGCGGGTCCCGCAGGAGCTGCCGCAGCTTTGAAATTAGATAGACTCGGTATTCCTTGTATCTTGATAGATAAAGCCACTTTCCCTCGTGACAAAATTTGTGGCGATGGCATCAGCCACCGTGTTGTTGATATTCTGCAACGCTGGATTGACCCCTCAGTAGTGGAACGTTTTATGGAAGCGCAACACATTCAACTCGACTCTTGGGGGCTGAGTGTTGAAGGTACAAAAGAGAATGGTTTCAATATTGGCTATCGTTCATACTACGATAAAACCAAAGAAGCGCCGCCCGGCTTTGTCTGCAAACGGTGGGAGTTTGACAATTTCTTAGTGGATGAAGTCAGACGTTCCTCAAATGTTACATTTTATGAAGGTATAGAAATCGTTGATTTTCAACGAAATACTGAGGGGTGGCTTTTGAAAGATAAAGGTGATAATACCAATATTCAAACCCGCTTGTTAATCATTGCCGATGGTGCACATTCTCGTTTTGCTCGTTTAATTGGTGGCATAACCTTAGACCCAAAACACAATATGGCTTCTGTGAAAGCCTATTACAAGGGCGTTACAGGTTTCCATGAAGACAATTATTTAGAATTTTATTTTTTAAAAAACTTCCTGCCTGGCTATTTTTGGATTTTTCCTTTGCCTAATGGCGAAGCAAATGTCGGTATTGCTATTGTTTCAGAAGAAGTGTCAAAACGGAAACTGAATTTGCGTAAATGCCTCAATGAAGTCATTGAAACAACACCTAAATTCAAAAAACGCTTTGAAAGTGCAGTTTTGGTCGGTGATGTCCAAGGTTTTGGTTTGCCTTTGGCTTCAAAAAAAAGAAAGCTATCCGGTGACGGTTATGTACTGACAGGCGATGCAGCAAGCCTTATCGACCCTTTGACAGGCGAAGGTATTGCCAATGCGATATTAAGCGGTGCAGTAGCGGCAGAACAAGCGGCGCAATGTCTCGAAAAAAAGGACTTTTCAGCCACTATACTGAGGGGGTACGATGACCGCATTTACAGAATACGGGGACAAGAATTTAAGGTCAGTTATCGGCTACAACAATGGTTTAAAAATGAACGTTTTTTCAATACAATGACATGGTTTATTGCCAAGAATAAGCCCTTGGCGCGGACTCTTGCTTATGTTTTTAACGATACCAATTTATCAAAACAACTTTGGAATCCTAAATGGTGGTGGAAAGTTATTAGAAATAAATGAAAACATAACATTAGTAAAGTTGAAATAATATATAGTTATTTTGTCTTAACTGAATGGAGCTGTAATGGCGCTTGAGCACCCCTCAGTATTTTCAGTTTTTACAAGGAAAATTTGACTTTATTTAAAAATCGCATCCAAATTTAAAATGAAAAAAGCAATCCTAATATTCACCGCTTGTATTCTATTTTCCACCTTAAAATCTCAAAATATGACACCTGAACAAGTCGTGCAACAGAGTTTAGAGGCGTATAATAACCGTGATATTGAAAAATTCATGGCATTATTCGCGGATGATATCGAAATGTATAATTTCAATACGGGTAAACTTACCGCTAAAGGGTTGCAAGATGTCCGTAAAATATATCAAGACATGTTCAATGTTTCGCCCAAACTGCATTCTGATATTCTCAAACGAATCGTTTTTGATGATAAAATTATTGACCACGAATACATTACGGGACGAATGGGCAGCGACACGCCGCTCGAAATTGTCCTCATCTATGAAGTAAAAGCGGGTAAAATTGTGAAAACGACGGCGATTAGAAAATGATAGAAAATAAAAAATCGTAGTAAATCTTCAAGACTTACTACGATTGTAACTATTTGAAAATCAATACTTTACTTCTTCAAAAACAGGGATAGATTTTTACGCCAATAAGCTTCTACTGCTTTTTTTGTGCGCGCTAATTGTTTTTCATAGTCTTCATTCGCTTTTGTGCGTGTCTCAGCGAGTAGTTTTGAATCCATTTTCAAGGTATCAAAAGCCACGGCATCATCTGAGTGGACTATGTTTTTTCGGATTTCTATTTTGTAGTCTTCTCCATTTGTTTCAGCATTAGATAATGAAATTTCAGAGTACACCGTCTTGTCATTACCTTTCAGACTATACAACTCATAAATACCGCCATATTTATTTTCTAAAAATTGAAATTTCAAATTCTGAGCCTTATCAAAATCCCATTGATCGCCGTTGAATCTGCCGTTGATATGCCTTGAAAAGTCGTTTTTAGTTTTATCAAAAAGATGCACTTCATAATCCCATTTCCAAGCGTTAACACGGTCTTTTAAACCATCTTTATCCCAATCTTCAAAGCTCACTGAATAGTGATTGGCGGTTTTAATATCATCTAAAATAGTGCATTTTCCATCTTTTGTGGTTATTTTGAGCCATTCCAATTCCTTTTCTTCATTGCTCAAACGCTCAAAAAGGGCATTATTTTGCTCAAATTTTTCTATCAATTTGCCTTTCATATCGCAAGGGATAGTGAATTTGGTTTCAGTAATAGAATCTGTTGCTGCGGCTGCTACAGTGGGGTTAGGAGGTGTTGCGTTTTCAGGTTTAGAGACAGAAGGTTTACAACCGAAAATGATGAAAACCAAAGAAATAATGCCCAAATACTTCATTTAATATAGATTTTTGATTTAAAAAGATGATAAAATATTCTTTGATATTTAAAATGCTTAGCTATACAGTCGCTTACGCTCTGTTTAGCCACTGATTACACTGAAACCGACTGATTTTACACTGATTAAAAAAAATTACGCATAAA
>JANPHO010000288.1:0-23909 GCA_031424515.1 Saprospiraceae bacterium
ATCGAAATTGAGCTTATGTTTGCGCTAAGGGATTTTTTTGTTCCTTGCATGGCGTGGACTTTTATGGTGTGGTAACCCAAAGGTACACGCTTTTTTTATTCACTTAATTCCCTTAATCCGTAATTTCTTCACGAACCATTGATTATACTATTTAGCATCAATACTTACGCTCAAATTGAAAAAGGCGCGACGACACTTGGCGGTCAAGCTTTTTATAACAATAACCAATATAGTGAATCGCCAAACTCTTCGAATCAAAAAAATCTTAATTTATCACCTTCTTACGGGCGTTTTATCACCGATAAAATAATGGTAAAAGGTAAATTGGATGCCCAATATTTAAATAACCAATCTGATTTTTCAATTTTTTTGAATAGTAATAAAGTTAACAGCTATGAATCAAAGTATCAATCCTTGAGTGTTGAAGCTGAAACAAGGTATTATTTTAATCCAACTGCCAAATGGAAATTCTTTGGGGGCGTTTTAATAGGTGGGAGTATTAAAAAGGATGAAAGTTCGACCTTTACTAATGGTATCATTTATTCAAAAATAGAAGGAAAATCTGACAATTTTAACTATTCTGTATTCGGGGGTGTTAACCGATTTATCAATAAAGAAGTTACATTAGAAGCAACGTTGGGATATTCAACAATAAATAATGGTATTCCAAGAGGATATGGATATTTTGATAATCTCCCAAATTGGGGACTAAATGTAGGTTTTAATCATTTTACTCAGTTCAAAACGACTGAAAAAGACTTTGAAGGGCTAATAAGTAAAGGGCGGTCTGTTATAAATGGTAATTTGGCTTTAAATACCCGCAGTCAAAAATTCACAGTAAATAATATTGAAACCAGAGTCAGAAATAGCTATGCCACACTTGACTTAGAATATGGGCAATTTGTAGCTAAAGGACTATTAACTGGAGCAAAAGCCAATTTCATTTTTCAAGAACGCTCTCAGAACTATTCAATAACCCCTTATGTTCAGTATTTTTCTGCCATTACCAAATGGTTTATGTTTCATACAAAAGCAGAAATTCAAGGCACAATCGATCAAAATAATAATACAAATATCACATTTAGAGGCGCTTTAGGTGCTACCTATTTCTTATCCAAAAATGTTGCCTTAAGTGCCGATGTATTGAGTTTCAGTAAAACATCAGGTAAAAGCGCTAATTCTTCTTCTCAATGGGAAGTAAAAAATCTTAACTCCAATATCGGTTTGCGTTTTTTCTTAAAATAAGCTTTCAAAACACTAAAGGTTATTAAAATTAAAGGTAAATACAGAGGTGAGTAAATGGTCGAAATTAATTGATATTAAGATATTGCGATATTATTTAAAGTGTTGATTATCAATAGAATATCTCAATAGCTCAATATCTCAATATCCTAATACCGATTAATATTTTTTTTTGACATAAATCAATTTATAACCTACTTAAAAGGCGTAAAAAATGATATATTAGAAGGTCGTTCAATCAACCGCCGCACGCGCATCATCATTCTCCCTAAACTTAACCAGTTTTATGATTTGTCGAATTCAAACATAGTGCCGAAATAAAAATCAGGTTTTTTAATATTAAAAAAGCCTTCGTACTTGTTTGGAGGCTTCTGAAAAAGTCCAAAATTTCATCAAATAATAAATTTAATTAAATTGTAAAATGCTAATAATAAAGCAAAATACAGTTTATGAATTTTATTTATTTATTGAAAATTGGGACTTTTTCAGCAGCCTCACTTGTTTGCGAGGGCTTTTTTGATGTAAGAGACGAAGCATCAGATGTTAAACTTTCAACTTAAACCATATTTTAACATTTGATAAAGCAGCATTATGAAAGTTGGAGTTGTCTTTGATTGATTATTCAATATTCTATTTCTTAACTTAAACACTTTATTAAATGCGCCAAAACACCATTATTCCTCATCTAAAACACTTAGTTCCTATGAAAAAAATCTTCATTTTAGCCTTAATTTTCCTTTTTATACTGAGGGGGGCTAACACTTTAAAAGCACAAGACTCCATTTCCGTTTTCTTAAATTATCAATTATCAGATACCTCTTGCTTTCACAAATACCACGTGACAGTGAACCAATCAAGCACTGCCTCTCCAATTGAATATATGTTAGATTCTCTTTGGAAGAATAGTACTGGCATATTTGAAAATGTATGCGGAGGAGAACATTTTATGGATGTCAAAGATAAAAATGGTAAAATAGGGCGGCGAAAATTCTACTTAACAATTAATAACTACCCTTTTTATCTGAATACCAAAACAATACTCACAAATTGTGGAGATACAAAAGGTAAGTTGATTATTGAGGCTTTTGGTATTCGACCATTACAATTCAAATTGGATAATGGTATTTTTCAAAAAGATACTTTTTTCAACGATGTTGCTTTTGGTTATCATAGTTTAATAGTTAAAGACGCTAGAGGATGTGAAATTCAACAATCAGTGAAAGTTGAAAATTCTTTTAGAGCCAATTACAGCTATGATTATAAAGCCCAATGCAATCAAGCTACTGATTTTAGCATCTTGACGAGTGATGTTGATTTGAGTTTTAAATTAAATCAAATACAACCCAGTTCCATCACCACCAATAATGGAAGAAAAATACATATTTGGCAAGGCATCAAACCTGGTAACCACACTATAACAGCTATAAAAAGCGATTGTACAACGGATGAAAATATCAAACTTGAGGCAACCGGCTTGAATGTCCGTTTCTCATTAGTCACCGATAGTTGTGGGGATGACATTTCATCGGTATATAGATTAGATGTCAGTGGAGGTGAAGCACCTTACACTTATTTTCTGAATGGCAGTATGTCTTCTTTTAATAGTAACGCTTTTCGCTTAACACCTTTCAGTATCCATAAAGTAAAAGTACTGGATAAAAATAATTGCACGTTTGAAGGCAATTTGACAACGCCTCAGTCATTTTTTAGTAATAGATATTTACAACTTTATTCAGAATTTATTCCAAACAAGTGTGGTGATAGTATAGGTACGATAAAAGTGCGTATTTTAAAATCCCCATCTCAAGATTCACTTTTAGCTTACCCCCTCAGTATGTCGTTTGATGGGAGGCCATTTTCAGCTGATACTGTCTTCAATAATATAAAAGTAACGGAAGCGAAACAGTATACTATCAAAGTTAAAACAAAACAGGGTTGTGAGTTAACAGCTTTCAGTTACATAGCCCCTCCTTATCTGAATAAAACGGGTACATTTAACTTAAGTAATTATTTTTCAATAGATAATTGTAAAGAGAAAACGGGGAACTTAAACCTCTATGCTAACGGGGCAACGCGTCCTTATCGTTTTTACATAAATAATCAACTCATTCCTGCTGAAGACACTGGATTGGTAAAAAATATTAAAATAGGCACTTATACCATAAAAGCTGTTTCTGCTGAAGGATGCGAAGTGTCTCAACAAGTCACTTTGAAGGATAATCTTGGACTTGGGTATCAATTTTACTCGCCAACCTGCGACCAACCTATGCCTTTAAAAATTTATACCTACAGATATACACCTAATTCGATTATTCGTTTTAATAACCAATTAGGCGCAAGGGATTCGTCTGATAATCTGAACTGGGATAATGTAAAACCAGGCAAATACTTAGTTGAAATTACAGATTCTGCGGGTTGTGTGCGTTCGGACAGTATTAAACTATTTGGCAACGGTTTGCAATTAGAAGCTGAACGGATACTAACGTCATGCGCAGACTCAAACACATTAGAATATAAACTAAACGTAACCAATGGAGTAGGATCTTTTTATTATAATTTAAACTATGATACGACTAAAATAACCAATAATATAGTCCGATTGCGTGAGGGGTATAATATTATTCGAGCCTATAACGACGGTTACTGCACAGGCGATTTAGGATTGAATGTGTTACCTTCTAATGACTCTGTCCGCACTTCAAGTAATTTTGTACCCAATAGTTGTGGTAGTGATTTAGGAACGCTCTCGTTCTCGATACTTGATGTAAATGTGGCGCGCCCCCTCAGTATTTCGTTCAATGGTCAGCCTTTTTCATCGGATACAGTTTTCAGAAATGTATCAAAAAGCAAGGCTTATTCTTTTATTGTAAAATCTAAATTAGGCTGTAATTTACAAGGTACAGTTTACATTCCCCAAATCTATGAACTAACTACAGGATTGCGAACACAATGCGCTGACCGTTCTGGGCGTGGTAGTGCTGACATTAATATTTATGGCGGAACAGCCCCATTTACTTTTAAATGGGACGGTGTAGGCACTCTAAATTTCAAAGATATGCCCACTGGTGATTATAAAATCACCGTTACTGATGCTGCTGGATGTACAAATACCAAAAGAGCATTTATAACTACTTGCGTCTGGTCAGGTGATACAGATACATCGGGCATAGTTGATCACAACGATTTGTTGAATATCGGTTTGGCTTATGGTGAAACAGGAAACAGACGGATCAGTTGCTCTTTTGATACTTGTATTCAATGGTTTCCACAATTGGCGGGGGATTGGTCAAAACAAACGCCAACTCGCGTCAATTACAAGCATATAGATACCAATGGAGATGGCATCATAAACGGACAGGATACCATAGCAATTAGAAAAAACTGGAGTAAAACGCGCCAATTAGCAGCGGATGCGCCTTCTAATCTGTTAGCTTCTCCGCCTCTTTTTATCCAAACAGGAAGGGTTAACGAAGGGCAATGGGCTTCATTTCCGATTATGCTCGGTGATGCTACTACTCCCGCAAATGGTATTTACGGTTTGGCATTTACAATAGCGTATCCAACCTCTTTGATTGACGCTTCATCGATGTATTTTACCCATCAAAATCAATCGTGGTTAGGGTTTAACAATGATTTATTGACTATTTCACAAAATCGGGACGGGTTTTTCGATTTGGCTTTAACTAAAATCAATCACAGCAATTCAAACGGTAATGGGCCAATTGGGCAGCTTCATTTTAAAGTTAAAAACGGGGTTCGCAATCAGCCTTTAACATTTGAAATAAAATCGCCACAGTTGATTAACAGTGATGCTCAGGTATTGCCGACGAGTCCGCAAAGTACCACTACGAATATCTCTACAAGCATAGCTGAACCCGAATGGGCATCTCAAGTAACCGTGCAACCAAATCCCACAACGGGTGATTTTTTCATAGAAACCCAAGACCTTAATGTCGAGCAAATTCTGATATTAGATATTTCGGGAAAAGTCATGTCGCAGTATTTAAAACCTGCCCGCAATGCCCGACTCAGTATTTCAGCTTCTGGAACGTTCTTTTTAAGAATTCAAACGGATAAAGGGGTTATTTCAAGGAAAATAGTGAAATTATAAACCATTTTTATCAAATTAAAAACTTGCAGTGGGTGATTCCTACTGCAAGTTTTTTTTATTAAAATGTAAAATTTAGTATTTACTGCACCACCAGCTTCCCAATACTGAGGGATCTGCCATCCGTCGAAATTTTAAATAAATAAATGCCCGCTGCCAAGTCATTTCTCTGAAATTCAAAGGTAGTACCCTCTATTCTTTCTTTTCTTAAAATCTTTCCCATGATGTCCAATAACTCAAAATCACCTGAAATAGCGGAAGGCATTTCAAAAATCGCCTTTTCACTAAACGGATTCGGCGATATTTTAATGGGGAAATTAGGGGCGAAATTCTTTTCAATCGTCGCTGAAATAATGTCTTTACCTCCTACCGTATGCAGGGTTTTATTCGTTATAATAGGCTGATTAAAATCAAAATAAATGCCCGCTGAATTATAGATTTTAGTTCCAAAAGCCAAATCTTTTTGCTGTTTGATGCGGTATTTCACAAAACCATGCGATTTAGGTTCATTTTTAAAAGAATCCACCAACAGAATATTGTTAAAAGTGAATTTCAAAATGCCTTTTCCATATATTTCAGGTTCGTAAGCGTGGCTGCTTGCGCCAAATTCGATGCTCGAAATATCCAGTTTTTCAGAAATAGTATCTCTAATCACCACCGTAAAAGCCGTATCAGTACCCGTGTTTTGAAAGCGAATGAGGTATTCAATATCTTGATTTTGAGCAATAAAACGCTCATTTTTATAACCTGTTGGGAAACCCGTTTTATCATTCGGGTCGAAAGCACCTTGTATTTGTTGACAATCCACGTCAATATTCAAAGCTTTATCGTCATTCGGGAATCGAGTGGCAAAGCCCGTGCTGAAAGGTAAATTACTCGCCGTCCGACACCCTTCCACAAAAGCCGTTGGGTTCGTGGAAGTCGGGTGATTGGGCTCTTGTTCCACGGTCATGCGCCAAGTACGCCCATTGGCGGGGAATTTTTTAGAAAAAACACCGTTTTGAGGCAATTGCACAGGCTCACGCAGAAACAAAACCTCATCTTCAATCACAATGGATTTTAAATTGGACGATGCCGCCCTACCCGTATTTTTAATTTGAAATAAAACGGAATCCGTTTGGCAACTGCCCGTCACCACCATATTCGCACCCGACCACAACGTTACGGGTGAGCAAACAGTATCAGGATAAATTTTCGCTTCCACGCACAGCGTTTGACCCAAGCGGGTAGAGTCACCACAGCGCACTTTAGTTGTGATATTAAAACTGCCACAATCGTCCACCGCCATATTCCCAACATCAAAACGATAAGTACGCCCAGCCTTTGAAAAAATTGATTTTGAAGCACTTACAAATTCTAAAAGAGAATCAAGTGTTACGGTCACATAGGCATTATCGGCTTTTAAAGAGCCTTTATTGCAATAATAGACAGTATAAGTATTATTAAAACAGCGGCGCAAAAACGGCGTGGAAATATCCACCAACATCGCAGGGCAATCAATGATAGGCGATATTAAAAAATCGAGCGAATCGGTATATTTAGCACTTGAAAAGGTCTTAGATACTGAGGGGGTGCACAATTGCCAATAATTACGACTATATTGAGGATATGCTTTTATTGTGTAATTTCCAGAATCAATATTGATGAAATATCGCCCTAATGAATCTGAAATACCCCAAAATACTTCTCCATTATTCTTTTTTGCTTCAATAATACAGGATTTGAAAGGCTTATCTGTCGAATTAATTTGACAATTTTTATCAAAATTTATCTTTACGCTTCCTTCAAGATTATTTGAAAACACATCACCATTCTCATCTATTTTTAATAAAAATACAGACCCATAACCGTATAATTCAAATGTATTAAAAGCACCCACTACTAAATAACCTCCATCAATACACTTAATAATAGATTTAATATATAAATTTTTGTTCTGAAAATATTGTTTTGACCATATTTTATACCCATTTTTATTAAAACTTGAGAGTCGTACTATATTGGGTGAATTAGTATTGAATGTTGAATTCAGAAGCCCACCATCATACATTAATCCTACAGTATTTTGTTCCTCAGGATTTGGGGTATTTTTAAACCAAATAGAATCTCCGTTCCTACTTAGCTTTAGCCATTTGAAGTTAAAAATATCTCCGTATATGTAATAATTCGTATCTCTTGACGTAAATAATTTATTGAAAAAAATATCATTTTTAGACTTAAATCCAATTGGTAAATCTATAATCCATACAATTCGACCTTCAAAATCTGTTTTAAATAACTTCCCTGAATTTTTTGCTAAAAATAAATATCCATCATTATGTATATTAAAATCAGTTGGTATATCTAAATTCAAAACCTTTTGAGAGATGGTATCTCCATTTAAATTAAGTTTTAGTAAAATTATATCAGAAGAACTTCGCGATTTGCCTACTATTATATAGTCCGTTTTACTTGATTTCAAAATCGGATAATCTAAAAGAATTTTTTTAGTCCATAACGTATTGCCTTCTTTATCTAATTTTTTCAAAGCAAAACCATCAATAGAATCGTTAACACTATACCACAAAAAAAGACTATCAGGGGATTTTATAATACTGACATGAGGATATGTACTTGCATACAAACCTGTAGTAATAGCTTTTAAATCTGGGAAAGGTCTAATCCATTGTCGAACCCCATTTGAATCAATTTTTATCAATTTATAAAATGGTTGGTTATTAATTTTTCTATCCACTCCTGCTATCAAATATCCACCATCATAAGTGTTACAAGTGTTTTCGACTTGTAACGAATCCGTTAAAATACGTTGCCACCCTTGCCCAAAAGCCACCTTTTGACAACACAAAACCATTAGGATTATAATCAGTCTTTTCATAAACAATTTTATTAAGCGTTAAGAATATAATTTCATGGTACAAATATCAGGCTATACTTTGGCTAAAACAATTACAAAATATTAGCTTTGCCTAATTAATTTAAAATTAAAATATTGGTTTTCAATTAATTATATACTTATTGTCAAATATTAATAAAAATGACCAGCAGCCCATTACTCGATATTTTCAAACACTTGACCAAGCAAGACCGTCGAGCTTTGCAGGATTTCCTCAATTCTCCTTTTCACAATAAACGGAAAGAAGTCATTTCATTGTTCAATTACATTTATCAAAACGGAAATACGCCTTTTAACCTTAAAAAAGAAAGCGTTTTTAAGCATATTTTTCCCGATGCGCCAGCGTATGATGATAAGGCGATGCGCTACACAATGTCGTTTTTATTAAAATGCATTGAAGAATATTTAATTTATAATGAGTTAAAAAACAATGATTTAGAAAACGGAATAAGGCTCAACAAAGCCCTGAGACTGAGGGGGGCGGATAAAGCGTACGAAAAAGCACTAAAAGAAAACTTCCATTTATTAGCATCGCAGCCGCACCGAAGTACGGATTTTCATTTACAATCCTTTCAACTTTTAACAGAAGAATATCAATATCGGCATCAAAAACAGCGCAGCGGCGAATTGCGTTTGCAAGCCATCAGCGATAGTTTGACGGATGCTTACGCCACCGAATTATTGAAACAAGCCTGTGTGATGCACTCGCATAAAAGCGTTGCGCCAACCACTTACGAGCAAGTTTTTTTAGAAACGATTGTGGAAAAAATAGAATCGGGCGCATACAAATGCCCCCCCTCAGTATTAGCGTATTTCCAAGCCTATAAAACCTTAACCGACAGCACACAACTCGCTGACTTTCAAAGACTTAAAGAGGCTATTATTAAAAATAGTGCTTTATTTCCTTTGAATGAAATACGTGATTTGTACCTTTTAGCTATCAATTTTTGCATTAAAAAGCTCAACTCAGGCGAGCGTATTTTTGAAATTGAAGCCCTCGAATTATATAAAAATGGCTTAGAAAACGGGGCGATTTTAGAAAACGGACAGCTCTCTCCTTACACCTACAAAAACGTGATGATGCTTGCGCTCAAACAAGGCGAATACGCTTGGACTGAGCAGTTTTTACACATTTTTAAAAAACATTTACCTGAGCGAGAACGGGAGAATCTATTTAAATACAACCTCGCATTGTACTATTTTAGGTTAAAAAACTACCCCAAAGCCATGGATTTATTGCAAGAAGTGGCCCTCAAAGAAGTGCTTTTTAACTTGGATGCTAGACGGGTTTTGATGTGCATTTACTACGAATTAGGCGAATTTACAGCATTAGATTCACTTTTGGAAAGTTTTACGGTGTATCTCCACCGACAAAAAGTGATTGGCTACCACAAAAATAGCTATCAAAACCTCATAAAATTCGTTAAAAAACTTCTCACCTTAGATTTTAAAAATAAAACTCAAAAAGCACAATTAAAAGACGAAATCAATACCACAAAGGAACTCACCGAACGCGATTGGCTTTTAGAGCAGTTAGAATAATGAAAATGTCGAATTAGATTAGGGAAATCTATAAAATTTCCCTAATCTTGGATACATTCACTTTATTTTCACAAAAAATCATCTATGAAAAAAAATATCCTCATTTGTAGCTTTTTAACCATCTGCTTTTTTGCAAATGCTCAGCAAGGCAGCCAACTCCTCAAGGCATTTGAAAGCCATCAAAAATTATCCAAAGAATCGCCCTATAAAAATATCAACTGGCGGCTCACGGGTCCCGATAATCGCAGCGGCAGGTGTACTGATGTAGCGGGTATCAAAGGCAACCCCTCAGTATTTTACGCGGGTTTTGCAACGGGTGGCTTGTGGAAAACTGAAAATGGTGGTGACACTTGGCAACCACTTTTTGATAATCAAGCGACGCAATCCATCGGCAGCATCGGCATTGCGCCATCCAATTCTGATATTGTCTATGTGGGCACTGGCGAGGCGAATATCCTGCGCGCTTCGCTGCCGGGTACAGGTATGTATAAAACCACGGACGGCGGTAAAACGTTTCAACACATCGGTCTTGAAAATACGGGAACGATAGCCCGAATCATCGTCAATTCTCAAAATCCAGATATTGTGTATGTAGCAGCAAGTGGCAACGAATGGACTTATAACGCCGATAGAGGCGTCTATAAAACCACAAATGGCGGTAAAACTTGGGAAAAAATCCATTACGTAGATGAAAAAACGGGCTGCATTGATTTAGTGATTGACCCCTCAAATGAAAACACGCTTTATGCTTCTTTTTGGAATCGCATTCGCAAGCGTTGGAGTGACCCCATGCCTGAAAATGGCGATCATATTTATAAAACCACCGATGCTGGTAAAACGTGGAAAATCATCAATAAAGGCCTACCTGATACTAAATTAACGGGCAGAATTGGGCTTTCTGTCAGCCCTTCCAATCCCAATGTGGTCTATGCTTTCGTGGATGATCACAATAAAAAACGAGACCCACTGCCCAACGAAACCGATAGTTATGAACGCCTAGTGCAAAAAGTAGTCATCGGAGCAGCCATTTATCGCAGCGATGATAAAGGTGAAAATTGGCTTAAAATGGGTGAAGTGCATGACTTTTTTAAGCCTTTTAGTGGTACTTATGGTTGGGTTTTTAGTCAAATAAGGGTACATCCTAAAAATGAAAATCAAATATATGCCTTAGGCGTAGAAAAAGGTATTTCGATGGATGCGGGTAAAACATGGGCAAAATGGGAAGCCACCGATACCACAAGCGAATGGACGCATGGTGATAATCACGCCCTGTGGTTTGACCCTTCGAACCCTGATTTTATCATTTTAGGTGATGATGGCGGCGTGTGCGTTTCTAAAAATGGTGGTAAAAAATGGAAAAACTTCTTTGATAAAATTCCTACAACGCAGTTTTACACAGTGGCTTATGACATGAGCAAACCGTTCAATATATTCGGCTCGGTGCAAGATGAAGGCACCATGAGTGGCAACGAAACCAATACATTTGGGCAGCCCTCCACCGATTCTCCTCGTGCGTGGCGCATGGCTCCGGGCGGTGAAGGCACTCAGATACAAATTGACCCTTCCAACCCCAATATCGTATTTTCAAGCAGCTTTTATGGGCGTTTGATGAAAACGGATATGTCCATAAAAGGTAATAAACGCAGTGCAGGTAGGATTGATAATTTCTTAGTGGGCGCCATTGATAGCCTTCGAGCGGATTGGTTGGCAGCCACTACGCTCTCAAAATTCAATAGTAAAGTCATCTATCATGGTTTACAACACGTCTATAAATCCACGGATGCAGGGGCAACTTGGCAGCGCATCAGCAATGATTTGAGCTATAATCGAGCGGATAGAAAAGGCGTTTATCCGTATCTCATTTATCATCAAGCGATTACGTCCATTACTGAGGGGGGGACAAAATCCAATATCCTCTACGCTGGCACCGACGATGGTAGGGTGTGGCTGACTGAAAATGACGGTAAAAACTGGCGTGAAATCACCAAAGGCTTACCCCAAAACAAGCACGTTATCAAAATCACGACCTCCGTTTTTAACGATAAAAAAGTATATGTCGTACTCAACGATCGCCGAGCTGATAATCCAACGCCATATATTTATGAATCCAACGATATGGGCAAAACGTGGAAAAGCATCGCCGCTAATCTTCCCGCCACGCCCGCCAATGTTTTAATAGAAGACTTTGACACAGGCAACCTGTTTTGTGGAACGGATATGGGCGTGTATATGCGCAAAAAAAATACTCAAAATTGGATAGCCATCGGAGGTAATCTCCCCGCATCCGTTTCAATAAATGATATGTTTATCCACCCCCGCGATAGAAAATTGGTGATTGGCACGTACGGGCGAGGGGTTTATATTTTGGATGATTTGAAAGGGTTGAAATAGGTTTTTAATTAAAAAATTCCCAATTAGATATTAAAAAAGCCTCCAAAAGATTTTCAAATCATTTGGAGGCTTTTTTGTGCTTTAAAATGGGCTGGATACTGAGGGGAACTATCTATCTATCCCAATTTAAATTTAATGGGTAAAGTATAAGCTACACGTACATTTTGCCCTTTAAAAGTACCGGGTTGCCATTTGTCATTCATGAGTTTGATAACTCGCAGGGCTTCTTGGTTGCAATCTGTACTGATACCTCGTTTGATAATTGTATTGGTTACACTACCATCTTTTTCTATCACAAAACCTATATAAACTGTACCTTCTATACCATTTTTAAGAGCACTGCGAGGATATTTGATATTAGTACCTAAAAATCTAAACATTTCCTTCTGACCACCACTAAACTCAGGCATTTTACTCGGAATGTTATAGACAGTCTCTTTGCCATCTAAATCTTCATTGTAATTAAAAGCGGGAGGAAAAACAGAAAAACCTTTATTATAAACTTCAGTCAGTCCATCTTCAGCCGACTGAATCTCAAAAGGAATATCAAAATACCAATTAATATAGACATCCTTTTGCTTCTGAAACTGTGTAATTCTATCCAATTTATTCGTCGCTTTATTGAACCAAACATTAAAAGTATCATTCTCAATCTGAGCGATAATTTTAGAATAGGTAGTGCCAGTTATTATTACATCGTTTGAAGAAGAGCAAGATTTAAATGTCTTAGTGAAAACTTTAGCAGCACCCACACATGAATCAATCCAAGCACCATAATTAAAAATGCTGGTTATTTTATTTTGCCACTCACCTTTTGAGTCAGTCGCAAAAGTTTTATCTTTCATTTTAATCAAAGCGAGTTGAATGTTGTTTTTGCTCATATCTCTATACACCAAATGCGTATTAGTTTTAGCATCTGACTCGTAATCAACATAAATGCTTCTCGCGCTCGATGTATAAGCAATCCGAAGAGTCTGACTATTTTTTAAAGCATCTAATATTTTAATTTTTAAATCAGCACAATCAGAAGTAGATTGCGCATACATATTGGTAAAAGTAAAACTACTGAGAAGTAAGCAGAGTGGTAAAAGTCCTTTTTTCATAAAAGATGTTTTTTGATTTTTTATTAAAATTTAATTGAAATACTGAGGGGGGTATCAATCCGTCAATGACTCTTCGCCAAAATCAACTCCTCCGAAGTGCCTGCACGATTCATATCCATAATGATAGTATCAGCGGTAAAAGTAGAGAGTTTCACCATTTTTTCGATTTTGTTTTCACCTGTAGTGTAGAGTTTATCACCCGATAATCGGTAACTGCCTTTTTCGGTTTGGCAATCATAAGCCGTGGAGTAGGTATCATCTGCCTTGAAATCAAAGTAAATAGATTTAAAATCTCGACCCGATTCTTTACCATTTACTTTCCACGATACGCCTTGCCATTTACCGAAAAGAAGAGGCTTTTTATCGTCTTGTTTACAATTCATAAAAATCAAGCCGCTCAATGCAGCGATTGAAAGGAGTTTTTTCATAAGTAATTGAGATAATTTAGGTTGTTAAGAATATTTTTGAAATTAAAATACAAACGAATAAAACTATACTACATTTAAAAAATTGAAAAAATTAACATTTTCTCCTTTTAAAACGGCTTGTTACAAATCCCTCTTCCTCAAAGCCTCTACCGCATAATTAGCTGCCCGAGCGGTCAAAGCCATAAAGGTTAAAGATGGGTTTTGATTGCCTACGGAAGTCATGCACGCCCCATCAGTAACGAAGACATTTTTACAGTTGTGCAGTTGATTCCATTCGTTGAGGAGTGAAGTTTTAGGGTCTTTACCCATGCGCACTCCGCCCATTTCATGAATATCCAAACCGGGGTTTTGCTTAGAATCGAACATATTGATGTTTTTACAACCCGCTTTTTCCAACATTTCAGACGCTTGTTGATGGAAATCACGCATCATTTTATGGTCATTTTCGTCATAATCAATGGACGTAATGAGTTGAGGAACGCCCCAAGCATCTTTTTTATCAACACTCAAACGAACGTGATTTTCCAATTTTGGAATTGTTTCACCTTGCATTTGGATGTAAATACCCCAATCACCTGGCTCTGTCACCTCTTCTTTCCATTGCGCACCGAAGCCCTCTACCCCAGCTGCTCGTCCCCACGAGCTACGGGCTGCCGAAAAAGCCACCATATAACCTCTTAAAAAGTCCGTTTCTTGTTTAAAAACATTGCGGAACGAAGGCATAAAAGCCGAAGTGGGTCTTCGACCGTAATAATATGTGTCATTAAAACCCTCCATTTGCGCACTGCCTTGACCCCTGTATTGGTGAAATGCGATGTAATGACCCAATAAACCACTGTCATTACCCAATCCGTTGGGAAAACGATTGGATTTTGAATTCAATAAAATGAGATTGGAATTCAAGCAAGCGGCATTGACAAAGATGATTTTAGCGTAAAATTCCATGCTCTTTTTTGTCTCCGTTTCAATAACTCTAACGCCGATGGCTTTGCCCTTTTTTTCATCATAAATAATGGATTCTACGACCAAATCGGGCTTTATCGTCAATTTTTTAGTCTTTTCAGCCCACGGCAAAGTTGAGGAATTGGAACTAAAATAGCCACCATACGGGCAACCACGCTCGCATAAGCTGCGGGCTTGGCATTGCCCACGCCCTTGTTTTAGATGAATTTCATTGGGTTTTGTCAAATGTGCACAACGACCAATAATCACTTGGCGGTCATTATAATGTTGTTTTACCCCACTTTGAATGTGTTTTTCAACGGTATTCAATTCCCACGGCGGTAAAAATTCGCCATCGGGTAGGTGGTCAATACCATCCTTATTGCCGCTGATACCCACAAATTTTTCAACATGGCTGTACCACGGTGCTAAATCTTTGTATCGAATGGGCCAATCCACGGCAAAGCCATCCCTTGCGGGTGCTTCAAATTCATAATTGCTCCATCGCTGCGTTTGGCGCGCCCACAAAAGCGATTTGCCGCCGACTTGATAGCCGCGAATCCAGTCATAAGATTTTTCTTGAATATATGGATGTTCGTTGTCTTTAACAAAAAACTGTTTGGTGGCCTCATTATAAGCATAACAACGGTCGGCGATGGGATTTCCATTGGCTTCCTCAGCCGTTAAGCGACCTCGATGCGCCATATCCCACGGGTTACTAATAGCGGTTGGATAATCTTGAACGTGTTTGACCATGCGCCCACGTTCAATGACCAAAGTTTTTAAGCCTTTTTCACAGAGTTCTTTAGCTGCCCAGCCGCCGCTGATTCCTGACCCGATGACGATGGCGTCATAAGTCATTTTCTTTTGAGCATTGATATTTAGGTTCATTTCTAATTTTTTATATGCAGTTTTAAAAAATTACCTACCCCTCAGTCCCAACTCAATAACTTCTAAATTTTGGATTTTACCCGTAATAATTTCAAATCTGACAAGCGTTTTTACCTTATGAAAACCCTCGTTGCCGCAGGCTCCAGGATTGATATGTATCAAATTATGGATTTTATCGGGCATTATTTTTAAAATGTGCGAATGTCCACAGATAAATAAATCGGGTTGGGTTGCCTTAAATTCGTCTTTAATGCGCGCAGGATATTTGCCCGGATAACCGCCAATATGGGTCATAAAAACCTCTAAACCATTGGCATTCCACCGCAAATTCTCTGGAAAACGGTGGCGCATGGCATGGCTATCAATGTTACCATAAACTGCTTTTAGGGGCTTGAATTTTTCGAGTGCATCTACTACTCCCTCAGTACCGATGTCGCCAGCGTGCCATATTTCATCCACTTCCTTGAAATATTCATATACTTTGGCATCCAAAAAACTGTGCGTATCGGACATTAATCCTATTTTCATAGCATGAAATAACGCAGAATTCCATTCCGCTTTTTAAAAAATATTGAGATAAAATTAAATACGGAACTGGAGTTCCGCTCTACAAGTGTAAATTTGCGGTAAAATACGGAATTATGCGAAAATTAAAAATGGAGGAACTCGGTAGAGTTTCGGTGGATGAATTTAAGGAATCAGAAAAAACGCCTTTGGCAATTGTCTTGGATGATGTACGCTCGGCTTTGAATGTCGGTTCGGCTTTTAGGTCGGCGGATGCTTTTGCTTGTCAGGAGGTCGTTTTATGTGGTTTTACGGCTCAGCCACCCCATCGTGAAATATTAAAAACGGCTTTAGGCTCATGTGAAAGCGTGGCGTGGCGACATTTTGAAGATACTAAAACGGCTTTAGAAACCCTTCGTACTGAGGGCTACACTTTAGTCGCCGTGGAACAAGCCATCAACACTACTTTTTTACAAGACATTAAAAATCAATCTTTTATAGATAAAAAATTCGCTCTTATATTCGGCAATGAAGTAGAAGGTGTGAGCGATGAAGCTATGAAAATGGCGGATATGGTCGTCGAAATTCCTCAATTCGGCACAAAGCATTCTTTGAATATATCCGTCTCGGCGGGCATTGTGATTTGGGAATTTTTAAAAGGGTTTAAAAAACTATAATTAATCCGTGTCACCGTTTTGGAGCGGTGACACGGTACATCACAGTTCTTGATACAGCTTCATCCACTGCTCCCCTATCGTCTTTTCATGAAATTGCTGAACATATTCGTACCCCCTCAGTATCATGCGCCCTCGGACGACTTCATTGGTCAAAACTTTATCAATTGCCGCCGCAATTTCGTTGGGTTTATGGGGATTGATGTAAATAGAATCAGGTCCTGCCGCTTCTGGAAAACATGAGCCTACGCTCGTTATCACGGGGCAATCGCTCCATAAAGCCTCCATAATGGGGATGCCGAAACCCTCTTGAAATGAAGGCAATATTAAGGCTTTCGCATTTCTGTAAATCTGAGGAAAATCAGAAAAAGGTACGTTTTTTAGGAAAATAATATCATTTTCAATGTTTTTTTCTTGAATATAGCTTTTTACCTTTTTAAAATATGCCCCACCATCTCCGATAACAACAAGCGGAATTTTAACGGATTTATCCAACATTTCAACGGCTTTTACTAAGCCTAAAAGGTTTTTACGCTCATTGACTGTGCCCACGTAGAGCAAATACTGAGGGGGTAGTTTAAGATTGATAGAGAGCTTATTTTCAGTTATATTTTTTAAATAAAACTGCGGATGGCATGATTGGTAAATGACTTTTATTTTGCGCTCATCTATGTTATAAAACTCCATAATATCCCGCTTAGTTGCCTCGCTGATAGCCACCACTACATCTGCTTTTTCACAAGCTGATTTGAATTTAGCGGTATATATTTTTCTATCAATAAATGGATAAAATTGCGGATAACGCTCATGAATAAGGTCGTGCATCGTCACCACCGATTTTACGCCTTGCGGCAATTTCATCGGCAATTCATGCGAAAGCCCATGGAAAATATCAATTTTTTCTTTTAAAATGTCATTTTTTATAAAATACGAACGCCATAAAGCGGGCATTTTTTTATTAAAACCCGACGGCGTGAGGATTTTAAAAGAATCGTATTCTTTTAAAAAATCAAGGCGCGGGTCTTCTTTTACGAAAGGCGTGAAAAGGGAATATTGATTTTCGGGATAATATTTTGCAAGCGTTTCCAATAGGGTTCGGCTGTAGTTACCCAATCCTGTAAAATTATTAAAAGCTCTTTTTGCGTCAAAACCAATATTCATTTTTAATAAAATGGGGAAATTTAATACCAATGTGAATAATATCGAATGAAATGTTGCAGATAATATAGTCGAATATTTTCCAACATTTCTTCACAAAAGAATCATTAAAATATGGAAACTGATTGCTTAATCGTTGCGTAACTATAGAGTATCCGTCCAAAGAGGGTTTGCAATCGTCCCTAAAATGCAGAATTAGAGTTTTAGTATACCTGAACCCAAATATCTATAAATATAAACATCTTCACACAATGATTTGAGAATTAATCCAAAATATTCGCAATTTTATCTAAAAAAATAGCTGATTGATGGTAAACCATCGAACTTTACATTTATAAATGAACCGAATTATAAAAAATATAAAAAAATTATTAACGCGTAAAATTGTCTACCATTTAGCGTTTTGGGTCACATTGCTGTGCATTTTGACCGCTATGGAAATCCGTGTCGGTGACGGAGATTCCAGTTTTATGTTTTTTTTTACCAACGAATTAATTATCCTCAGCTTTTTTGCCATTATATATTATTTTAATAGCGAATATCTGATTCCAAAATATTTGACCCAAAATAAAATGTGGACATATTTGGGAGCATTGGTAGGGAGCGCCATTATTATCACGCCCATTAAAATATTCATTTTATTTAAAAAATTTAAAAACTCACCCGAATTACAACTTGAATTAGTCAATAGTCAATATTACAATTATTTACTATCTATTATTACAGCGGGCATTTCAACGATTGTAAAAATAACAACCGACTGGGCAAAACAGATACGCGTGCAACAGGAACTCGAAACCCGTACCATGCAAACGGAGTTGAACTTTCTGAAATCACAGATAAATCCGCATTTTTTATTCAATACGCTCAATAGTTTGTACGCTCTGACGCTTAAAAAATCAGACGAAGCACCAGAAGTAGTTATCAAGCTCTCTGAAATGATGCGCTATATGCTTTATGAGTGCAATGAGCAACAAGTGCTGCTGAGTAAAGAAATTAGTTATATTCGCAACTATCTTGATTTGGAAGCTTTACGGCATAAAAAATTGGATATTCGTTTTAATATCGATGGCGATGCTGGTGATTTGAAAGTTGCGCCCCTTATTTTTATTTCTTTTATTGAAAATGCGTTCAAACACGGGGCAGCTAACCATATTTCGGATGGTTTTGTGCATATTCATATACATTTAGAGAATAATGAACTCAATATGTACGTCGAAAACTCCAAACCTGAAAAGCAACCGACTATCGAACACAAGCGAAAAAGTGGTGGCATCGGCTTAGTGAACGTTAAAAGAAGGCTCGATATACTCTATAAAGATAATTATCATCTGGATTTGTACGACAACCCTAATACATACGGCGTCAACCTTTGGATGAAAATTGCGCCCGAGGTAGGATTGCCGACCCCCTCAGTAAGTTTTGAGTTTTAGACATTAAACAAGTAAAAAATATAGAAAATGAATGTAATAATAGTAGATGACGAACCTTTAGCATTGGATGTGCTTGAAACATATATTTCGAGAATGCCCGAATTGAACCTCATAGCCCGTTGCAATAATGCTTTTGAGGCGAATGATGTGCTCAAAAATAATGATATCGACCTCATGTTTTTGGATATTCAAATGCCCCAATTGACGGGAATTGAATTTCTTAAAACGCTCACCAAACCGCCAATGGTTATTTTTACAACGGCTTATCCCAATTACGCCGTGGAGGGTTTTGAGCTCAATGCGCTGGATTATCTCCTAAAACCTATCTCGATGGATAGATTTATGAAATCCGTAAACAAAGCCACTGAAAAATACGAATTGCAAAATAAAGAAGCCGCTCCTGCGCCCGATGGCAACTCAATAGCCGTGGGCACGAATACAGGCGATACGGATTATATTTTCGTTAAAAGTGATAAAAAACTCATCAGGGTCAAATTTTCAGATATTTTATATATCGAGGGCTTAAAGGATTATGTCATTATTCGCACTGAAACGGGTCGGGTTATTTCTCTCCAAACGATGAAAAGCCTTGAAGATAAGTTGCCTGTTGGTCAGTTCGTCCGAATCCATCGCTCGTATATTGTTGGGATGGATAAAATAAATGCCATCGTCGGGAATATGGTAGAGGTAATGGAGAAAGGCTTACCGAAGCACCTACCCATTGGTAAAAACTACCGAGATGAACTGCTCGAATTAATTGAAAAGCACAAATTGTAGTTTTTAAAACATTCTAAAAAAATGAAAGAGGAATCAAGACATTTGGAATTTCTAACAATAAAAAAAATTAAAATCGCTTTTTAAGGCAAAAAACTGCCATAAAAACTTGCAAATCCGCTTTTTAAGGAATTTTCTCTTTTGATTTTTTGAAAAATCATTTAATTTTTTTTGAAATCAGTTTAAAAATTCAAACTAATAATTACTTTTGTAGCGAAAGTATTTTTTGTTACAATAAAAAAGCAAAAGTGGATAACGACAGAAATTCCAAGCGTTTCGAGAGTGTTTATTCAAAGAAAGTTCGCGCTGGTAAAAGGAGAACTTATTTTTTCGACGTCAGAAGAACAAAAGGGGAAGATTTTTATTTGACGCTGACTGAGAGTACAAAGAAATTTGACGGTGGCTATGAACGCCACAAGATTTTTCTTTACAAGGAAGACTTTAATCGTTTTGTGCAAGGACTGGATGAAGCCGTCAATTACATAAAAACGGAGCTTATGCCTCAGTACGATTACGATGAATTTGCACGCCGCCAAGAAGAGTATGAAGCTCGTTATGCAGAAGAATCTGCCAATAATGAAAAAGGGGAAAGCCTTGAAGTGAATGATAAATTTGAAAGTAAATTTGATACCAGCTCAGAAATCAGTACAGAAAAAGACCCTGAAATCAGAGTTGAAGAAAAAATTCAAATTGAAAGCAAGCCATCTCCTCGCATCAATCTTGCAAATGACGATGAGGAAGATATGAGTTGGTAATAAATTTCAATATCTCATAGTTGCATAGTAAAAGCGAATCTTCTCTTGAGAGGTTTCGCTTTTTTTCTTTTGGCGACTTTTGAAGAAAAAATACTGAGGGGGTAAAAGTTGTAACTTTTATTTAAAAAAATGCGTTTTATTTGAGTTTTAAAAGACATATCAATCATCTATCAAAATATATTAATTATGAGTGAAGTTCAAAATCAAATCAACATTGAGTTGCCAGAAGATGTGGCAGAAGGTATTTATTCAAATTTGGCAATTATTTCACACTCCAATACCGAATTTGTGGTGGATTTCGTGCGCATGATGCCCAATGTACCGCAGGCAAAAGTAAAAAGCAGAATCATTTTGACGCCTGAGCACGCTAAACGATTATTGAGTGCATTGGCTGATAACGTACATAAATTTGAACAACAGTTTGGAAATATTATCGAAAAAGATGTACCGCCATTCCCAATGAATTTTAATACGCCAACGGCACAGGCATAATTATTGAAATTTCACATTCAATTACATACGTGATTGAATAGTCAACAAAATAAGCACAAAAGCGTTGAAACAAAGTAATTGTTCAGCGCTTTTGTTCTTTACTTTGATTTTATGCAAACTTTTACGCATTTATTTAAATTTCACTCAATCAATATTACCCACCAACTTTTAAATGAAAAACAAGATAAAAAAGCAATGGCATCAGCTTGAGCATAAGCGCATTTTATTGATGCAAGACCTTTCAAAATTCGATAATGAAACCCTAAATCAAAAGCCAGATCCTCAAAAATGGTCGGCATTGCAAGCTGCCATGCATTTGATGTCGGCAGAATCAGCCTCTTTGGCCTATATGAAAAAGAAACTGAGTTTTGGTAGTAATATTCCACGCGCAGGTTTTAAGAGTGTACTAAGACGTTTGATGCTCAAATTTGTGTTTTTCCTACCTTTAAAATATAAAGCGCCACCCCTTTTAGAAGAACAACTACCACAGTTTTCAGATTTTAATGAAATAAAAAATAACTGGGCTTCACAACGGCTGGAGCTACAGAATTTTCTGGAATCTCTTCCCGATAATGTCATTGACAGCGAAATTTGGCGGCATCAGATATTCGGTAAAATGAATATTTCCCAAATGATAGATTTTTTTGAATCACATTTTGAAAGGCATCAAAAACAGATTGAAAAAACATTGAGAGCTGTTAAAAGTTGAAAATACTTGTGTTTTAAACATAAAACATATAAAAATACATCTTTTTTCACTACTTTTGTGGCTTAAATACAACATTATACTGAGGGGGTATGAATTCCCTCGGCTTTTTACCAAATAAATATTGGTCAAATGAAAGAGATAGAATTGCGCCTTACACCTGCTGAGGCGCACGATAAAAATGCCATTTTACAAGCAGCTGCATATAAAATAGGCATTTCAGAGGAAGAAATCAAGGATATTAAACTACTCCGTCGCTCAATTGATGCCCGCGGTAGAGATGCCGTTTTTCAACTTCGATTAAAAGTGAGCACTGCCACGGATGCCCCAGAATCACCAGAACCGGCTATTTTAAAAAACTTTAAAAATGTTGAGTCCGCGCAACCCGTTATCATCATTGGTGCGGGTCCCGCAGGTTATTTTGCAGCGTTGGAGTTGATTGAATTGGGCATAAAACCCATCGTTTTGGATAGAGGAAAGGACGTGCGCGCGCGCCGACGAGACCTCAAAGCCATCCAACAGTACGGCATCGTTGATCCTCATTCCAATTATTGTTTCGGCGAAGGGGGTGCGGGAACGTATTCGGATGGCAAACTTTATACTAGAAGCCATAAAAGAGGCTCGATTGAAAAGTCACTCAAATTACTTGTCGAACATGGCGCCAATCCAGATATTTTGATTGAAGCCCATCCGCATATTGGCTCTAACAAACTACCTCAGGTCGTTCAAAATATAAGGGAGACCATCATTCACTATGGTGGAGAAGTGCATTTTGAAAGCTTTGTAACCGATTTTATCATAAAAAAAGATAAAATACTGGGTGTCGTCGTCAACGATAAAGATGAATATCTGGCAGAAGCCGTCATATTAGCAACGGGACATTCGGCAAGAGATATTTATGCTTTGTGCCATCAAAAAGGTATATTTATGGAAGCTAAGCCGTTTGCCTTGGGTGTGCGCATAGAGCATTCTCAAGAATTGGTGGATGCGGTGCAATATAAAAAGAAAGATAGAGGTAATTTGTTACCGCCTGCCAGCTATAGTTTGGTGCATCAGGTAAAAGGACGTGGGGTGTTTTCATTTTGTATGTGCCCTGGTGGTTTGGTAGTCCCAGCTGCTACTGCTCCGGGCGAGATAGTCGTCAACGGTATGAGTATGAGCCGACGAGATTCTGAATATGCTAACTCAGGTACTGTGGTGGCAATAGAGCTTGAGGATATTCAACCATTTGAAAAATATGGCGTTTTATCGGCTTTAGAGTTTCAAAAATCCGTGGAGCAGCGCATGTTCAATTACGGAGATGGGTCTCAAAAAGCCCCCGCGCAGCGCTTGACAGATTTTGTAAAAGGTAAATTATCGGATAGTTTGCCGAATACCTCTTACATTCCGGGTTTGGTGAGTGCGCCATTGCATGATTTGTTACCCCCCTCAGTATATTTGCGTCTAAAAGAAGGTGTATCTGAATTTGGTAAAATGATGAATGGCTATTACACTGAAAATGCCAATGTGATAGGTACAGAAAGCCGAACATCCTCGCCAGTGAGGATTCCGAGGCATCCAGAAACTTATATGCATGAAGGGTTAGAAGGCTTTTTCCCTTGTGGTGAAGGTGCAGGTTATGCTGGTGGAATTATCTCCGCAGCTATGGACGGACAAAATGTTGCCAAAGGTGTAAGTGCTTATTTAAAGGATAAATAACGGTGTTTTCTGCTGTTTGGAATAAAACAAAAAAACATCTTTTAATATCTCATAAATTTGTATCCAAATTATTTAATAACACAACTAACTTATAATCATTTATTTGTACTTAAGAAAAAATAATTATATTTTTACGGATGAAAGACTACATGGATTTACTGGGTCGTATTTTGAT
>JANPHO010000289.1:0-19102 GCA_031424515.1 Saprospiraceae bacterium
TTAAATCAGTGTAAAATCAGTCAATATCAGTAAAATCAGTGGCTAAACAGAGCGCAGCGATTTAAAACCCCTAAAGCAAAGACCTATCCAAATGCACATACCCACCATCCACGTGAATCAACTGCCCTGTTGTATGGCTCGATTTATCAGAAAGGAGGAAAGCCACCATATTCGCAATCTCTTCGGCAGTAGTCATGCGATTTTCTAAAGGGATTTTAGAGGTGATTTTAGCCAATGTTTCCTCTGGATTCGGTAGCGTTTTAATCCATCTATCATATAAAGGCGTGTAACATTCCGCCACAATCAACGCATTGACCCGAATGCCATATTTTAATAATTCAACTGCCCATTCACGGGTCAAAGCATTGCGCCCACCGTTTGCAGCAGCATAAGCGGACGTACCGCCTTGTCCAGTCTCAGCCGTTTTAGAACCGATATTCAAAATTGAACCTTTGGATTCTTTTAAATAGGGTAGGGCGTGGTGCGCCATCAAATAATAATGCACCAAATTGCGATGCAATGATGCCATAAAATCCTCATAATTGCCATTTTCTAAGCCTACTCCATCATTTACACCCGCATTATTCACCAAGCCATCAATACGACTGTACTTTTTAACAATGGCAGCAATGGCTTTTTCACACTCCTTGGGCTTCGTCAATTCCGCCGCCACTTGAAAAGCTTTGCCCTTTTGAGCCTTTATTTTATCTACCACTTTTAAATTATCTTCCTTACTGCGCCCAACAATAGCGACAATAGCCCCCTCAGTACCCAGCACTTCAGCGATGCCTTCGCCAATCCCTTTTGCACCACCTGTAACGATGATGACTTTATTTTTTAAATTTAAGTCCATAATTATCTTTCAATTCTAACGTAAAATAATAGAAGTTTTTGTAACGCATGTTTTTGAGATTCTTCACGAAGATATACCTTTAAATATTTTCTTCGTTTGGTGTTCCTTGATATATCTTTAATTGCAAACTTAATAGGATCAAGGGTTCCTTTTCCTGTCGCTTTTAGAACTTGAATACCTTCATCATCTTCAATATCCAGAATAGTTTCACAATTGAAACAAGGGGTATCTCTAAAATATTTCACAGTTATTGAGTCTTTCTTTTGGATTTTTCTCAATTTTAAATCTATTTGATGTATTTTAGACCGATTCCATTCTCCGATTTTTACCCCATTATAGTAAATATGCCAATAGTCAATTGTATCCGACTTCGCTGATAGACTGAAATATAATATACTTATGGCAATTAGGAAAAGTGCTTTCATTAATATCAATTAGATTGATTTTTAATTTGACTCAATCAGATTAAGCCTTTAAATTTTATAAAAACGAGCCGCATTTTCACCCATAATTTTACCCCCCTCAGTAGAAACGTAATTTTCAATAATCGCCAATTGTTTTTCGTAGTCCGCAGCCAGTAGGCAAACGGGCCAATCAGAACCATACATAATCCTATTCACGCCAAAGGCTTCAAAAATGACATCCAAATAGGGTATAAAATCCGTTTCTTTCCAGCCTGTCCAGTTGGCTTCTGTCACCATGCCCGATATTTTACAATGGACGTTTTCATGTTTGGCAATGGCTTTTAAGTCCTTTGCCCATTGTTTTATCAAACCCTTTTTAATATAAGGTTTAGCGATATGGTCAATAACGAAGGGCTGATTTGGGCATTTTTTTAAAAAGGTTTTAACAGCTTCAAGATGCTTAGGGAAAACTAAAATATCGTAAGTAAAACCCTTTTTACCCAACAAGCGCACTCCCTCAGTAAATTGTGGGTTAAGCATAAATTCGGGCTTTTCTCCTTGTAAAATATGCCTAAACCCCTTTAATTTAGGGAATTGAGTGAAATATTCAAGGCGTTTTTCAAGATTATCCGCTTTAATGTCAACCCAACCGACCACGCCTTTTATAAAATTATTTTTATCTGCGAGGTCTAATAAAAAATGAGTTTCGGCTTCGGATTGATCAGCTTGCACCGCAATACAACCATCAAAACCATTTTTTTTTAAAATAGGCGATAAATCAGCGGGCATAAAATCCCTGCGAATCACGGACATTGCCCCCTCAGTAATCCATGCATCACGAACAGGGTCAAATTGCCAAAAGTGTTGATGTGCATCTATTTTCATAATGAAACAATTGCTTTTATCACCCCGCTTGCAGGTTCGAGCCATTGATTAAAAACAGTCGGCAAATCATCAAAATCCGCGTGATGTGTGAGCCAAGCCGCCGTATCAATTTTACCCGATTCCATTAATTGGATAATATTTTTAAAATCTTTCGGCAAGCTGTTCCGACTTGCCAAAAGTGTTATTTCTCTACGGTGAAACAATGGGTCATGAAACGTTACATCGCCAATAAATAAGCCTACAAATACTAACTTTCCTCCAAATGCCACATAATTAAAGGCATTTTTCATGGATTCTGGATTGCCCGTTGCATCAAAAATCACTGTTGGTAAATTACCGTTTAAATACCCCCTCAGTATATCGGCTGAAAAATCGCTTTTTACTTCTATTGAAATATCCGTTTGAAATACATTTTTCGCAAAATCCAATCGTTTCACATTCGTATCCAAAACCGCAATTGTCGCACCCGTGAGTTTAGCAAATTGAATGACGGACAAGCCAATGGGTCCCGTACCAATGACTAAAACTATATCTTTTTCACCGATTCCTGCCCTCTCAACAGCGTGCGCACCAATGCCTAAAGTCTCGACCAAAGCCAATTGCTCAAAGTTGAGCGTATCCGAGCGGTGCAATTTTTGAATCGGTACTTTCAAATATTCGACCATGCCACCGTCCACGTGGACGCCCAAAACCTGCAAATTTTCACAGCAATTGGATTTTCCATTTAAACAAGACTGACAAGTGCCGCAATTTAAATAAGGCTCAACGGAGACTTTATCACCTACTTTAATTTCAGATTTCAAATTCCATATTTCAGGTGTTTGAACGTTGGAATCTGAAATTTGAAATGTGGAATCCCCCCCTAATTTCACTACTTCCGCCCCCAGCTCATGCCCCAAAATTCGAGGGTAGCTAAAGAACGGCTGCCGACCTCTAAAAGCATGGTAATCCGTTCCACAAATCCCGATTTTGCGAATTTTTAAAAGAGCCTCATTGGGTTGCAATGCATCATTAAATTCTTTTTCAATGAAATGAAAATCAGATGGTTCTTTTAAAACAAGGGCTTTCATCGTGTCCAGTTTTTAGCCACTTGACGCTGCGTTCCCAAGCCTTCGATGCCCAATTCTACGACATCACCCGCCTTCAAATAACGGGGTGGTTTAAAACCCAAACCCACTCCAAAAGGCGTACCCGTTGAAATCACATCGCCCGGCAATAAAGTCATAAATTGGCTCAAATAAGCAATCACAAAAGGGATTTTAAAAATCATATCATCCGTATTCGAATCCTGTAATTTTTCACCGTTTACACTCAACCACATATTGAGGTTATGCGGGTCGGGCATTTCATCTTTCGTCACTAAAAAAGGTCCCAAAGGCGCAAAAGTGTCATTACTTTTCCCTTTTACCCATTGCCCACTGCGCTCCAATTGAAATTCACGCTCCGAATAATCGTTGTGCAAAGCATAGCCCGCTACATAATCCATTGCCTCAGATTCCTCAATATAACTCGCTTTATTACCAATAACGACCGCTAATTCAACTTCCCAGTCCGTTTTTACCGAATTGCGGGGGATAATAACGTCATCATTAGGTCCGCATAAAGCCGTGGTTGATTTAAAAAACACAACGGGTTCGGGCGGTATTGCCATGCCCGATTCAGCAGCGTGTTTGGCATAATTCAGACCAATGCACACAATTTTTGAAGGGCGTGCCACGGGTGCTGCATAGTTGATTTTCTTTGAAATAAGCGGTGTCGCATTACCACTTTGCACAATTTCTTCTAAGCGCGTCAAGCCATCCGTTTCAAAGAAATTTTCATCGTAATCTTTAAAATATTTAGCAACACTAAAGTTCTTTCCATCGAGTTCAACGCCACATTTGGCTTTTCCTCTTTCAATAAATTTGAATAGTTTCATTTTATAATCAGTTGATTTTTAATTGTTTAGTTTCACAAATCCGCCATCTAAAGGATAATCACAGCCTGTAATAAAACCCGCTTCATCGCTGCATAAATATAAAGCCAAAGACGCCACCTCATCGGGCGTACCCATGCGCCCAATCGGTTGCGTTTTAGAAAGTTTTTCAAACATTTCAGCCTTATTATCGGGGTAATTTTTATCTAAAAAACCATCCACAAATGGCGTATGAATTCGCGCGGGAGAAATAGAATTGCAGCGAATATTGTCTTTTAAATAATCCTTTGCCACCGATAATGTCATGGCTAAAGCCGCTCCTTTCGACATCGAATACGCAAATCTATCGGGTATTCCCACTAATGCCGCAATGCTCGCCATATTCAAAATAACACCGCCGCCATTTTGTTTCATCAAAGGAATCGCCGCTTTCAAACAGTTATATACGCCTTTAATATTGACTGAAATAATGCGGTCAAAATCGGCTTCCGAAGTATTTTCCACGTTCCCAACGTGCGCAATACCCGCATTATTGACTAAAATATCTATTTTCCCTATTTTTTCAAACGTCGCTAAAACTGCAGCTTGATCGGTCACATTACAAGGGTAAGCGGTTGCTTGCCCCCCTTCAGTATGAATGCGGTTGAGCGTATTTTTTGCAGATTCTTCACTCAATTCTATGATATGAACACTCGCACCTTGTTTAGCAAATAGCACTGCAATCGCTTGCCCGATACCACTACCACCACCTGTAATAACTGCTTTTTTATTTTTTAAACTAAACATATAATGCTAATTTTAAACTAAAGTGAAACCCCCTGTTTCCAGAAAATGAAATCATCTTGCCCCAAAATCATGGCTTTTGTATCGTATTTACCACTGGCAAGGTCAATGACATATTCTAAAATATCTTCGCCCATTTCTTCCACTGTTTTTTCACCCGTGATAATGCCGCCACAGTTGACATCAATAATATCACTAATGCGTTCAGCAAGGATATTATTCGTCGAAAGTTTCACCATAGGCGTAATGGGGTTACCCGTAGCAGTACCCAAACCTGTGGTAAAAAGCTGGATAGTTGCACCCGCACCACCCATGCCCGTTGTCGCTTGCACATCGCTTCCAGGCGTACACACGAGCGTCAAACCGCCTGATTTTGTAGCATATCCACCATATCCCAAAGCTTCCACTACGGGCGAAGTGCCCCCTTTTTTGGCAGCACCCGCTGACTTTATAGCGTCCGTTATTAAGCCATCTTTGATATTACCTGGGCTTGGATTCATATCGAAATTTGCCCCAATCGCTTCTACACGGCGTTCATATTCCGTCATTAAATAGGAGAAATTTGTTGCCGTTTTGTCATCCACGCAACGGTTAATCAACTCTTGCTCCACGCCACAGAGTTCTGGAAATTCTGCCATTAAAACTTTCCCACCCAGCGCCGCCACCAAATCAGCGGCATGACCTACCGCAGGGTTGGCAGAAATGCCTGAAAAGCCATCCGAACCGCCACATTTCACCCCAATGCTCAATTTACTGAGGGGGGTCTTTTTACGTTTTAATTTATTGATTTCTATTAAGCCATTGAAAGTTTGGCGCGTAGCTTCACTCAACATTGACCATTCTGAATCCCATTTTTGGCGTTCAAAAAAGTGGAGGGGTTTATCGAAATTAGGGTCTTTTTCAGCAATTTTAGCTTTTAAAAGGTCAATTTGAGCGTGTTGACAGCCCAAACTTAGTACTGTCACACCCGCCACATTCGGATTGACGCAGTAACCCGCTAGCAAGGCACACAAATTTGCGGAATCTTCTCGCGTTTCACCACAACCGCTTTCGTGGGTCAAAAACTTGATGCCATCCACGTTTTTGAAAAGCTTTTTGGAGAGCGATTCTTTCTTAGATTTTTCTGAAACGTACCCCTCAGTATTCCCTGTTTTTTTGTAAAAACGGACTAAATCGCCTAAGTTTTGGCGATAAATATCGGGTTGAGCGTAGCCCAATTCTTTTAAAAAGGCATCTTTTAATATTAAAATATCCCTATTTTCGCAAAAAACCAATGGAATAACAAGCCAATAATTCCGCACGCCCACCTGCCCATCTGAGCGATGATACCCCATAAAACTGCTTTTTTTCCAACGGCTCACATCGGGCGCTTGCCATTTGTAGTCAGATTGACGACCACCAAATTTTTCGGAAGCATGTTTCAAATTTTGAGTTGAAATCAAACCACCTTGCTCAATTGTTTGAACTGCTTTTCCTACTAAAACACCGTACATCTTTACGGTGTCACCAATACTGAGAGCGTTAATCGCAAACTTGTGCTTAGCCGCAATATCCTGTTTAAGTTCAAACTCTTGCCCGTTGAATTGAATGGGCGTTCCCGCTTTTAAATCTTGCAAAGCAACCAACACATTATCGGCGGAGTGGATTTGTAAAAAAATTTGTTTCCCAGTTCCTTGGGTGTTTTTAGCCTGAATAACAGCTTCCATAATAGATTTCTTATATTTTACTTAAAAATTTAGCCCCCCTACCCCCAAGGGGGGCGTTCTGCTCACTAAAGATGAAAAATACCCAAAAATGCACAATTTTGGCATTTTCAGAGTGAAACTCCCCCTTTGGGGGTAGGGGCTACGTTTCTTATATTTTACTTTAAAACAATAACTAATCAACTAAAAGTACAACCAAACTTCTTGCCCCATGCGCCCCAATCACTAATGATTGCTCAATATCCGCCGTTTTAGAGGGACCTGCAAGGAACAGCCCGAAGCCCGTTTTAGTAATATCCAATTGAGCATACGCCTCGTGCATATTATTGAATATCCTTTTTTTATCTAAAACTATAATCAAATGTTGGGTGATAAAAGGCAAAACCCGATGCCCACCAAAGTCAGATTCATCCAACCAAATTGAGCCATTTTCAGCCACCCCAAACTGACCCCTCAGTATCGCCACATCCACGGGTGCTAAATCATGCGGGTCATTGATTATTGAAATATCCGCGTTCCCAAAGGCTATTTCAGGAACAAGATTAATAGTTGTTTGAGCGTCTGAGAACTCATTGTTAACATAAACCTGATTATCAATGAAATTTTCAAACGCTAAAACCGTTCCACCAATACCCCTCAGTACCTCCGTAAATTTTTCAATTTTATCACTAAAATTCGCTTCAAAAGTAATATTTTGAGGCATTTCCACCCACTCTTTAGGGCGATTTTGGCGTATTTTATTTAAAATATTTTCACGGCTCATAAAGCTCATTATTTGTATTCTTTAAAAAAAAGGGCTATTTTTGTTAAAATATAAAAAGAAAATATGACTGCAAACATTTTAGGATATGATGAAGTGGCTGACTTTTTAGCCAAACTTGACCCTAAAAGCCTTATAGCGTGGCGCCCATCTGATGCTGTCCAAGAGCGTGTTGAGAATTTGATTTTTAAGAAAAAAGATAATCAACTGACTCTTGATGAGCAATATGAACTCGACCGTTATATGGCTCTTGAACACCTCATTGCTCTTACAAAAGCGCGTGCTCGAAAACAATTAGCCGCATGAATCGTTACGTTTCTGATTCTGTACGCAACTTAGTAGCCAAACGGGCTAATTACTGCTGTGAGTATTGTCGTATTCATCAAGACGATTTGGTTTTCACATATCAAGTTGACCATATTATCAGTTTAAAGCATAACGGAACTAATCAAACTGACAACTTAGCTTACACTTGTTCTCTTTGCAATCAAAATAAAGGTACAGATTTAGGTACTTATATTGCAGAAAGTAAACGGCTAATTCGACTATTTAACCCTCGCACCGATAAATGGGAATATCACTTTCAATACTCCAATGGTGAAATCTTAGCTAAAACTAAAATTGCATTGGCTACAATTAAAGTTTTAGATTTAAATAATCCCGAGCGCATCATTTTACGTCGAGTCCTTGAAGATATTGGAAATTATCCTCGATAACCTCTATTTTCTATTTTTCAAATACCAATCCCTAAAACTCTCTTTGGGTGCTTCGGGCATATCCCGCTGTTTGTACCACGGGTTCAAGCCATTATTCACTAAAAATGGTGCAAAGCGCATGGTATTACGACCGATTTTACCCGCCAAACGATATATTTTCGGGCTTGATAAAACGGTATTCATCAATTTAATGCCTTGTTTTTTACTAAAATCAACGTATCCTTTCTCAACTACTACTTGCCGCCATTTCCAAATTTGGTCGTGAATATCAATTTTTACGGGACATACATTCGTGCAACTGCCGCATAAAGTGGACGCAAAGGGTAAATCCGCATTTTTTTTCATGTCCAAATTAGGCGCGAGGATGATGCCGATGGGACCAGCCACCGCACTGTGATACGAATGCCCCCCGCTTCGACGATACACTGGACATGTATTCATGCACGCACCGCAGCGAATACATTTCAAAGAATTGCGAAAATCAGCGCGCCCCAGCTGCGTTGAGCGACCATTATCCACTATAACGATGTGCATCTCCTGCCCGTCTCTCGGTTTTTGAAAATGGCTTGAATATGTCGTAATCGGCTGCCCTGTTGCCGACCTTGCTAAAAGGCGTAAAAACACCCCCAAATGCTCCGCTCTCGGAATAATTTTTTCAAAACCCATGCACGCAACATGCACTTTAGCGAGGTGTGCGCCCATATCGGCATTGCCTTCGTTGGTGCAGACCACAAAACCACCCGTTTCGGCGATGGCAAAATTAACGCCTGTGAGGGCTATATCGGCAGCGATAAATTTAACGCGAAGATGTTGACGAGCCGCTTCGGTCAAGTATTGCGGGTCGGTTGCCCCTTTTTCAGTGCCCAGATGTTCATGAAAAGTATCCCCAATATCTTGCTTTTTTAAGTGAATAGCAGGCATTACGATATGGCTCGGTGGCTCATTTCTCAATTGCACGATGCGTTCACCCAAATCGGTATCAATGACTTCGATGCCATTTTTTTCCAAAAAAGGATTCAAATGGCACTCTTCTGTAAGCATGGATTTTGACTTGACCATCTTTTTAAAACCATGCTTTTTCATGATATTTAAAACGATGTCATTATGCTCCTGTGCATCTGCTGCCCAATGGATTGTGATGCCGTTGGCTTTAGCATTGGCTTCAAATTGCTCCAAAAGGGTATCCATATTTGCTAAAGTATGGTCTTTTATCTGAGAAGCGAGACCCCTCAGTATTTCCCACTCTGGCAATGTCCAAGCCGCTTTGTCGCGCTTTTGGCGAATGAACCACAGAGATTCGTCGTGCCAATCGACCCTTGGCTCGTCTGCGTTGAATATGTCGGAAGCTTGTGCGTGATTGAGCATTTTACATAAAATTTAAATATTAAGCTATTCTTCACCGTCTTTTTCAGAAGGCAATTCACTATTGTTTTCTTGACCTAAATTCAGGTAGTTTTTATTGGAAACGACGCTTTCACCTAAATCTTTTTCCAAATTTCGGCGCGCTTTACCCGCAATATTGCCGCCTTTCACTGCCGCTTCCCTATTCTCTTCAAAACCTTGAGAATCGTCCCTGACCGCAATATGGCGCGTTGCTTCTTCGCTCAAAGCTGTTAAAATGAGCTCAAAATTAGTCATGTGGTCGCGTAGATTTTGCCTATCCAAGCCTTTCAAATTTTTATACTCACTGGGTGTTAATCCAAAAGTAGCTTTTGATATTTCAGCCGTTAAAATCGAAAATTCGGTATTTTGTGAAACATCTCGTTTTTTCCACTCGTCGGTTAGTTCTTTCCGAATTAAAATACTTTTCTCTCTATAACCAATCCAATCATCGGGATAGCCTTTGGCTTTATAAATTTCACGGGCACGGTCAAAAGCCAATTCTGGATTTTCGGCTTCATCAATGCGCTCCTTCCCTACTTGCGCCAACCACAATCTCAAAGGCTCAGCGTTGGGCGAAGGCACTGACATGATAATCCGAAGCAACCCCTCAGTATTAGCACAGTCCGATGGGTAAGTTTTACCGTCTGGACGAGGTAATTTCAATCTTTCGCAAAATGCGAAAGATTGATTGCTTTCCTTTTCTGACCGTTTTTTCAAATCCGACCAATATCTCGACGGTTGCGAACTATTCGTCAATACTTCCACAATATCCACCACCGAAAACCACCACTCTTCATTAAACCAAATTTTTCGGATGGGTTTGCCCTCAAAAGGCATTAATTTGCCTTGTTCTTCCATATTCTTACGATTTTCATTTAAAAACGCCCTAAAGAAACAACATTTTAACAATTTTATACCGTTTGCAAGTAGGCGTAAAGAAATAAACACTGCTATCGTCGGGCTGAAAATCATGCAAAATGCGGAGTAAAACGGAGTATTTTGTATGATTTTCAGAACCGACTTTAAAAGATAGCAGTGTTTATTTTAGCCAAACTACTTACGACCTTTCCTGCATTCAATATTTCAGCAATGTGAATGACTTTTACACCACTATTTTGCCTTTTTAAAATCCCTTCCATGTGCATGAGGCACGACATATCGCCGCCTGTGATGTATTCTACTTGATGCGCCAAATGGTCAGCTACCCTATCTTTTCCCATTTTTACTGAAACGGCTTCTTCCGTTACGCAGAATGTTCCCCCAAAACCACAACATTCATCTGACCTTTCTAAGGCTACTAAATCAAGCCCTTTTACCGTTTTTAATAAAAAAATAGGTTTTGAAAAAGATACCCCTACCCTTTCCGACATCGAACTCAATCCCAACATACGCTGCCCATGACAACTATTATGCAAACCTACACGGTGTGGGAATGACGATTCTATATTTTCTATATTTAAAATATCCGTTAAAAACTCCACTAATTCAAAAACCCTACCCCTCAGTATATCCGCCTTTTTAGGGTCATTTTCACTGTGTAAATGCTCTTTTATGTGTAAAACGCAGCTGCCCGAAGGCGCAACGATATAATCAAAACCATCAAAATTATCCATAAAATTGGCATCGCATCCTTTTGAAAGCGAAGCAAAACCTGAGTTTGCCATGGGTTGCCCACAGCAAGTTTGGTTGAGTGGAAAATGAACCTCACAGCCTAATTTTTCCAAAAGCTCCAAAGTAGCAATGCCCACTTTCGGATAAAACTGATCCACATAACACGGTATAAATAAACCGATTTTCATAATTTCAAAATTTTACCAAAAGTAAGCGTCTCCCATCAGCTTGCACTTACCTATTTTGGCATTTTTTATTCATTTTTTGGTATAGATACCCTTGTTTAATGTCATAATTGAAAGATTTGTTTCATTATGAGCCATTTTTCACCCTCTTTCGCTTCTTTGAGTGGTTTTTGAAAACGCCACATGAGTTCTTCCCACGCTTGCACATCGGGATTTGAAGCATCCATTGCCCCTTTTTTTTCAAAGGAAAAGTCATCGGTGGCTTCTAAAATCATGAACATACGCGTGCCAATCCGATAAATTTCGAGATTAGTAATACCCGCTTCACGAATACTTTTTTCAATGGCTTTGGGTATTTTTTCATGGTATCGCTCGTATTCAGCAATCAGTTTGGGCGATTTTTTTAAGTCGAGAGCTAAACAGTGGCGTTGCATATTCTATGATTTATAGTTTCTTAATCAAAAAGACTTTCGCTCTAATGTAATGAATCATATGCAAAGGACGCATATAATAGTGAATCATATTTCCACTATTTTGGCAAATATTGATACTATATTGGCATTTTAATAAAAAATAAAAACTCCATTCCGTAAATGCCTCATGGCTCATTCACACTCAATAAAAAAGCTACCCCAAACATTCCGTTTTGAAGTAGCTTTTTATTGAAAATAAGTCATTCCGAGAATCGAAACTGATGGGCGCATATTTAATTGACAACAATCCGCTTAGCGAATACTTTTTCACCTTGTAAAACGCGTACAACTACAACACCTTTCGCATAAGCACTCAAATCAAAGCGTTGGTTGTAGTCGCCATTGAAATCACTGAGCGTTTGTTGATAAAGCACCCTGCCACTGAGGTGATATAGCGATAAAGTAGTCGGTACTGATTCCCCTTGAAAAGAGATATTCACCATATCATTAACGGGGTTTGGGAAAGTACTAAAATTTTCAAGTTTTAACTCCCTCTGCTCGCTTAAATCGGGCTTGACGTTTACGTTTTCTGTTTCCTCTTTTATTTCTGGAACAACGATAATTTTTTCTTCGGTAGGTTTACAGGCTTTCAAAGTCGCTGTTATCAATAAAGGCTCGCTGTTATCACGAGTGTACGTAACCCTTACTTTTTGATTGGGTTTGTATTTAGCGATTTCGTCCCAAAGCTCTTGGTGGCTGTTTACGGTTATTCCATTGACGGCTGAGATAGCATCGCCTACTTGCATGGATACCTCCTTAGCTGCGCTTACGGGTGTAAAATCCTGTATTACCGCCCCACGTTGACCTTTCAACGCACGAGTAGTTGTATAAACACCTAAGCAGGCTTCTTTTTCTTCATTGTTGATGCTCCAAGCATCTTCTGGTTGACCGAGGGTTGCCGTTACGACTTGCGTTTTACCATTGCGGAGATACTTAACTTGTATTTTATCACTCGGCTTAGTCGTCCGCATGAAAACAGAAATGTCGTGAAACTTATTTATGGGTGCATCATTCAATTGCAAAAGAACATCGCCCTCTTTCAAACCAGCTTTGGCAGCTCCTGAATTACGGGTAATTTTAACAGCCACCCCCGCCGAGTTATCGGGGTTAAAAACCTCAGTATTTTCATAACTTTCTTCCTTTTGGCTCACGCCCAGAAAACCTTTTTTTTCTTTATGAGTATTAAAATTATTGTCGTTATTATAGGTGTAATTGTATGTAAAGTGCTTGTTTTTATGCTCTTTTTTAGATTCTTTATTATCTTCATTATCTCTTATTGTTATTGAAGGGTCAATCAAATCTTTAGTATTCTCTTTGATGTATTCATTGACATTAAAGTTCTTAGCATCCTCTCCAGTTTTCATCATACTTCTGGTGATTTTAGCCCCTTTCGCATCGGTTCCTCTAATGGTAATTATGACTTTTTCTTCGGTAGGCGTGGTTGTTTCTTGCGCTAAAAGAGCAGTGCTAAAAAATAGCACCATGAAAAACATGGAGAAACTTCGGGTAAAGATTTTTTGCATGGCTGTAAAATTTTTAATTGTTAAGCAATAAAAAGAAGACAGCAGTTTTTTAAAAATGTTGCTTAAAAAGAGACGGAAGCATATAATTTTTTAAATTAATTTAACTTTCTATCTGCTTTCGCAGCGTTTTAGCTCTTTTATCCTCTCCATCATGGCTCCAACCGGGCGCATAAAAGATGTATTTCAACTTATCCGACCATTTTTTAGCGCGTTGAACGTCCTGAAAAATGGCACTGTACTCATGCGTAGCAACAATGAGCGGGTTATAGGTATTGATGTTCACAGTTAATCCATAAACAGGTTTTTCGGTATCTTTTTCTTCTGAAAACGTACCAAAAAGCCTGTCCCAAATAATCAAAACACCCGCGTGATTGCTATCCAAATAACGGATGTTTGAGGCATGGTGCACGCGGTGGTGCGAGGGCGTATTGAAAATAAACTCATACCAGTTCGGTAGTTTATAAACAAGGTCCGTATGAACAAAAAACTGGTAAATCAGATTTAAACCCATCATCATAAAAACCATAATGGGGTCAAAACCGAGCAGGGGAATCCAGAGCCAAAACAGGAATTTATGCACCCGCTCGCCTACCCCTTGCCTCAATGCTGTTCCGTAATTGTATTTCACCGATGAATGATGTGGCACATGACCTGCCCAAAAAAAGCGAACTTCATGATTCAATCGGTGATGCCAATAATAGGCAAAATCATCCAAAAAAAACAATAAAATCCAAGTCCACCACTGCCTTTCAACAATATCTCGCAAAGGACTGATTTCATGTAAATAATAAAACGCCCCAAAAGCTAAAACCTTAGGAATGAACTCAACGATACCCGATAGAATACCCATAGAAAGAGACACAAACATATCTTTCCGTTTGTAAAAATCAGGGCGTTCCTCTTTCCCAAGATACCATTCTACAACCATTGCCAGCAGAAAAATGGGAATGGCGAAAGGAATGGCTTTATCCGTTTTGAGTTGTTCTAAAATTGTTGAAAAATCCATCATTTTAAGAGCTTTTAAAGCAGTAAAATTACTATTTTAAATACCAATCTTTATACCTTTTCAAACCTTCCAAGAAATAATAATCCGCATACGTTAAAGGGGTATCTATTTCTGAATTGGCCGTGAAATGCCCTACACTATGCATCAATAAAAAACCACCATTTTGACCTAATTTAGCGCGATAAGTGCTCGAAGCGAGTGAACGCAGCATTTTTTCAGCCGTATTCACATATTTTGTTCTTTCTGCATCCGCTGAATATTGACCCAACTCCAATAACGCCGAAGCAATAATTGCCCCTGCCGAAGCGTCGCGCAAAGCTTTCGGAATATTAGGCGCATTATAATCCCAGTAAGGGATTAAATCAGCTGTTTTATTGGGATGATTCAATAAAAAATTGGCGATTTTTTTTGATAAATCCAAATAACGCAGATCTTTAGTAAAACGATACATCGTAATATAGCCATACAAACCCCAAGCCTGCCCACGCGCCCAAGCGGACTCATCAGCATAGCCTTGATGTGTCATTTTACGCTCCAATTTGCCCGTTTCTAAGTTATAATCTATTATATGGTAAGAACTATAATCGGGTCTAAAATGAGTTGCCATCGTTGTATTCGCGTGCGTAACGGCAATATCTTTAAATTTGGCATCACCACCATTATCCGTCACCCAACATAATAACTCCAAATTCATCATATTGTCAATGATAATCGGGCATTTAAATTTGGCACTCGAATTCCAAGACTGAATCACCTTAATAGACGGGCGATAACGCGTTGATAAAGACATCGCCGCCGTATCAATCGTCCGTTTATCTTCAGGTCTATTGAAAAGACGATAGGCATTGCCAAAGCTGCAATACATCATAAAACCCAAATCGTGGTTGCCTGTGTAATGCTTTTCTTTTTCAAGAATATCCAATCGCCGTTGTGCTTCGGCTTTTATTTCTGCATCATTGGTATATTCATAAATATATAAAAGGGAGCCTGGAAAAAAACCACTGCACCACCATTTAGTGTCACTGGTTTCCACTTTCCCTTCTTTCAGACTTTTAGGCATTCTATCCGCAGGGACATTTTTCGCTAATACTTTATATTGCTTACTGGCAAAGCGCATTTGTTCATCTATGAGCGAAGCCATGCTCTGCTTT
Source organism: Saprospiraceae bacterium (assembly GCA_031424515.1). GTDB lineage: Bacteria > Bacteroidota > Bacteroidia > Chitinophagales > Saprospiraceae > JAAFJT01. The sequence continues at coordinate 15,352 of JANPHO010000289.1, forward strand.
TTGGTTTGAGCGAATGCAATTATTGTTAAAAAAAAGAAACCGAGAGTGGTGAGTGTTATTCTTTTCATTTTGTTGTTTTATAATTTTGACTTAAACGAGTTATCTGTCTTAAAATCCCTTAAATACTGAGGGGGGTATCATATTATTTCCCTTTCAATCTCTCGACCAACCAAGCTGTCATTTTTTCAGTTTGCTCTGGATAAGTCCAATGCCCCGTATCAAGCGCTAAAAACAAATCTTTGGGCGCATTGATAACATTATAAGCCGAATACATTGATGTTGGTGGGCATGTTTCATCATTAAAACCCCATGAATACATACCAGGGATTTTAACACGCCGTGCAAAATTGACGACGTCATAGTAACCCACCGTTGTTATTTTTTCCTTTGTTTCATTAAAAACCCGATTACCTTTATCAAAATAATGAGGCCACCCCCCTGCCCTACCCTTTAAATAACCCGTCACATCCGATAATGCGGGATAAAAAGCGCCCAACCATTTCACCCGACTATCCAAAGCCGCCGTAACAATTGACAATGCACCACCCTGACTACCACCTGTAACCGCCAAATTAACACCATCATATTGTGGTAAACTGGTCAAAAAGTCATTCGCCCGAATACAACCCATGTAAACGCGCTTGTAAAAAAAGCGGTTTTTATCATCTAAATTATAGTTGGGATAACCATTTAAAATACCCGCGCCCAAATCATTGTAAACCGATACATCCATATTTACAGGAACGCCATGAATCCCAATTTGAAGCGTAATGATGCCTTTTTCAGCATTGACAACATCTCCCGCATAAGGGCGCACACCTGCCCCTGGCACTTGCAGCAAAGCTGGATATTTAGCCTCTTTTTTAGGCACACATAAAATACCATAAAGCCTCGCTCCTACCCTAAAATTTTGAATATTGACGTGATAAACGTTGACCTTTTCAGTACACCGTTCGGGCATCAAAGTCATTTTAGCATCCAATGGAACTTTTGCTAAATCTGCTTTAGCATCACTCCAAAAGGCATCAAAATCCGTGGGATTCTCCACAGTCGGGCTAATACTGAGGGGGTCAAATGCAGCCGTGCTCAAGCTGCGGTATTCCTTCCCGTCTATTTCAGCAACGGCAACACAACGCAAAAAGCCTGCAGTCGTCATCGTCCCACCTTCTACAATTTGAAAACCGTTGGGTAAAATGACCGTTTCTTTTATAGTTGGTTCTTGTTTTTCAGCACCAATTTCATAGCGCACACGGACATTATTCTCTAAATTACCGTGTTTAAAAACTGAAATAGTAAAGCGCACCGTTTCACCAATTTTATAAGTCCAATCGGGGCGGTCAGCCGCGACCACTACTTTTACAAATCGCTCAATAGGTTGCGCAATAACTGCGTACAGTGTGTTTACCCAAATAATAGCGAGTAAAATGATTCGTTTAGTCATGATTTTTCATTTTTACCCTAAGTTTCGTGTTACAGTTACTAATCACGAAACTTAGATTATTTTATTAAAAAATAGCATTTCAAATACCCAAATACTGAGGGGATAGATTTTAAAGTGATTTCAAATAAGTAATATCCGATTTTTTCATTTCAACATTTTTTTCAACTTATCATAAAGCTCATTAACAAAATCTGACCCTGAACCTCGATCAACTATCAAACCTTTTTCATCAATCAAAATAGTGGTTGGGAACGCAGAAACATTGAAAATGGAAGTCAAATCGTCTTTATTCTTTGAATTATTTTCTTGTTGTAAATGCGTCCAATTCATACCGCGTTCTTTTATGAACATTTTGACTTTTTCCAAATTATTATCCGCTGCAACACTGATTATCTCTAAATCATTTTCACTAAAAGCATCTCTAATTTTCTTTATGTCAGGAATAGACGCAATGCAGGGTCCACACCACGTACCCCAAAAATCAATTAACACATATTTACCCTTCAATTTTTCTGAGCAAATAGGCAAATCTTCGATGCTTTGTTTACAAAAAGGAAGAGAACGCATGCCCAATTTATTCCCATCTACATATTCTCCTTTACCCCAGTTTTTAAGAAAAAGTGTATCTGCAAAACGAGAGATTTTGAATATCGAAAAGATATTGCCGTTTGCCGCAAATTTCTCATTGGTTTTAAAGGTGAAATTCTCTCTTTTTATAGTTGATTTATTGAGACTATCCAAAGGCAATAGTAGAATTTCTTTTGTTTGAGAGACATTATTATCATTGTGGTTCAATTCAATATAATACGATTTACCATTGATGTCCAAAACAGTTTTGTAATAGCTAAAACTATTAATATACACAGCGAGTTTCTTATCCATTTCATCTTTAAAAGAAGATGTTTCACTGTAGGGTAGTATTTTCACCGTGCTTATCCTTGGTAAGACCCTTGATTCATAAAAAATCTCATATTTCAAGTATATTGAAGGTTCTTTAATTGAAACTTCGGACAATTTCTTTTTAAAATAAACAGTAGTGTCAAACTCAATAACCTTATCGTCAGAGAAATCAAAATTATTATTGGCATCAACAATAATAACTTTGTTTTTGCCTTTTAAACCTGAAAATACACCTACTCGATATTTGATAAAATCCTTTGATAACATCAGTGTATCTATATCATCGTTAAACCTTTTCTTCATGTCTTGAAGTGTAATTTTTCCACTTTTAAACCTGTCGTAGTAATATTGCTTCACATCAAACGGTTTAAATGTCAATCGGAAAGTGTCCATTCCTTTGGGCATTCCAATATATTTAAGCCTACCTTCATCATCCATTCTGAAATCGCTTGTTGGAGTAACTGAGCTAAACTCGCCTTTTCCGACATGTCGATTTATAAGAATTGTATCTATTTTTTCAGATTGAGAAAAAGCAAAAGTTGAATGAATCAACAAGCCAATAATTAGATAGAGTTTGAATAAGGTTTTCATGATTAATTATTTTTAATGGATTTAAAGGACTGTTTACTCATTTATACTGAGGGGGTAGATTTTAGAGAGATTTCAAATAAGCCAAACTCAAAGGCACTTGTTCCATTGATTTGTCATTTTCATCTTCTATGTAAAAATATTTGATTTTCGTCTTGCGAGCGGCTTTCAATATTTCGGGCAAATTCAATTGACCTGTGCCAAGCGTAACATCATTTTCCTTAGGTGTACCGCCCGAAAAATCCCCTTTTACGCCTTTTTTCAAGTCTTTGACGTGCATCAAACGAAAGCGTTTAGGATACTTTTTGAGCAAAGCAGCGGGGTCATGCCCAGGGTGAAAAACCCAGAGAATATCCATTTCAAAAGATACAAAATCAGGGTTCGTATTTTGAACAATATAATCAAAATAAGTCCCATTTTGATACGGTAAAAACTCAAAACCGTGATTGTGGTAGCAAAAAGTCAAGCCTGCTTCTTTCAATTTTTTACCCATTGCATTGAAATCTGCAACCGTTTTTTTAGCCAATTCAATATCCATCGGATTGGTATGCGGAATCCACGCCACACGCACAAACTCGGCTCCGAGAGCTTTGGCATCTTGAATTATTGAATCCGTTTTATTCAATAATGCATCGTAATTGGTGCCGTAACTGGTGCAAACCATACCCCGAGCATCCAATAACCCCCTCAGTTCAGAAGCCTTTTTACCGAATAAATTTGAAAACTCAATATTCGTAACGCCCAATGATTTTGTATAATCCAATGTTTTCACCATGTCTTTGGCAAAATCATTTCGGAAAGTATAAGACACTATACCAGGCG
>JANPHO010000290.1:0-4620 GCA_031424515.1 Saprospiraceae bacterium
AATCTTAAATCTTAAATCTTCAACTACCCTATTTTATTCAACATCTGCTTTTTTTCGTATTCCAAAAGCATATCATCAAATTCTTCTTTGAGGGAATAGCGTTCTGGGAAATCATTTTTAAGAGCAGTGATGATCAAATCTGAGAGCGCCCAACCTTTATTTTCAATGTGGCTTTCTAAAATAGTGCGAATGCGTTGCGCGGGCGGGCGACCGAGGTGCGTAAATAAATATTCGTAAATAATCTGTTTGTGTAATTCAAAGCCCGAATCATTATCTATTTTCCATAACTCTAAGCCGAATCTTTTTAAAAGCTCAAGAGATTGAAGATTTTTAATCATTTCAATCAATTTATCGTATTGTTTTTCATGGAAATAAATCCCCGCTAAGGCATCCCTCTTTTCAATTCTATACGGCAAGTTTTCAATAATTTGAACAATATTTTTGAGACGTGCAGGCGCGATTCCAAACTCTTTTAAAAGTAGAAAATATTCCCATTGAAGGGTTTTTAAATAACGTTTTTCAGCGTATTTCAGCACCCCCTCAGTATCGCGGGTGTTTTGGGCAATTTTCAAAAGCAGTTCTTCTATTTGTTCAAGGGCGATTGTCGAGCTTTTAAAAATTTCCAAACCATTCATACATAGGCTTTTTGCTAAAACCAAATCACCATTATCAATTGCCGTTTGGATGGCAAATAAGAGTATTTCGGGACTTGTAGAAACTGACAAAATCATTTTACTGGCTTCTTCTACCCTACCGTTTTTTTGGAGCAATTGGATTTTTTGGGTCATCAATCGGTCTTGAACATCGAAGTTGCCTCTTTGCACAAGTATTTGATTTTCAATAACTTGTAGCACTTTTTCTAATTCTGTTTTCGTATAAATATTCCGAATGAGCCATTCAAAAAGGATATCTGAAAATTTGAATTTTACATTGGTGGTATATTCAGTCAACATAAAGTTGAAAATATTTTCGGATAATTCGGGTGAAATCAAGAGTTCGGAGTACCCCCTCAGTATTTCAAAAAAAAGTACTTGTCTTCGGTACAATTTTGTATGTGGTGAATCATAAGAACGCAGGTATCTATGGATGAGCGGCAAAGAAAGTTTTATCAATTCAAAACTATCTTGCAATTCTCCTTTTTTAAAATAAACTTCCGCCTTTTGTTTCAGCTCATCGAGTAGGGTGAAAAACTGCAACCAACCTTTGGGCGTGAGCTTTCCTTTTGGGTTTTTGGCGGCTTTTAAAGTGGTATCAATCAATGATTTATAATGTTCCACGAAATTGCCTTCCATCAAATCGCCCGTAAAACGGGTTTTGAGGGCGAGTGCAAATTGCTTATCGTTGCGGGCATAATCGGCGATAAATTCGATCAATTGGTTGGTTTCAATGCGCTTAAGTATGTGCGGAATCGTGAGCTTAGTGGGAGCTTCTGAAACCTCTCTTTTGGGTATTTTTAATGCCTCTTTTTGTTCTTTATCCTGTATTTTACGCCGCCTCAAAACCATTAAACTGGCAGCAACATGGGCACAAATCATATCTTTTTTAAATATCGAACATTCGCACGTAAAACTCTTTACCTTTGAGCCCGAAAGCTGTATTTCTGTTTCAATCAGTTCATCGTTTTCATCCATGCGACCGACCCATAGATTTTTTTCTACCTCATTGATAGCTTTAAAACTACTGCCCGATATTATCTGTTCCGCTTTTTCGATAATATCATCTTCGATATTAAGTTCAATATCTGCTAAAGGAAAATTCGCTTTCATTTTAAAAATAGTGGCGAAATCGTAATTTCGCAATTTTATTCTGTAATTTTACTCTTATGTGATTAGATTTAAAAGTTCGTGGATTTTCAAGTTTGCCCCCATAGCCCCAAAGGGGGATTACATTTCAATAAAATAAGTTTATATTTTCTCCTTATGTAATCCTCCTTTGGGGGGTATGGGGGCAAACTTGAAATTGGCTACTATCTTAAAAATCTATTTATGCTGTATCCGATTGATAAAACTTGCAATTTAATGTAAAATAAGTGGGCTAAGCAAATTTTAAATTGGTTTAATAAAATAAAAATATATAATAAGCTATAAATCAATACTTTTTATGAAAACTTTGTATTTGATTCGCCACGCTAAATCCAGTTGGGCGGAAATAGGTAAAACGGATTTTGAGCGTCAATTGGATGAACGTGGGCATAGAGATGCGCCTCGAATGGCTGAATTACTGAGGGGCCTCGGGGTAAAGCCTGATTTATTGGTATCGAGTCCTGCTAAACGGGCTTTGACGACAGCACAATACTTCGCTGATGCGTTTCAAATAAATAACGATGCGATTCAACAGGAAAAGGAGATATATGAAGCTACTGAATCAGACATTTTGCACATTGTAAGGGGCATACCGAATGATAAAAACACGGTTTTTATATATGGGCACAATCCCACCTTTACGTTTTTTGCCAATCGTTTTAGTAAAAATTATATTGATAATTTACCGACTTGTGGTATCGTTAAAATTGAATTAAATGTCGACAAATGGTCAGATTTTAATGAAAAAACAGCACGCTCAGCTGGGTTTTGGTATCCAAAAATGCTCAAGTAAATATTTCAGTAAATAAAATAAAATGCGATATTTGAACAGGTTTTTAATAGTAATCGGAGTGATTTTAATAGTTTCATGTAAAAGTAAGGATGATAAACTGCCCATTCCGAGAGATAAATTATATAAAGTGTTGAGCGATATTCATTTGGCGGAGGCGGCTTTTGAAAATGAATCGCAAATCATGAAAGATAGTGTTTCAAAGCTTTATTACGCCCAAATTTTTGAGCGCAACGGCATCACCCGTAAGGATTTTGATTCGAGCATGTCGGTAATGAGCGATAATCCGTATTTGATGAATAAAGTGTACAAAGAAGTTCTGAAAGAGATAGCAAAACACGATAAATCAATGGATTCTACTCGATTAGATTCCACGAAAAAGGTTCAGTAGTGTATCGGATTTCGTTTTTCGTGTATCGAGCATATCGAGTGTAAGGAAAATCAAAATCGAAAAGTTAACATTAACTTAATCTTTAAATGAGACTTACTTTAAGTTGGGCAAGTAATTTTGCAATCTAAAAATTTGTAAGACTTATTATGACGAAAATCCTAATTGTAGATGATGAAATTGATATCTTAGATTTTTTAAGTTACAACCTTAAAAAAGAAGGATTTGATGTGATTACTGCCTCTAACGGTAAAATGGGAATAGAATTGGTTCGCCAACACCGCCCTAATCTGGTTATTTTGGATATAATGATGCCTGAAATGGACGGTATCGAAGTGTGCCGCCGCATACGCGCCCAACCTGAATTCAATGAGACAACCATCGCTTTTTTAACGGCTCGCGATGAAGATTTATCGCAAATAAATGCGCTTGACGTGGGCGGTGACGATTATATCAGCAAACCCATCAAACCGCAGGTGCTGATAAGTCGAGTGAAGGCGCTTTTGAGAAGAAATAAATTGGACGACGCTACCAATTCCCCCATTATTAAAATAGGTGACCTTGAAATAGATCGTCAAAAAGTTCAAATACTGAGGGGGGAAGAAGTTATTGAATTACCGCGTAAAGAATTTGAGCTGATTGTGCTTTTGGTTTCAAAACCCGGTAAAGTTTTCACCCGCGAGGAGATTTATAGTAAAATATGGGGCAATGATGTCATTGTAGGCGATAGAACAATTGATGTTCACATTCGTAAATTGCGTGAAAAATTAGGAGAAAATTATATAAAAACCCTCAAAGGCATTGGCTATAAGTTTGACTTTTGATAATTTCGAGCATTTAAAATCAATTATATACTGTTAAAATTGTTTAGGCAGGGAATATTGATTTATTTTGCAGAATATCTTAGATTTTAAAATACTCTAAGGTCAAATTTTAATAAAGACCAATTATTCTTTCAACTACTATGTTAAAAAATCCTACGCCACAGCAAGTCTCATTTTATTCCGCATTATTGACATCTTTTACCATATTTATTTCCGTTTTAGTACTTAACTTTTCGGACGAAACTTTCTTTCCTGCGTTAAGTTTGATACTGTTGCCTATTTTGAGTTTTGTGGTATGCTATTTTTTAGTGAAATATCTGATCGAAACCTTCATATATCGCCGAATCAAGATTATCTATAAAAAAATCACTGAAGCTAAGAAAGCTGATAATCAAAATTTAATAGACCCGGATTCATTAGATGAAGTTGAAAAAGAAGTGGAAACTTGGGCAGCCAATAAAAACAAGCAGATTGCCAATCTTGAAGAATTAGAGGAATATCGCCGCAACTACATCGGCAATGTTTCTCATGAATTGAAAACTCCCATTTTTAATATTCAAGGCTTTTTACATACTTTAATTGATGGTGGCATCAATGACCCTACTATCAATATTTCGTACTTACAGAAAGCTGCTCGAAATCTTGAACGATTGACAAGCATAGTTGAAGACTTGGAAACCATCTCAAAATTGGAATCAGGTCAAATGGCATTGGATATACAAATATTTGATATTCATGTCCTTGCAGAGGAAGTTTTCGAAGATTTGGAATTAAAAGCCAAAGAGAGAAGTATAAAATTATCGTTTAAAGAAGGCG
>JANPHO010000291.1:0-9155 GCA_031424515.1 Saprospiraceae bacterium
TTATTATTCATATCCGACGAATAACCCGCCTACTACTGCTGATGAGATTGCTCAACTCAAAGTAGTATTTCCAAACGTATCTTACTACAATAGTGGTGGTGGCTTAAGGACAGGTGATAAAGTGCTTTTGGGTAGTTTTCCTGCAGGAACAACCATTGGATGGTTTTTAGTGCCAGATGGTTGGAAAACGCCACAAAATATAGTAGCTGAGAAGAACGGGTTGCCAATGCGTTACTCAAATCGCAGTTTTAATACTTTTACAACGACGAATTACAGAAATCACATCGCATTATTGGCTGACCCAGCACGCGAGCTAATTTTGATGGGTTTTGAAGACTTGAATCGCCCACAAGGTGACAATGATTTTAATGACGCTGTTTTTTATGTAACGGCTAATCCATTCTCGGCTATTCAAACTACTAATGTGGCGCAAACATCTAATTATGCACCTGATGCGGACAAAGACGGTATTCCAGATGCACAAGATGCAGCACCTAATGACCCTTCTTACGCTTTCGTGAGTTACGGCCCATCGGCTAATCAATACGGTACGCTTGCATTTGAAGACGCTTTCCCTTCAAGAGGTGATTATGACATGAATGATATGATTATTGATTATAATTTTGAAGAAAGATCGAATGCAGCGCATAAAGTTACACAACTCAGAGCTACGCTGATTTTGAAAGCAATGGGTGCAAGCTATCGCAATGGGTTTGGTTTTGAATTACCAATTGCACCTAATAAAGTAGCTTCGGCTACAGGTATGAAAATCAAAGAAAATATTGTCAATATTTCTGGGAATGGCACTGAATCAGGACAAACTAAGGCTGTTTTCATAGCCTTGGATAATGGTTATAATTTCATGAGTTCTCCTGTGGGTGGGTTTGTGAATACAGAAAAAGATAAGGCGGCGGTTAAATATGATACCATTCGATTAGCCATCAATTTTACTGAGGGGATTGATAAATCTGTACTGGGTAGTGCACCTTATAATCCATTTATCTTTGTCAATAAAGAGAGAGGTCGTGAGGTACATCTTCCAGGTAAAACGCCTACTACTTTAGCGAATACGGCATTATTCAAAACCGGTGATGATGATTCAGGTAATGGTAAATATTATCAAACGAAGAAGTTCTTGCCTTGGGCTATCAATATCACTCAACCTTTCAGTTATCCAGCGGAGAAAATGCCTATTAATAGTGCATTTTTAAAATTTAATCAATGGGCTGAAAGTAATGGTGTGCAGTATATTGATTGGTATCAGAATAAAACCAATTACCGAAGAACAGAAAAAATATATTGATAAGGTCTCTTCTTTTCAATTTTCATAAAACCGATGTATACAGCATCGGTTTTTTTTTATAATGAGCCCAAGGATAATGTTAATTGATATTCAACAATTTTAGTAGAAAAGGTAAATATATTGAGGGGTAACGTTTCAAAATTATATGAGCGAAATTGATGATTGATATTGATATATATTATTGAAAATCAATGTTTTAAACGAAAATATAACAATATTTTAATATGCATTGATATTGCTTATTAAACCACACTGGGTTCATTAGCTTTAGCCCGCTCTTCTAATTGTTTTTCAAATAACGGGGACATCATTATCAAAGGAATTCCGATGCTAATTAGAATACCCGTCGGGGTTTGACTTGTTATTTGATTGCCATAATTAGCGGCAAGAACACCAACAGTGCCGCAGTATATTGAAGCGACTTTGATTTTTAAGTTCATATTTTTTAAATGCCAAATAATATAACCGCCCTGCCCTATAAAATAACCGTACATTAATAAGTGAAGGCAGATACCCACTATACCCGTTTCTGCCCATATGCGCACGTAATGGCTATCGGTTGCGATTTGGGCTGGAACTTTATAAGGACCAAATTTACTTCCCCAAAATCCTGCCGTTCCTACGCCTCCTCCAATAGGTCTTGATTTAAGGTAACGGGCGAATTTTTTTTGATTATCAAGTCGAACGAGTAGAGACGCATCATCTGAGTTCATGGATGTTCTCATTCGGCGTATTTGCTCAACATTTTGTAAAATGGTAGTATATTTCAAGAAAGCATAAGCGCCAAAAAGGACAATTCCTCCTACCACCATTACTTTAATGTTTTTACTTAAAAATATATATACTACGGCTCCTGCTCCTATGACTGCAACCGCCCCACGTGTCCCTGATATACCAAAACCAACGAGCGTCAAGAGCCCGCCAATGCCGTAGAAAATACGTTCCTTTTTAGTTAAATCAGGCGATAACGCCAAAAGGCCGCCCATAATGGCAAACATGGCTTGAGATGCACCAAATTGACCCGCATCGCTATAAAACGAAAATACCCGTAATACGCCAAAAAGTACGTGTTGCGCCGCATATCCACCCACGTAAAGCCATCGATATTCGGCGGCGTCAACGCCAAATATATTTTGCCTCAAGCCCCAAACGGCTGCTACAATTGAAAACCAAAAAGTTATTTTGAGGAAAAATTCAAGGTATTTTACATCGCGCCAACACATAAAAATCAATCCAAAAAGAAGGAGTTGATAAAAACCGACTGTACGCATAGCATAGAACCACGCTTCAGGGCCATTCCCATCTGGATTGATGAGTTCTAAAGCTACAAGCGCAAACCAAACTGTCGTCATTATCATGGAGCCATGACGCAATGGAGACCAATCAGTAAAACGGAATTTTTGAAACAGCAAAGACAGCCAAGCGATGACCAGAGAGATGTCAATTAATAACCCCCAAGGAACGCCCTCTACATATCGCCCCAGACCATTTGAAACAAAACTCAGAATGATGCTCAAAACGATACCAATCTGTGGCGTACTGAACATCCAGCCCACAAATAGAATACCGATTGGCAATGCCATCATACCTATGCCTGCTATAATGCCGTATTTACTTATGGCTACACCTATCAGCGTGCCACAAATCCCAACAAATAAAGCAATTAGAGTAAAAGAGATGATTTTTTTCAAATGTACTTATTTCTGTATTTTAAAAAAGTAAGTTAGTGCTTTTATTATTTTGCCTACTTATTATAAATACTTCTCAAATGTTTTGCCACTTTTAAAAACAAGGCATGGAAAATATATTTAAAGCGTATTTTAATGTGTTTATGTAGTCAATTTATTGAAAATCAGTGATTTAGAGTGTGTTTTAATTTTTATCAAGAACCCTAAAAGATAAAGGGCAAATGTACCAAAAGACTGAGTTTGATACATTTGCCCCATATAAAAGCACAAGATACTGAGGGGGTATAGCAAATTTTAATACCCGACTATTTTGAAATAAGCCCAACAGAATTTACATCTGCGGGAGCGTCTGTGTTAAAATTTCCATCTTTATACAACATGCTCATATACTTAATACTGCCTTTTTTATTGGGATGTTGAAAATCACCAAATTCAGATGATTCTGTCAAAGCCGATGAGTAATCATGTAATGGTAATCCAAGGTGCGTTTCGACATATGATTTTAAGGGATTTAAATAATATGGTTTTATGGCTTCTGCAAACTGAGGTAGATAAGGAGAAACGACTAATTTAACTTGTATTCCTTTTGATTTTGTGAATTCAATCAGGTCTTTTAAATGTGCAATCATGGAAGTATCCATCAACATTTTAAGGTCATTGAATTCTTTTTTCTCCAACATGTTTTTTGAAATGGTACGGTCAAGTAGCCAATCTTCATCAGTCTTATTGCGGTAGTAGAAACACCTTTGAAAAATTTCAGAATTATACCTATAAACATGGAATAGATTAGCACCCACGGCAATTTTATCGTTGTATTGTCTAATGAGCGTATCCAATCGTTCAGAGTAGGGCATATAGGTTTTAAAATGGCGCACCAATTCAGGGCGAGGACGGTCGCACATGGTGACGTCCACAATCAATATTTTGGGTTGTTTGTGATGATCGAGATAGTCCTGCACAAGTACTTTACCTAAGTCCATTGGCATGCCATTGTATGAAAAATTAAAAGTTGAGCGACTCGTAATGCGCTCTATTTCTGGCTGAAAAAAAGTCAAGCCTCGAGAATTACCCAATAGCAAAATATCGGCATCTTCCGTTGAATTATATAATCGGGAATACCTAAATTGGCTTTCATCAACTATTTTTTTCATAAATGAGCCAATAAGCCTATCGCCACTAAAAATGATTGCAACCAGTGCAAATATCCAAATTAATTGTTTCATGCTTAAAATCAAGTTGAAAATGTGGTGGGTATTTTTCAATAATTAGGCGTATAAAAATAAATGCTGTTATTGTCGGGCTGAAAATCATACAAAATGCGGAGCAAAGCGGAGAATTTTATATGATTTTTAGAGCCGACTTGAAAAAAATAGCAGCGTTTATTTTAGCCCAACTACTTAAAATACCCCCTCAGTATTTTTAAAAAATAATTATATTTTTAAAATAGAATTAGAACTGAAAATATATAAATGAATTAGCATCAAAAGTCCCCAAAAACTCTATCAACCAAAATACGATGGCAAAAGATGCTACCCTAAAAATAGAATGACGTACTGCCAAATGTTGTAGATTGATGCGTTGGTGAGCCACTTCAGCAATTAACAAAATGCTGATGCTAAAAAGTCCTTGAATGACTTGAAATTTATTGATAACAGCACTCCAACTGAAACCATCCAAGCTGATTATGCCATGGATGATTTTCCACGATATTCCAAAACTATCTGGCGCAGCACCAGCGCGAAAGAATATCCAAGCAAGGCAAGTGAAAGCATAAACAATGAGTATATCCAATCCATCCTGCATTATTTTGGGCATTTTAATGGCATTTTCCATACGCCCAAAAGCAGGACCTATTAATTTTTGAATGACGAGGTAAGAGCCGTGCAAAAAGCCCCAAAAAACAAATGCCCAATTGGCACCATGCCAGAGCCCGCCGATGATCATGGTGAGCATGAGATTGCGATAAGTCATCCACTTGCCCCCACGATTGCCACCTAAAGCAATGTATAGATAATCACGCAGCCAAGAAGAAAGGCTTATGTGCCAACGTGTCCAGAATTCAGAGAAGTTTTTGGAGAAATAAGGTGTTCTGAAATTCCAAGGAAAATCAAAACCCATGATTTGTGCCAAGCCACACGCAATATTTGAATAGCCTGAAAAATCGCAATAAATTTGAAAAGAATAAAAAACAACCCCGATGAGCAAATGCAAAGAGCCAAAGCTCTCAGGAGATTGGAAAATTTGGTCGACAAATGGCGCAATTGAATCAGCAATAGCCACTTTTTTAAAGAAACCCCAAAGGATTTGAGCCGTTCCTTCTTGAAAACGTGCCCATGAGAATTTTTTATCTTCTCTGAATTGCGGTAAAAAATCACGTGCCCTTACAATGGGTCCTGCGACAAGCTGTGGGAATAATGAAACGAATGCCGCAAAACGGAAAAAATCACGCTCGGGTTTAATTTCTTTACGATAGACATCTATTGTATAACTCATACTTTGAAAAGTATAAAAAGATATACCTATCGGTAACAGTATATGCAATGTATGCCAGTTCGGTTCAACACCAACACTTTTGGCTAAAGAGGCAAATGAATCAATAAAAAAATTGAAATATTTGAAAAACCCTAAAAAACCTAAATTGGCAAAAACGGAGATGGTTACCAGCCGTTTTTTCTTTTTCATATCATCGTTGTCTTCAATCAATACACCGAGAGTATAATCCAGTGTGGTTGTGAATAAAACGAGGAATAGGAAACGCCAATCCCACCAACCGTAAAATATGTAGGATGAAATGAGGCACAGCCACATGCGCATACGGCCCCTCAGTAAAAAATAGGTTGGTAAAAATAAAGAAATGAATATCAGAAATGTTAGACTATTGAATACCATATTCTGTGTTTTATGATGTTATGAATAATGATTAGTTCTTGAGTTTATATTGTATAAATTATGCTTTATTCGGAGAACGAGATAAGTTCATCATTAAAGCTTTCTTAATCCAACGTCTGACTATACTTCGTTTTTTTGGTATTTCACCAATACTTGATTCCAAATCTTCAATCCGCACGCCATTCAACACCATTTTACACGGGCATTTTGTTAATCTTGAAATGGCAGAAATGGCTTTTTTATCTGCTTCATTCCAAGGGAGATTCGCATGAGCAACAATTAATACATAATCAAACCGATTTGAAAAATCGGCGGAATATCTTTCAGATAAGAGCGGTTGAAATTCAGTTAAAATAAAATCTTCTTTTAATGCTTTTATGACGAATGATTTGCCTTCTTTCCCGCGTGTTCCTACTACTGCAATATGTGGTATGTGAAAAGCGGGGATTTTTCCGTCGCGCAAGTCAATTCTAATATTTTGAACGAGTTGATTGACGACTCGGCTCATTGTTGCTTTATAATTAATTGTTCTATGTTTTTCCCAATTCTTTGGAAGTTTAGGTATTGCGCCTAAAATTTCAATGCCCGTTATTTTGATGGCATTGTCTATGGATTTTAAAGATTTATCAATAAATTCCTTAATAAGTAGACCTATTATAGGTAAAATAAGACCCGCTAAGAAAGCCACAATAACCAAAGTCATGCGTTTTGATGGTAGGGGTGTCTCTGGAAGATAGGGCGCATCAACAACTTTCAAATTACCTGTCATCATTGTATTATACTGATGAAGGCGAGCTTGATTATAACTTTTAAGGTTTTCAAGATAGGCTTTTTCAGAAACTTCTATTGCCCGCTCTATGCGTTTTATTTCCGAACCCCATGGTGCAAAATTACCGTATAGGCGATTGAATTCTCCTTGCCTGATTTTAAAAACATTAAGCCTTGCTAATCCCTGTTCTACTTCCACGAATTTATTAAGCCATTGTGATAATAAGTCTTTTACTTCTATTCCTTCGGGGGTTCTTAAAATGGCAAAAGAAGCTTCCGCTTGATTGCGAAGCTCTCTTTTTATGCGTTCTGCTTGATTTTGCAATTGTTTTACAGCTGGATCATCTTGAGTCGATACACCTTCATCTACGGTACCGATTTCAATATTGGCTAATTGAGAAGACACTTTTGTCAACTCAGTGCGCTGTTTCATCAAATTTTTATTGATTACAGGCAAATCAACGTATTTACTCAGTTGCCTATCGAGGCTTCTACGAACTGAATCAGCGGCAGCTAATTGCATCATTTCTTTGAAATACATTTCATCCAAGTCCTCTTTTTTGGCAGCTATGAATCTTGTCTGCTCATAATAGTTGATGATTTTATTTTTAACCATAAAATCAAGCATATTCGACTCTTTACCGTTCAATTCGGTGGATGCTTCGGCAGTGGCTTTTTCAAAAAACGATACAACGTCAGAAGACTGACCTTGTTTGATGGTTCTATATTTCTGAGTAACCAATTGAGTTAAAACCAAGAGTGTATTCCTACAAATGGAAGGATCGGAACATGAATACTTTAGCCGTATCATATCACTTCTTCCTTCTTGCTTGATGTTGACAGTAGCTAATTGATCCACCCCAAATAATGGGTGTTTATCTTTAATTATCGCTTTGATGGGATTATTCTCCTCTTTCTCTCGCCATGCCCTGACATTCGCTAAAGTCATATCAAAAGAAGAGGTATCCACGATGAATTGTCGCAGACTATCAGTGATTTCTTTTTTTAAATCTTTGAAAGCGATTGAGCCTATTACATCAATAGTAGGTTTAGATACCATCAGGCATTGAGCCAACAGGTAAGTGCCTAACTCCTCTTGGGTCTCTCGGCTTTTGGCAATTCCTAAAATGTTTTCCATCTCATTGCCCACATAACCGAAATCAATTTTTCCGCCTGCACTTGATTCTATGTTGTAACCTGAAACTAAACTGGTATTGACAAGTGAACCTGTTTCATACATTTTCACTTCATTCTTAGTTGAATTAAATACCTTAAAAGAAGCAATTAATGCTATCGGAATAATCCATATAATGTTACGAGATATAATTCGAAGAAAATATATTAAAGACATCGGGTGTGTTTACTTTTGAAAATATATAAAAAAAGGTCAATGCCTAAGTTTATTTCCAGACTGACACATTAACAATATTCTTCAATAATAAAGCCAGTTTTTTGGCATCTGATTTAGCTTGCTCATACTGTTCTTGAGCCGCAGTAATTTTATCAAGTAAAGTGCCATAATCAGTGGGTTTATATTTGCCCTCCTGAAAATACTTATCGGCAATGGTTAAAGCCAATCTTTGATTTTCCACAACATCACCTCTTAGCTTCACTATTTTTAAAGCCAACTCAAGTTGTGTATAAATAATGATAACAGTCTCTTTGATACGTGATTCAATGATTAGGCGATCGTTTTGAACCTTATCGAGCTGAATTCGCTGCATTTCTACTTTAGTACCACGATTTAGAATATCTCCCCCTGAAATACGTACCCCAACGCCGACATTAAAATTCAAGCTTTTACGGTCAGATAAGGCATAAGCTGTTGTCGTACCATTATTATTTGCATCCACAATAGTACCGTTACCATACAAAGAAGCCGTAGTAATACTCAAATTATCCAACCAAGCTCGTTTTTGTAGCTTAACAGCCATTGCTTGTCGAGCATAATCAACTTGGTTATTTTTTAATTCGGGTGCATTTAAAATAGCCAATTCAGTTAATTCACTGAGGGGGCGCAATGTGAGTGAGGTATTTTGAATCGGATCTAAATCCGCGCGTGATACAGTATCTACGTATATATGAGATGTATCTAATTGCGCTTTTATTGAGTTGAAAAAGAGCACATTAAAACAACAAATTGCTAAAACACACTTAATATGTCTAAAAAAAATGGTATTTGAAAAAGTTGATTCTAAACTATTTTCAATAATATCAGTCTGTAAATTATTTATTTTTGGAATGTCCCCCCCCTCAGTAAGTGGACCTTCAAAACGGTAATTGGATTGTGTAGTGGTAAACATATAGTTTTCTGATTTAATCAGTAATTGAATTATTTGTTGAGAGGAAAACGGACTGAGTTCTTGGGAAAAAGGAAAAAGTTTTTGATGTTTTTTGACTATACTTTTAGTAAACTCTTTAACTATTTTGATTCAAACAAAGGGATTTAGATAACTAAAAGCTCTATTCTTTAGGTTTTACAATCTCTCTGTCTTCTCTTTTTCTCT
>JANPHO010000292.1:0-39919 GCA_031424515.1 Saprospiraceae bacterium
TGAATCAATATATTTTTAAAACGACTGAATATTGGCACGTGGAGCACGACCTTTTGGATAGCAGTTTTACGGGCATGTACCGCAGTCTGTTTGAATTTATGCGGATTCCGCAGTTAAAAAGGGATATTTTATTGACTTTAGCACCCCCTCAGTATCAAGCAGATAATTTGGCTGAAAAGCATTCAGTCAGTGAAATGACCGACGAACAGAACCATATTTTTAATAAAATTATTCAATCAAAAGACTATTTTCTCTTGTGGGGACCTCCCGGAACGGGCAAAACCAGCATCATGCTCAAGTATTTAGTCGGGCATTTTTTTAATAAAACATCTGAAAATCTGTTGCTTTTGGCTTATACCAATCGTGCGGTGGATGAAATATGTGAAGCCATTGAAAGTTTGGGCGATTATGTAAAAGAGCATTATATCCGCATTGGCTCGCGGTACTCGACATCCCCTCAGTATCATGAGCAATTATTGGACTTTAAAATTGGGAATATCACAACCCGTAAAGACCTAAAAGGATTGATAGAAAGCAAGCGCATATTTGTTGCCACGGTGGCATCCATGACGGGTAAACCCGAATTATTTAAATTAAAAAAATTCAATCGAGTCATTATTGATGAGGCTTCTCAAATTTTAGAGCCCATTTTAGTCGGTTTATTGCCCCAATTCGACCATTTTACATTGATTGGCGACCACAAGCAATTACCAGCTGTAGTGACGCAATCGGTAGAAGAATCTGCCGTTTGTTTCCCAGATTTAAAAGAAATAGGTTTAAAAAACCTGAGAAATTCGCTTTTTGAACGCCTTTTTAAACAAGCCAATCGAAACGGTTGGCATTGGGCTTTCGACGTTTTGAGCCACCAAGGACGGATGCACCAAGAGATTATGGACTTCCCGAGCAAATATTTTTATGAAAATAAATTGCAGATTTTGCCCGAAGGCATGAACGCGTTTCAAAAACTGAGCATCAATACTAAGGAAAGAGAAGGGAAATTGCTCCAAAATAGAGTCGTTTTTATCAATTCCGAAAAGGACACAAGTAGTAATTTGAACAAAACGAACGTGCACGAAGCACATTTATTGGGTCAGTTGGTTGACTATTTTAATAATCATTATTCTTCTGAAAAAGCGGCGTCACCCCTCAGTATCGGCATCATTACGCCCTATCGGGCGCAGATTGCACAGATACAATCTACGCTAAAATCCAAGCAACTTGATGTTACTAAAATAACAGTTGACACCGTAGAGCGGTATCAAGGGGGAGCAAGAGACATAATTCTCATTTCTTTATGCACCAATGATGTGTCACAATTATCATCGTTGATTTCACTTTCAGAAGAAGGCGTTGATAGGAAGTTTAATGTGGCTTTAACGCGTGCTCGAAAGCATTTAGTAGTCATTGGGAACGTCGAAATCCTGAGTCAATCTGAAATTTATAAGTGGTTTATTGATGAATATCGGATAGAATTTGAGGCTTAATACAAAAAAAATAATGTCACAATATGTATATTTCAAAACACTCAAAGTAAAAATGAATCCCCTAAATTGGTGAAATAATTGATAATTACAGGTAATCAATTTATTTCAACAAATAAACTACAAAAAATGAATCCAAGCAAAAACAGTGTCCTCGCACAGGAGCTCAGCGTTGAAAGTATAGAGTTCGACTTACAAATAAATCCTCGTTACAGTGAGTATTTCAACACTTTTGAAATTGAATCTGTTCAATCATTCATTAAATACTACGCTTCTGTGAAGTATTTCACTTTGCAAAATAAAGAATATTATAGAGATACATACGAATCATTTCACTCAGAATGCATGAGTTGGGCAGAATTTGTCATTAAAATGGTTCTCCAAAAGAAATTATTCAATCTGCAATGCCTGTGGAGAGCTGAAAAAATTGATTTGTCACCGTTTGTTGAAGTGAGCCGTGATTTTGAGTATTGGAGCAAAAATATCATGGTTTGCCCTTTTGTTGAGCCTGTTACGCCCAATGATATTGATATTGCTACTTCTTTTTTAAAAAATGAGTGGTTTTGTATCCCTAATTGGTACGACAAATGGCAAGATTACTCATCTTTTAAAGCACAAAGGGTCAATGATCAGAATCTTTTGAGAAATGAAACCGCTAATATCAGCTCCAAGATGCCGTGTTTCTACGATTTTTATGATTCTAAAACTGACTCTGAGGATATATTAGATTTACCAGATATCCGTGGCGAAAAAGAAAGAAAATATGAAGATGCCTATTTTGAAAAATACAGACAAGATTACGCGGAGCAATTATCAAACATCAACAATATTACTACGGCTGATAAACCGCTTTTGACGGTTACGGCTACGGCTGATTTTTTGAAATTCATCTCTGATATCGAAGACAGAGAAACTAAAGAAGCCTTCTTTTATAAAAATGCCATCCCTGCCAATGAGGAAAATTTTGAGTTAGAAAAAAACCTCGAATTGCTTAAAAAAATCAAAGAACCCGTAGAAATCCCTGCTTCTGCCGATTGGCAAGAGGGAATCGCACAAGCTGTAAGGGCATTCAAGCAAAGAAAAGCCTTGGAATTTCTGCCTTATGTCTATGATTTATACAGTTTTCAATATGAATTGGAAGATATTCATACGTCTATGTTCAGAAGAAAACAAAATTTCGTGTATGATGAATCTAAATTTGATTACCATTTTTTAGTTCATTGGCGCAATCGGATTTTGGAAGGAAGAGGCATTTTAGGTGAACCCGAAAATTTTAAATTTTGATATGTGAAATAATCTTTAATGAAAGACATGGTCAGTGCCATGTCTTTTTTTATTTAGTTTTCTGACAAATTATGGATAGTGTTAGTAAGCCTTTTAGATGCGAGTGTTGATGAAGAATAATTTTTTTCCAAAACCTTTCCAAAAGTTACCAACTTTTGGAAAGGTGATATTCCTAATTAACGCTTGTATCTATAGGCTAAAATTTCCTATCAAAAACGAAAAAATACTGAGGGGGAAGTACAGATTGAACTAATATACCCTTTCAAACGTATATCTTACATCAGTTTTAAAAAACGATTAGCATGTATGAATAAAAAGACCATAAATATCGAGTATTCCGAATTTGAAAACATCGCCGAATTGGCTGAAATGGATGCTCAATTAATCAATAGAGCCATCAAAATTGCTGAAAAATCCTATTCACCTTACTCAAATTACCCAGTAGGTGCTGCAGTCTTATTGGATAACGGAGAGATTTATGCGGGCAATAATCAGGAAAATATCGCTTACCCATCAGGTACTTGCGCTGAACGCACCGTTTTAAATTATGTCCACGGCAATTATCCCGAAAGAATTGTAAAAAGTATGGCTATTATCGCCTTAAATTCCACCACACCCGACCCTGCCCTGCCCTGTGGGTTTTGTAGGCAAGTCATTGTAGAAATTGAGCGAAGCCAAAAAGAAAAAATCCGCATGATTTTACATAAAATAAACGGCGCAACGTATGTGTTTGACTCCGCATTGGCGCTTTTACCTTTGGCTTTTGACGATGATTTTTTGAAGTAGATACTTTCGTAAATTAGAATAGGGATTCCGAAATATCGAAATCCCTATTTTCATTTCACCCCCTAAGTATCAGAGCATTTTTATCAACTTTTTACCCTTTTTTGCTCACTTTCCGAACCACCACTGGCGCGTACTTTCAGGTTTTGTCCCTTGCTGAATCTATATGAAAATGATAAAGTACCTACTCGGCTATCCAAATAGCTAAACCAATTCGCTGAAGCATTGGCAATATTGCGAATATCACCTCTCACTTGATTCGTGTAAAAAATATCACTTACATTCAACTTGAGTGTACCTTTTTCTTTCATGATTTTTCTTGAAATTCCTCCTCGGATTTGACCAATTGGATAAACGATAAACTGCCCTGATAATATCTTAGTCTGATAACTTCCAGACAACTCTGCGCTCCATAACTTATTGATTATAAACTGATTAGTGGGCACAAAAACCCAATACCAACGGGAATCGTCAAGGGTTTCGGTATAGACTTGGCTTTTAAAAGTATTGTTCATATAAGCTGAATACAGCTGTAATGTCCACCATTTTTTAATGGTATATGCTCCACTTACCGAAACTCCATAAGCAATTTGTTGAGCAAAATTACCTGGGCGGCTGTAATAAATATTACCCCGCTGTTCGTTGGTTTCGTTGATAACATCTTTGGCTTGGCTATATTCCAATGTGGTGGTTAAAAAATTTTTAAACGTGTGCGACAATTGCAGATTATAAGCAAATGTCGGTTTCAAAAAAGGGTTACCACCGTAATACGTAAACCTATCCAATGGATAAGTAAATGGATTCATATCCTTATAATTAGGGCGATCTATTCTCCTGCCAAAGGATAAGCCCAATACGTGTTTACTGACCGTATCCAAGCGATATTGCAGATAAAATGTCGGGAATAGATTGCTGTAATGACGATCAAAAGTAGAGTCTTTAACCACGATATTTCCCAATTGATTGCCTTTAATATTCGTGTTTTCATAGCGCAAACCTGCTTGAACGGAGAGTTTTTTGAAATCTCTTGAATAGTTCAGATAAGCCGCGTTGATGTTTTCATCGTATTTGAAATTATTTGAAAACTCGTAATTGGGCGTTCGGTTTGCCCCTTTCACATCAAAAAAATCGGCAATATTACTTGTATTGACTAAACTTGATTTAAAGCCCGTTTCAAATTTTCCACCTTTTGCTAAGGGTTGAGAATAATCTAATTTTGCCGCTTTAATATTGATAGTTGAAGGCAGGGCGGACTCTAAAATCGTTTGACTAATAAAAGTGCGATCAGGTTGCAAAAGGCGATTCGTCAATATTTGATCGGCAGATGATTTATAAGCGATATTATCAACATTTACGGTAATTTCTTTACCTTTATTGTCTATTTTATGCGTAAAATTGAGGTTTACACTCCCATTTTGCAAAAGAGCATCCACGGGATTTGTGGCTTCTACTAATCCTGTAATAGCATTTTTACTGTCCGTTATATCAGCGTTATTGGTTACATCTCTATGCGTTGCGTTCCTAAAACCGCTCAAAACCAAGCCCCAAGTCGCATTTTTATTGGCGTAAAAATCAACACCCAGTTTTAAATTTACACTACCCGCATTGGGTTCAAGGAGAGAATTTTGCTTAAAAGTGGAAAGAGATGCACCTGAAGTCGTAAAATATCTTCTTTCAATCGTCAAATCTTGATAACTGTTGTTTTGATTCACACTCGCATTCGAGAAAAAATTGAATTTATTGATGCGATAATTAAAATTAAAACTGTTATTCGTCCTTGAATGGCGCCCTTGACCGTACGCCAGATTGATACCCCCATTGAAACCCATGCTGCGATTCTTTTTCAACTTGATATTGATGACACCCGCATTGCCAGCAGCGTCGTATTTGGCGGGCGGATTGGTCATTAACTCAATGGTTTCAATCATTGAAGACGGCAATGAGCGCAAATAATTGGCTAAATCCGCCGCTGATAAATAGGTAGGTTTATCATCAATGAAAACCATTACCCCCGTTTTACCTTTAAATGAAATATTACCGTTCATATCCACCGTTACTCCGGGGGCTTTTTCCAAAACCTCCAAAGATGTAATCCCTGCGTTGCTAATCAAGGCATCGGGCGTGACAACGGTTCTATCTATTTTTTGCACCACAAAGGCTTTTTGCGCGGTAACAGATACTTCTTTTAATTCAGTTGTAGAAGGCTTGAGTGTGATATTTCCCAAGTCAATTTCGGATTTTTCAGCACTCAATATGAATACTTCTGAAGTGTATTTTTCAACGCCCACAAAGCTAATGGTGAGTTTAAAAGTATCAAATTTCAGCTTTTCAAACTCAAATTTGCCGTCAACATCCGTAATAGCACTTTTGATAATCAGCCCATTTTTAGCCTTGGAGAGAATAACAGTTGCTCCTACAACGACCTCATTTTTATCATTTTTTGAAATACCCATAACAGTGCCTTGAGCAATTGAAAACTGTAGAAAAAAAGATGAAAAAAGTACTGTTAAAACAGTCAAAAAAACGGTGTTTGTTCGCTTCATAAAAGTCGTAATTTAGATTAAAAACAGGGATATATGGTGCATTTCTTCGCCGTTAAGTCAAATGCTGCATGACTAAGAGCCAGACTATACACCACTTTTAACATTTTTTTCGTGCATCGTTTTTAAAAATGCTACACTTGAAAATATGAAAAAACAAAAATGATGAACCCAATCTGGGAACTTTTGTACAACTTCTGTTGAAGTAATGATGTACAAAACAAAAAATAGAAGCCCAATAATTTGGAATGCTTTTGTAGTCATAAGTTAAGTTTTAAAATAATTGTGGGCGAAGTATGAATCTTTTTCAAAAATATGACACAATATGAGGTACCCCTCAGTATTTTGAAGATTGAACCTGTTTAAATGAGATGGTTTTAGGTAATTAAAATCAAATGGGTACAGGCTTTACTTCATATCCCATTACCCGCAATTGCTGAATCAAACCTTGTTTATAGCATAGATGTTTGAAACCTACGGCAATAAAGCAATTCTGTGATTCAAGCGATTTTTTAATCTTTTTAAGCCACTTTTCGTTTCTTTCAATCAATAAAGGCGAATGATCAGGTATTTGTGTCAAGTCAACATCTAAGGAATAATCAATGTCAAAGTCTTTATATTTTTGAATGAATTGACAATCCGAAAAATCATCATTCAGCATTTTAGCCATATAGTCTGTACAATATTGCGCATATCTTATATTTTGAGTAGGACTAACCGACAAAGATGTTTTTTCAAGTATTGCTATTTGATTGTCATCAAGAGAAAAAACATTTTTGTTATTTTGTCGCGCTAATTTTTCAATTGAAGCATCCATCGAGATAGCTAAAGCATTAGATTCAGCATCGCAAAATTCATTAAAATACATTCCGCCAATTGTTCTCAACAAAACCAAGGGCGGTAATTTATAGAAATCATTGCGCTCAGCTTTTTTAATAAAATTTTGAAAAATTGGCTTTTGAGTACTTGTCAAAAGGGAATCCCAAATAGATTTATCCCAAACAGAAAGCTGCGCCATTGCCTTTTTCTGATCAAAGGAAACGTCGTAGATTTCTTCTACATAAAGGGTCTCTGATTTTTTTAATTTCTCAACAGCCGTGTTAAGCGACAAAAAAAAGTCAGGGCTAATGTCATGAAAAGTACCCAATAAATAAGAAGTGTGTTTTTGTCCTTTTTTAGATATTTCCCATAAAATAGTCTTAGGCGTACTTTGAGCGTCTAACATAAAAGGTAAACACATCAAGAGAGCGTATAATATCGACTTCATGCTTGTTTTTTTTAAAATTAAATTATAGTTAGGCGTTTGAAAATAATCTCAATATCCTGTCAGGTTTAAATTAGTGGTTATTTTAAAACGCCTAACCGTTTACTAATGCAAAATGATGTACAACCAATTACCAGTTGCAATACCTGCTTGAGCTAACTTAATGATTGAAACGGCAATGATACACACAAATAGCACTTTGAAGCTATTCGATTTCAAGAATTCTTCTTTTGTCATGGCGCTTAAGATTTTAGTTTATTAAAATAATTTAAGACATAAAACTAAAACATTTGACTTCAACTTATTTGTCAAATCCTGCTATTTCTCTTTGAGTAAAGAGGAAGGAGAGTAACCGAAATGCTTTTTGAAAGCTTTGCTGAACGCAAAAATATCGGAAAAACCCGATTCATACGCAGCATCTGAAACGGAATATTTATCTTGAATTAAGATATTTTGACCCAATTCAAGCCGCTTTTTAAGGATATATTGATGAGGAGATAAGCCATAAACGGATTTAAAAAGTCGAAAAAAATGGTATTCGGATATACACACCTCTTTTGCAATGGCTTCAATAGTTAAAGGCATAAAAAAGTAGGTATCTATATATTCTTTTCCCTTTGAAATGCAGCGAAACAACTCTTTTTTAGTACCCGACTTGATGCTCGGAATCGCTTGCAATTGCTTAAAAATGGGTATTTGGTCAGCAATAATTTTTTCAGAAATGGTGTAAAAAAACTCCATATTTAGGTCGTTTTTAAGCACATCGCTGTCATCCATTGCTTTGCCCATTTCATGGAGTAAATATCCCAGATTCGTCCGTTGGGCATCATAACTATTTTCTAAAAATAAGGCTGAACTAAAAAATTGTCCCATTTCAACATCTGAAAAAGGGGTATCAGGGCGACACATGGTTGCAGCTACTTCGGACAACACTTCGGGTGTAATATTGATACAGATGCCTTTCACGGATTTATGGCTTTCTATCTCGACATACCCCTCAGTAGTAGCATTCGATAACAGGTATTTTCCCGCTTCAATATCGTATTTTCGACCATTTAGAGTGTACCTCTCCACGCCTTCCACCACATATTTTATCGCAAAACCTTGCGATTTGATGGGATGATAAAACTCTTTGAACGACGAATAGACAAGTATATTATCATCATATTTTATGGAATCCAACTTATTGTCATTAGATAATTGATGCATTGATTGGTTGCGGTTGGTTCTAAAATCGTCTTTTTAAAAGTAGTGAGATTCACCCGTTTGATAATTGACAACAATATTAACCCAAAGTTGCTTTTTGAAACACATGAAATTCTTGAAAATACTGAGGGGTCAAATCCAGTGATTCTAAAGTTAACTTGGTGGCTATCATTTTTCAAAATAAAACTCAGCAGCTTTGGGAGTGAATTTTACATTTCTGACGTGGCTAGGCGATTGCGATAACACAATGGTTACAGTATTGTTTTCACTATTAAATTTTGTTCCCTTCATGTCCACTTCGGCCACAAAATTGGATGGGTTGAGTTGAGCGTAATGGCTTAAAGCGACAGTACAATCTAGTTTTATTTTATTCGGGAAGATTTTTAATTGCTGAGGTGCATTTTTAACAATAATGGGGATAAACATGGACTTTTCGGTGAATTGCTCCACTTTTATGGTCGCTTCTGTTTCAAAAAGATTGTATTTCAGAATAGGATGTGGCAATAATTTTACCCTTTGAACCAGTTTTTCTTTCAAATTAGAGGCTCTAATGGTATCCGTGCGGATTGCTGTAATGTTTTGAAGAAAAGATTTGGGTCCATAAATAACCAAAGAGGATGGATTCAATTGAATATTATCCGCAAAATCGAAGCCTTTATCAAATGAAATGTTGGTCAAAGCTTGAATTGGCACTTGCTTGGACACTGCCTCCTCGATTCCGAGCGTGATGATGTCGGGGTTAATGGTGACTATTTCTGAATAGGTATTTTCAATAAAAGCATTTCTTAGGGAGAACATTTGAGAACTGTCGTTGCTCAGATCCAGCCTAATTTTGTCCTCCGTTTTACCCGATAAAATATCCCAACCCGTTCCTCTCACCGTGACCATTGCATACTGAGGGGGTATGCTGCTGAGTGCTTTTTCAGCAGGCAAATTATATTCGATTTTTAAAGGAAAACTTTTGGTAAAAGAGGTTGAGAGCTTATTTAACAACCAAAAACAAAGAGCTATACCGATGCAAGTCACCAGTACAGCTCTGTCTCTTGTCCAAAACTCTCGAAAATTACGCGCTGGTTTCATCTTTTGAGCTTGTTGCGAAAGACTCTGTCATTTCTTTTGAGATAGAGTTTTTCGTCACACGGATAAAAACACCGTTGGCTACTTGAAGCGTAACGACACCACCTTCAATTTTATTGATTTTACCAATCATTCCGCTTGCAGTGACCACGTCTTTCCCTTTTTCAAGGGAATCGGCAAATGAATTTTGCTCTTTTTGACGTTTTTGTTGCGGGCGAATCATAAAAAAATAGAATACTACCATAATCATTAAAATAGGTAATAAACTACCCA
This sequence comes from Saprospiraceae bacterium, assembly GCA_031424515.1. GTDB lineage: Bacteria > Bacteroidota > Bacteroidia > Chitinophagales > Saprospiraceae > JAAFJT01. The sequence goes on from JANPHO010000292.1 coordinate 9,909, forward strand.
ATGCACCGCCTGCTCCACCTGCTTGTAAAAAAAATACACTCATAGTCTTGATTTTTCACAGAGAGTTACCCTGTTTTGTTATTAAAATGGTAATTAGTATTGAGTAGTTAGTATTGAGTAGTCAGTATTGAAACATAAATATTCAACATAAATCTCCTATCAACGTCTCAATACTCACTACTTGATACTCTCTACTATTTACTATATTAAAAAATAAACCTCGTAGAGAGGAAATTGGACATATCGTCATTCATTATTTCGTTCAATAAAGCTTTATTCTCTGGCGTTTGCTTGGTGGCAACAATTGTCCGAATTGAAAAGCTCCGTAAAGCATCAAAAACGGATAATGTGCCTTGTGCCGAATCCTTACGCCCCGTGAAAGGGAACGAATCGGGACCACGTTGGCATTGAGCATTGATATTCACGCGCGATACTTGATTCACTAAGTGGTCCGTCAAATGCGCTATTTCTTCGGCATCTGTTCCAAATATAGACACTTGTTGCCCGTGATTGGAATGAATCAGATACTCAATTGGCTCTTTTATTTTATCAAAAGCAATCACTGGCACCAATGGACCAAATTGCTCTTCTTCATACATCCGCATTTTGTCATTCACTGGATAAACGATGGCTGGTTGCACAAAAGAATTACATTGCTCCCCCCCCTCAGTATTGATGACCTTTGCGCCATATCCAATGGCTTCATTGATGACATCCGCCAGATATTGAGGCTTTTCAGGCTCGGCTACAGGTGTAATATTCACGCCTTTTTCCCAAGGCATGCCCAATTTCAAGGCTGAAACAGCCGTACTCAATTTTTCTAAAAATGCATCGGCAATGCTTGAATGTACAAATATAATTTTGAGTGCGGTACAACGTTGACCATTAAAAGATAATGAACCGAGAACCACTTCTTTAACTGCCGAGTCAATATCCGCATTGCGCAAGACAATACCCGCATTTTTAGCGTCCAGACCCAAAACAGAGCGCAATCTATTCACTTTTGGGTGCATTTTCTGCAATTTATCCGCCATTTTACTCGAGCCAATCAATGTCAAGCAATCTACTTTCCCTGAAGCCATCAAAGGCGGAATAACGGTACTTCCGCGTCCGTAAAGGAAATTAATAACACCCTTCGGGAAGCATTTTTTATAGGCTTCCTGGAAAATATTGTGCAATAAAATACCTTGACGCGGTGGTTTGAACATCACGACATTGCCCATAATCAAAGCCGGAATCAGCATCGTGTACGTTTCATTCAACGGATAATTGAAAGGTCCCATGCACAAAACAACCCCTAAAGGCGAACGGCGAATCTGTCCAATAATGCCTTGTTCAATCTTAAAATCGCTGCTATTACGGTCGAGTTTTTTTAATTCATCAATTGTGGCATAAATATACTCAACTGTGCGATCAAATTCCTTTTCAGCGTCAGGTAAACTTTTACCAATTTCCCACATCAAAAGTTTGACCACTTGGCTGCGGTAAGTCACCATCATTTTAGTGAACTCTTCCACACACTTTATGCGGTCTTCCACGCCCATCGTAGGCCATTTGCCTCTGCCATAATCGTAGGCTTTCACCGCCGAATCAAGGGCTTCATTCGCTTCTTTTTCACCTATGAGCGGATAACTGCCAAGCAATTTAGGCTTTAATTCTTCACCTTCTCGGATAAAAATAGGTGAATACACTTCTTGAACAGGTCCCTCCCAATGTACTATTTTACCATCCAACAAATATTCGCGTTGATGAATTGGTGTCGTGATATCCCACTCCTTTGGAATACTGTCAGCAGTTGGGAAAAGGTTTTTGAGTCTTTGAGAAATTTCCATAATGCGTTGATTACTAATTAGTTACTAAAAAAGATTAAAAGTTAAGGTTATTGGTTGGACATTAATGGAAAAAACAATATTTGAGTAAGTGAAAAACTAAAAGTGAAAAGTGAAAAATGCCAATAAGAAGCATAATAAAAGCTTTATTTTAGGCATTTTTTCACTTTTCCCCCGAGTACTCGGGGTCACTTTTCACTTTTACTACCCCCCTCAGTATAATCTCAGTTTCAGCGGGGAAAGTATTTGCGATAATGGTGATTTTCTTGGTTTGCATATCCTGTTTGCCCTCTGTATTAAACTTGACGTCAATTTTATCTATTGACCCCGAAGGCATTGGGTTATGATTCCATTCTGGTACAGTGCAGCCACAGGTGGTTCTGATATCAGATATAAGGAGTGGTTGATTGCCCGTATTTTTGAATTTAAAAGTGTGTTTGACCACTGCCCCCTCAGTCACTTCGCCAAAATTAACATCCGTTTCTTCTAACACAATTTTGGCTATATTAGTTGTGTCTAAAGGTTTATCAGCACTAATGGGCATTCTGACAATATCAGAATTGCTTGTTTTACCATCAATTCTGACTTCTTCTAAGCCGTTATCTTTTTTATTATCTTCGTTTTTACACGCTGATATTAAAAAAAATACAATAAAAATAGAAATATATTTCATCATCACGTTGCAATTTTTCAAGTGCGCAAAGTTAGTTCTTTTATTGAAAAAAAAGGAATGAGGGAATTGATATTGTTTTTTCATGGTGGGATTTAAGTAAAGTAATACTTCTTGATTCAAGGTTTGAGGAAGTTTTTCTAAAGTTTTATATGTCAAAAATGTGATTTTTGTATACATGAGGATTTGAAAAAAGTTTAAAATGGTTCAAAAACTGATACTATCGTAAATACTCTTTATTTTTGCCATAATTGCGAAACTAAGAGTTGAGTATTTAAAAAATGAAATTAATTGACATAGATTTTGACTTTCGACAAGACAGTAAGTGTGGCGACCCTGACACAGACAGTAAAAAATTATATGAAGCCCACGAGTTATTATGGAGTAAAGAATTACCAAATGGAAAAACATTTACTTTGGAAATTAAAGGCAACAGTTATGGGAGATTACTCATAAAAAATAATTTATGCATGAATTTGTCAAGTGACAGAATGTGCCCGCATTTTGACGGAAAATACAGCAATAAATTTGACGGTTGGCTTTCAGACTTGGAACGAGAAGAACTAAAACAAAAAGTGCGGACAATTGGCGGACATATAATTTTTCCTGCCCACAAAAAGGATGGCTTCACAATTAATCAAGCCAGAGGTGTAAGCAGAATAATTTGCGACAGATTCGATTTGACATTGGAATGTATTAGACGTTTTTACCGTGACGAAGAAAGCCCACTTTCTAAGACTTTAACAAACTACAAAGACTTTTTTGACTTGTTTATTGACTTCAAAGGTTATATTGACTTCTTTCATTTACAAGACTTTATTAATCAACAAGAAAGAGTTGAATTTTCTTTACCGTTTGACAATTTCAAAAGACCACCATTACCTCAGACTATTGATGAGTATAAGCAATACAAAGAGCATACATTAGATTTAATGAATAAAAGAAATAGGAGGATTTTAGAAAATTTATAACCCAATCGAGACAAGTGGACAAAAACGACTTGAAATTAGCATAAAGACAAGAACGCCATCCTCTAACATCGGTTTGGCAATATGGCGGCTGAAGTGCTTCTTCAAGACATTTGTGCAAGGCTCAACATTAGTAATTCTATAGAACTTTAGTGCTAAAAATCCTCAAAATCACCAAGCCTTGAACGTAGTGCAAAAGGCTCCCCCTCAGTATAAACCCCTAAAAAATCCCTTTTAAAAGCCCATAAACAATAAAAGCGTCTTGACATGACTCAAGGCGCTTTTATTGTTTTTAAATTGTGTTAATCATCTGGATTTAAGCGGCAGTTTTGGATTCTAACATTTCATTTAACTGAAACTCGGTTAGATTCAAGTAATTATCATCGTTTAGAAGCTGAATGATGGTAAATGCATTCTCTTCGTTCAACGTTAATTTGAACTGCTCAAGTACATAAATAGATTGGCTGAGCTTCTCAAAGTGTTCAAAGAGTTGCTCACTTTCACTATTATTTAAATGCAAATTGGACATTGAAGGCAAATTTGCCCATGAATCAGAACGATGCGCTCCGGCAATTTCAGTCGTTTTGAATTTCTCTAATATCCTGCGTGTTTTCAATTCTATAAAATCAATTTTGGAGTCTATAATACCATACACATATTCAAGCATTGGTAATTTACCTCCCCACATAGAACCGAAATTAGTTGTTGTTTTTAATTGACCGTTCATACTAAAGTAATTTAAATGTGAATAAATGAACTGCCTTGGTTTTCTCAATTGTAAAAATGCAAGATATCGTCTTAGCGTTTACCTGTTAAAGTCAACAAATAAAATCATGGATATTCATACCGCGCGATATGAAAAATAAATGACTTACTTTCGATAATTTAGTATGTTCGTGGGAAAATAATTTATTGTGGTGAGTGGGTATCCCGTTAAGGGAACTCACTCCGTAAAAAACTAAAAATATGCAGTAATGGGATATAATTTGCTGATAGCGTTCGATCTCAACTATACCCTTAATAGTTCAATAACTATGCCAATAATATAAATATTTAAACCTTTACACTATGTAAATCATTGAATACCTAAGTTTAAAACATGCTTATTTTAAAATATGTTTTAAAACATAGATTTGATATATGCTTAAAACAAATTAGTTAATTAAGTTTACGTTTATTTGCTAATTCGGTTACATAATGGCTAATTTTTATTAAAACATTTATTTTGCGCGCCAAATACTGAGGGGGTAAAAAAAAGATGAGCTGCTTTTTAGGGCAACTCATCTCAATACTATTTTACTTAAACTTATTAGCTTTTATTGATTATTTCATCACGGTGATATTCCCTTTTGCAAAGAATGTCTCACCTTTTTTACAAATACCTTTCACATAATATCCGTACACATCTGGGCTAACCGCGGTGCCTTTATGCGTTCCATCCCAACCCACTTCTTGGCTTTTTGTAAAAAATACTTGCTCGCCCCAACGATTATAAATAGCAAATTCAACTTCTTTTAAATATTCACCTCTGACATAAACTTTGTCGTTGATGCCATCTCCGTTTGGAGAAAATGCTCTCGGAATGAAAACAAATGGCTCAGCGCAATCCGGCGTCAGTACTTTTACATTTACGGAAGCCGTGTCTTTACAACCATTTGCATCAGTCACTTCCACTATGTACTTAGTATCTACCTTTGGAGAAGCCTTAGTAGTAGCCGAAGTAGAAGCAATAACATCTGTAGTAGGTGTCCACTTGTATGTAAAGCCAGTGCCCGCTGGTGTTGCCCCTAAAGATACTTGGTCATCCACATAGATAACAGTTTGGTCGATAGTGGCGTTAGCGTCCACTGAATTGGCTTTTACAGCTATATTATCCGTTAAAGTACAATTGTATTGATTGGTAATTCTCACGTTCAATGTACCATCCACATTTGTTTTAATAATGGGATTCAAAACAGTATTTGAACCATCTATCAAAGTTGTCGGCGTCCAAGTAACAGACAATGCATCAGGCGTATTATTGGTGAGACTGATTTGTTTTCCAACGCCTACACAAGCATTGAATAATTTATTATAAGTGACATTGATTGCAAAATTATTGATAACTATCGTTTTAGTAGCTGTACAACCATTTGCATCAGTGGCTCGTACATAATATGTATTCACTCTTCCAGTTGGCGTTGCATTAAAATTAGCGGCTACTGTAGATGGCGTGAAAGTAGAACTTGTTGACCATTCTATTTTAGAAGCATTACTTGTTGCCTTTAAAGCCAATTGATTTGGATTACAAACTATAGAATCATTACTTGCAACTAATGATACAGCTACACCATTTCTCACTGGCACAAATTTGCGAACAGTATCCAAACAGCCTAAAGTGGGAATTAAAGTTACTGTGTAACCAGTTCCACCCTGACCATAAGTATAAGATGGATTGGTTAGCGGTGAACCAGCAGTCGGATTTGTAGGATCTCCGAAAACCCAACGATATTGGTCAGCGATAGGGCTACTATTCGTGAAAGCAACTCTACGCGTATCACAATCTTGTTTGAAAGTAATCGCATTGGTATCGATAGCCGTTTTTTGAATAGCAGTAATAATTACTGTATCTTTCACTGTACAACCTAAAGCATTTGTGATTTCAACAAAAGCCCTTATTGAACCGGCAGCCGTTGGTTTGAAAGTAGGGCTTGCTGTAGTTGCTCCTGCCGTTACTATTGTAGTAGGTGTCCATTTATAAGTAACAGGGAATGCAGGATTGTTATTTTTAGCTAAAACTGAAACGTCTGAATTCACACAAGTTTTAGCAGTATCGGGCACATCTACTTTTAATACATTTAAATTAAAAGTCTGTTTTGATGTATCAGAGCAGCCATCAGCACTTGTTATTATTAAACGAGCATCTCCGGCTGCACCGCCGAAAGTAATATCAGCCGTTTGGGCAGTTGAAGTGGCATTATTACTGAAAAGCCATTTATAAGTAGCTCCAGCAGTTGCACCAGTTGATGTATTATTGAATTTATACGTTACGCTATCACATTTAGGCGCGTTGCTGCTTGTAGGTGCTGCGGTAAAAGCTGCTTTTACACCGCCTTTATCAGCAATATTAACTACTTGAGTTTTTTCACAACCAGTGGCATCTGTAATAGTATATGTGTAACTGCCCGCAGCTAAATTATCGGTATTTGTTCCTCCTGACCATTTGACGTTGTAAGGAGCCGTGCCACCAGAGAAGGCAAACTGCACTTTACCATTTTTAGCACCGCAAGTAGCGTCTGATACTGAGGGGGTCGCTACAATATTTGCACCATTCGCTACAACAGTTAATGGATTAGTAGTCACCTTACAACCGATTGCATCTGTCACTGTAGGCGTATATGTGCCAACCTGAAGATTTGAAATTGTTTGCGTTGTTGAGCCGTTACTCCAGCTATAGGTATAAGGAGCTGTTCCGCCAGTAACAGTAGTAACTGCAACTGAACCTGTACTGGTGTTACACAATGTGTTCGCTACCGTAGTTGTTAAATTTAAAGTCGTTTTATTGACTAAAGAAACAACTGAAGTGTCTTTACATCCTGCGGCATCCGTTGTAATCAAAGTATAATTGCCCGCTGCAACATTACTAAGTGTCGGTGTTAAAGCACCATTGCTCCATTTATAAGTAAAATTACCCGCACCACCGCTTAATTGTGCCACCGCAGAACCGTTCGCTAAGCCATTACACGTAGGGTCAGTTTTACCAAACATCACCATAAAACCATTTGAATTGGTAACATTGGCTTGAGATGTAGTAGTACAGCCATTTGCGTCACTCACTGAAACTGTGTAGTTCCCCGAAGGAACACCTGTGATAGACGCCGTTATTGGGCCGTTACTCCATTTGTAAGTATAAGGGGCTGTACCGCCAGTTACTTGAACTGTTGCACCTCCCGCTGATGTATTACATAATGATTGACTAACAAATGTATTTGCTGTTAAATTAGTTACATTATTTACAGTTACAGTTGAAGTTTGGCTACAACCCGCCGCGCTTGTTACAACTACTGAATAAGTACCCGCATCAAGACTGCTGATTGAAGATGATGTCGCGCCATTGCTCCACTTGTAATTGTATGAACCTGTAACAGAAGTTAATGCCGAAATAGAGCCGTTTTTAACACCATTACAAGCGGCGTCCGTTTTTACAAGCGACAATGCAAAATCATTTGAATTGATTATTTTCGCTTGAGATGTTATACTACAACCTGCTGCATCTGTCACAATCACGTCATAATTGCCCGCTGCGACATTTGAAATGGATTGTGTTGTTGCACCGTTGTTCCATTTATAAGTATATGGTGCAGTTCCACCAGTAACTGTAGTAGTAGCAGAACCTGAACTATTGCCACATAAAGCAGTTGTGGTAGTCGTATTAATGACTAAAGTTGTAGAATTAGTGATAGTAATAGTTGAGCTATCTTTACAACCTGCACCATCAGTTACTACGAGTTTGTATGTACCTGGAGCGACGTTATTCAAGACTTGAGTTGTTGCACCTGTATTCCATTGGAAAGTGTAAGGACCTAAACCACCGCCAGGGATACACCCTTCAATAGTTCCATTAGCAATACCACAAGCTGGGTCTTTTTTCAAAAACATCAAATTGATTGGGTCTGCTTTACTCACGTTCACTCTATCTTCAGCTGTACACCCAACGGCATCCGTTACTGTTACAAAATAAACGCCTTGAGTAAGGTTTACAGATGTACCAGTTGCCCCATTACTCCACTTAACTGTGTAAGGCGCTTTTCCACCCGTTGGATTGACTTTTGCAGTTGCATTATTGGAACAAACACCATTTGAAGTCAAATTTGCTTTTAAAACTGGGGGTTCAAAAACATTACCCGTTGCTACTTTTATACATCCATTAGCATCCGTAACAGATACTGTATAAGTTCCACCCGGAAGCGGAAATATAGATTGGGTTGTTTTACCTTCAAAGTTCCACTTGTATGTGTACGGTAATGCACCACCTGTGACAATTGCTTCAGCTGCACCATCGCAAGTACCACCGCAGGTCGCATCCCCTGCTCTCACTGTAACACTGAGGGGGGCGGCGATATTCACAACTTTATTAGCACTACACCCTTTTGCATCCGTGACAACTAAAAAATAGCTTCCCGCCGTAGGATTTGTTAGGTTTGCACCTGCTGTAGTAGCGTTTGTTGAAAGATTTCTCCAAGAAAAAGTGTAAGGAGCCGTTCCACCTGTTGCCGAGCCTACTTGGCTTGTGTTTTCGGAACAAACTCCACCTTGTGCAGTAATAACCGCCGCCAATAAAGCGGGTGAAGTCACTATCACATCTCTTACCGCAGTTCTTGCCGCAGCATCAGTCACTGAAACTTTGTAGGTACCTGCACTTAAACTGTAAGCAGATGCCCCATTTGAGCCATTACTCCATGCATACGTGTAGGGTGCTGTTCCACCGGTAGCCGTAGCTGTAGCATCACCATTGCTGTAACCTGTACAAGTAGGCGAATTTGTCGTAACAGCTATCTGAATCTGAGATTTGAGCCCCATCGGTAAGAGGCTAATCAAAGTGAAAAGACAAAATTTTATTGAGTTGAACTGTTTGCTCATTTTGTTATCTATTTAAAAAAAGATATTGCTTTTTGTTAAATTATCCCTTTGAAAATGTTTTAAAATAGGATAAATTATAAATATTCAGATGAAATTATTTTTGAACTCTAATTAAAATATCCTTAATTTCTACTCGCCTTTCTTTAGACGCTTCCAAGCTATAAATGGAACGTTTTGGATCGCTGGCGTCATCGCTGACACTTGCAGGTGAGTATGATTCGCCTAACGGCTTTACTCTTAATTCAAGTTGCCCGCTTTTGATGTATTTGCCCAACGAGCCACCACTGCTTGAAGAGAAAAAATTGATAACTGAATTTATCCTTCTATTGGTCAAATATTCGTTATAGTCCGATTGAGCCAAAGGCGAAGCATAACCTTCCAAAACAATCTCAACGTGCTTACCTTGCTGCAAATAGCTTTTTAAAATAGATGAATATCCTGATAATCTTTCAAAACCTTGTTTTACATCGTTTTCAAAGAAAGTTTCCATCTGATTATTAGCAGATGGTACACTACCCTCTTTGTAAAGTATTTGATTGAATTGACGAATAAAATCTTTCTTTTGTCCGAAATAATCTTTGAATGATTTATCGTACGGTACAGAAGTTGCCGATTTTTTAGTATTCGGATTCGGTCTATCATTATTAAAATAAAGCGGTAAAGGTAAACCCACGAAAGGTGTTAATACCAAAGTATCTCTCACGACATCTACCCCCTCAGTATTTCCTTGATAATTGATAGATGATTCAGAATATCCTGAAACAGTACCTTTTACCATATAATTTTTATCACCTTGTAAATCAGAATAAAAATAATCACCCTTTCTGCGCGCTTTACTTGATGATTTTAGTGCATTGGATTCATCAATTTCAAGATTTCCTTTCTTTGTTATTACTTCCCCTGTATAAGAGTCTATCAACACAAATTCGTGGCGTTGTTTGGCAGCGGTTCTTACACCACCTGATTTAGTAATAGAGTAAGAATTCGGTATTGAACCATTAATTGAGGTTTTTGAAATACCTTTTGCAGTAACTATTGATTGACCACTTGAACCTGTAACTGGATAATTTTTATCTAAAAATGAAATATGCGTGTCAAAATCAACGTAGCCTTTCAGAGCGTCATTCAAATTGTATGATAATCCCTTCAAATCATCTGGAGATACTTGATTGATTTCCTTAATTTCCACTTTTCGCTCTCTCATAGCTTTTACGTTATAGATAGAGTTCTTTTGGTCATTAAAATTATCACTCACATCAGTTTTAGCCTTTGATTCACCGAATGGAAGTACCCTTATCCTCAATTGCTTACCCAAAATATAAGGGCGTAAAATGCCGTTTTGATAAGAATACAATTGATTAATCAATGAACTAATCCGTCTTGATGTCAAATTCCGATTATAATCTGCAGCAGCCAACGGTGATGCATAACCCTCAATCACTATTTCTAAGCTTTTTCCGCTTACCATGTATTTATTCATCAAGCTCATGAAATCCATCAGCTTATTGTAATTGTACCTGATTGAATCCCTGAAAAAAGCTGAAATTTCGTTCGCTCCAGAAAAACTCACATTGCTATTAGCACCATAATATGCTTTTAAATATTCTGCTTCTCTTCTGATGTATGATTCATACGTTTCACCATAAGTCAAAGCAGTAATGGTATCACGCGAACGTGGATTTGGGTGGTCATCATGGAAGTAAAGCGTTAAAGGAAGCCCTTTAAATGGCTTTAAATACAATGAATCAGAATATTCCCAACGGCTTGAAGTGCCATAAGCATCAATTACTAAAAGGCTTGAATCAGGCTCATAAGTGTCTTTAAAGCCATAAAGCCAATAAGATTTCCCGAACTCGATTTTATTTGTTGAGAAATAGTTTCCTTTTAAAATCTCTGAAACGATTAATTTATTACTCCCTACTTCTTTCATTTCAAATTTTGCACCGTTCAAAGCCGTTAAGTCAATGGCATCAAACACCAAGACGTTGAGTTTAAGATTAGGTCTTAATTCAAGTCTCTTATAGATTGTCTCCGTTTGCCAGTAGCTTTTAGTATCAAATTCGACCGTAGCTGGCATATAGCCTTCTTTAGTAGCCACGAGGCGGTAAGTTTTATTCAAATCCAGAGGAAAATCAAAATTATTACCATCCTTATTGACAAAATATTTGATAACCTTGCCCGTTTCAACATCAATTAAATCTACTTGACATCCTTTCAAAGCGTCATTTGTACCCGCTAAGAACGTTTCAGCTTTCAAATCCAACTTAATGTCATAATAATAAATATCATTACATACGCAATCTTTATCAGGGCTTGCGCATTGTCCACCCTTCCGGTTAGAAACAAAATAAGAGCGCACTGATTCGCCGTTTATAGAATAATACGTTTCATCATAACTCGAATTTAATGGAAAACCGCCGTTAATGGGAGTTGACCACGTATTATTATCCGTTTTATTGACATAAAAAACGTCAAAACCACCCATTGATTTATAGCCCTCAGTACTGAAGAATAAAATCTGGGCTTTATTGAAATAAAATGGCGTAATATCATCTTTTACGGTATTGATTTCAGATAAATTGTAAGGAATCCCTACATTTCCCTTGCTATCAATATCAGCGTACCAAATATCCATACCACCTTTTCCACCGTTTCTATCACTCACAAAATACAATACATCGTGACCCTTAGCTTTATCAAAACCAACGGTTGGTTGAGTGGCAGTGTATGCAGCCGTATTTATAGTATCAGGCAAACGCACTGGTGTATTCCAAGAGCCGTCTGTTCCTTTTTCCCTGTAAAATATTTCACTTTTAAAATCACCCGTCTTTAATTGCTTACTAATGGTGTAGTAAACGCGAGACCCCTCAGTATTCAGGGCAAAATGAGCCGTAAAATCACCTTCAGTTGTTGAATTGATAGTTGCAGCAGTACTTTTATTCTTCGTATCCGACATAAATACCCTTGTAACGGGTTTTTTATTATCATCTTCAAAATAAGCAGACGTATAATAAAGCGTATTTCCATATTGAACAGGAGCAATATCCGTGTAATATGAATTCACTTTATCATCCAAATGTACCAATTCGTATTTAGCAACGCTTTCTGTAATAGGTTTTGCCCATTCACATGCTTCTATTTCGGCTTGTACTTCTTTTAAAGCTTCACCAGCATTGCTAACACTTGAAATTTGAGAAGATGAAGTAACCGTTTTGAGCAACGCTACAGCACCATCGTAATCGCCCAAATTCTTCTTCACCATAGCCCTTTTATAGGCTAATTGTGGATAATTAGTGGCTAAAGCAGATTGGTTAAGCGACTCAAAATATTTATATGCAATATTATAGTGGCGGGTTTGGCGCGCTGATTCAGCGGTATTCCAAAATAAGTCTTCTCTTTTAGTGTCATCTTTCAAGATGATCATATAATACTCCAAAGCTGTATTGAAATCTCTTTTTGCAAAAGCTTCATTGGCTTTAGTTTCATACTGTTTTGTAGTAACTATTTTTGGATTAAGCTGCGCAATCTGAGCTTGAGTAGTCGTATTAAAAGATAAAAGGAGGAGCGATATTGTAAAAATATAAAACTTATTCATTTCTTATTTTTTATATATGTTGATATTGGATTGTAAATGTGTCGGGGGATATCAACTTTTTTATAAATATGTTGGACATATTGGACAATAATTACCCGGAGGTACTTTTGAGAATATGTAAATAACGCTTATCTCTGGTCCACCTAATCTATTAGAGGCAGTTTTGAATTGTGAAAAGTTAGAGTCAAAGTTGACAGCTGCTTTCCATCTATTGTAAACAAGACCTACGTGCGGTGACCAAGCATCTTTACCTCTCAGTGTTGCACCCAATTCTACCGCTATTTGCTTTGTCATATTATCAACTATATACAAACGGCCGCCTATACTACCAACCAATTCTCTATGTGGTCCTTGCCATTGACCAATACCTTCAACCAAGACATCAAATAATCTTGAAATTTTGATATTCGTACCAGCGTATACACTATACCGAACTGGCAATTTATACAATGGATCATTTTTGAAACTGACACTCGGGCGATTCAAATTATAAATACCTAAACCCAAGTCGAATGCGTTGCGCGTATTCGGCTTTTGGTGGTGATAATTCAAGCCAGTTGCCAATTGAAAAAAGCTTTTGGATCTGTTAAAAACTTCTTCGTCAGCTGACGTAAAATTGGGGTCAAATTGCTTAAAGCGGTACTGATCATCCCATGTCAAATCAGATACAGAAAACCTTCTTTGAAAAAATCCCGTAGAAACACCCGCCGTTAAAAAGTCTTGTTGACTGAGGGGCGCGATGTAAGAACCCGATAAATTGACATTTGAATTATTCAATTGAGACCAGCCTGCTTTGTCATGATTGAAAAGGAGACCTAAACTCCATCTTCTATCCAATAAACTTTTTTCACTACTTCCCAGACGCATATCAGCGGCTACTGAAAAAGTAGAATAAGAAACTGGAACACCTTTCCATTGATTTCGGTAAGAGGCATTGAGGCGATAATCTCCCGGAAATACCCCTGTTAGTGCAGGGTTGATATTGATAGGTGAATAACCGAAGTTTGAGTAGTGAATATCCTGCGCAATTGCAAGAATTGATACACATAAAAATGCCACAACTAATGACAGCTTTTTGTAGATATGTCTTTCCACAGCGTGTTGTTTTAATTTATAAAAATGATGCTAGAATCTAAAAGTATATTATTCAATTGGATTATAAAAAATCCATTTTCTCTGTATGTTTATTCTATCGTTACTTTTCCAAATAACTGTTCATGTTCATTGAAATTATAATTATTGTCAATTAAATTGATGTAAATTTAAGTAAAATTTTTCCTTCTTAAAAATAATTTTAAGACATATACAATCTATCAATTTTATATAAAATTGATGAAATATAAGGTAAGTATTGGGAAAAGACATTCGTATAAGTCCTATAAGTCAAAACAAATATTCAATAAATTTAGATAAAAAAGCAAGTTTATCAATATATATATTATTTAAAAATAAATTACATTTAAAATTCATTTAATAACCCAAAAATAGTACATAAAGATACATTAAAACATTATTTTAAGTGTAATAGTTATAATAACAATAAGTTGTAGCAATATTTTTTAATGATTTTTGAAAGCCGAAATCAGCTTATCGAATAATCTTTCAATAAAACGGCGTTCTTCTGTTATGATTTCAGCCGAGCCTTGCATCTGTTGGTCAAATTTCAAGGTGTCATTATAGCTGGTAATCAAGCCTTTTGGCAATTCAACTCGTACAGAAAGCACCTTATCGTTCTTGGGCAAAAGAGCTTTTTGTAAAACCCTACCCTCTACTACACCATACTCTTGATAGGGATATGAATCGAATTTTATCACCACTCTTTGACCTTCTTTGACTTTACCCGAGCCCGCCATCTGGAGTGAAACGAAACCCACAATGTCGCTACCATTCGGTGGAATAATCGCCATTACTTCTGCCCCTTCTTTTATGTCTTGACTCTCAGCCCAATAATTGTTGAAAAACGAAATTTTACCGCTTATAGGAGCCGTCAAAAGATATGTTTGCTTCCATTTTGAAATCGCTGTTCGCAACTGATTAATGGACTCAACAAGGCTGTTAAACTGAGTAGTATTCGACGTTTTGGTTGTACTCTGAAACTCCATTCGAGTTCTTTGAAGTTGCAATATCCGCCCCCTAAATTCATCCACATTTCCCCGTATATTCTTTATCAATTGCTCTTGATTATTGGCATCTTTCAATATTTCTTCGTATTGACTCAAAGGAATAACGCCTTGCGAATACAACGTTTTATTTCTATCCACATTTTTTTTATTCAAATCTATATTAGCCAATGCAGTCTTCAATTTATCTTGTTCAGTTTTGATGAGCCGCTCCGTATTTTTAATTTGCTGATCAATTTGATCCACATTTACAGCTTCAAAATTTTCCTCTTTTTTAAACTGAAATTCCTTCAAAATCTGGACAAAAGACGAATAATTAAGCTGTAAATCACCCAATTTCAGACCCATTTCGGGTTGAAAAGCCGCCAATACTGAGGGGGTCAAGCTATCAAATTTTGTAAGGTCTTTTTCCAATTTTAGTATATCTTCGTAATGTGCTGGACTCTGTAAAACCACCAATAAATCACCCACATTCACAGAATCATTCTCTTTTACCAATAATCGAGATAAATACCCCGTTGTACGCGCTACAACTGGCACTGGTGGCATCTTGGTAGTCACCTGCATGGGCGCATAAATTATATCAGGATATTTCAACAAGTAACTCACAAGAGCTAATAAAATAACCCCAATGAAAATCAAGGTAGAACCCCAATTCACTATCCATGAAGGCGGCGTGCCCAGTATTTCTTGCACATCGTCACTCCGCAGCTCTATCTTCTCATGTTCTTCCATTCAATATTTCGACTTATGATTACTTACAGATTTACTTAAAAGTTCATAATGAAATAATAGGTCAAATAACTACATTTATTATCAAGCTATCAAATTAAAATATACCATTAACAGCTTGTTATAACCATATTAACCCATTATTTAATAAAATTCTCGACGACTCTGAACTTATGACCCCAACTCTAATTGGTTTTTCACCAAGTTGAAATACGCACCTCTTTGACTCGTCAATTGCTCATGATTGCCTTGCTCGATTATCTCACCTTTTTCAAGTACAATGATATTATCAGCGTGCCGCACCGTGCTGAGGCGATGCGCGACTATCACCACCGTTCTACCTTTAAAAAACTCTTTCAAATTATCCATAATAATTAACTCATTATAGGCATCCAAGGCATTCGTTGCCTCATCAAAAAAGATGTATTCAGGGTCTTTATACACCGCGCGCGCAATCAAAAGCCTTTGTTTTTGGCCTTGCGAAAGCCCTACCCCATCGTCACCAATTTTAGTATTATATCCCAATGGTAATGATTCAATATGGCTTTGAATATTCGCCACTTTTACGGCTTGAAGGAGTTTCTTCTTATCAATAGTCTCATCGCCGAGGGCAATATTTTTAGCAATGGTTTCATTAAAAATAAAGCCATCTTGCATCACCACACCACACTTTTCACGCCATATCCTATGTTGAATATTATTCAATGAAACATCCGCTAATTTCACAAAACCGCCCGTAGGTTGATAAAAATTGAGTAAAAGTTTCAAAATAGTCGTTTTACCCGAACCACTCGCCCCTACAACAGCTAACGTCTGTCCTTTCGGTATTTGTAAACTAATGTTTTTCAAAATCATGGGCGTATGCACGCTACCGTATTGAAAAAGTACATTTTCAAGGTATAAATCGCCATTTTCAGGTAAAATATTCAGCCTTTCCTCTTTGCCATCTTCATCTTCCTTTGAGTGAATTTCATTCAAACGTTCCAACGAAATCTTCGCATCTTGAGCCATTTGGATAAACTGGACCAGATGTTCCAAAGGCGAATTCAATTGCCCAATGATGTACTGCACTGCCATCATACTTCCTATTGAAAGTTGACCCTCAGTCACTGCCTTGGCAGCGATGAAGGTGATGAGCATGTTTTTTATTTCATTAAAAAAAGAAGCGCCCGCCCTTTGCCATTGTTCCAAAGCCAAATACCGAATGGAAACCCGATAAAGCTTTGCCTGTATCCTCTCCCATTGCCAACGCTTTTGTTTTTCAGCATTGTGCAATTTAATTTCATTCATCCCCGAAATCAATTGAATCAAATTCGATTGATTCTCCGACATTTGGTCGAATCTTTTATAATCCAACTCCTTCCTTTTTCGCAAAAACAAGACAATCCAAAGAATATAAAAAACTGTAAATCCGATATAAACCGAAAAGATAGTTTGGTTATAGAAAAAGAGGATAAAACCAAATATCACAAAATTGATTAATGAAAAACTCGTGGACAATACACTCGACGTCAAAAACTGCTCAACACGATGATTATCATTAATCCGCTGTAACAAATCGCCAGTCAATTTGGTATCAAAAAAACGCGGCGGTAGTTTCATCAGTTTTATTAAAAAATCAGAAACCAACGAAATATTGACCCGCGTACCGATGTGCAGCATTATCCAACCACGAATAAACTCCACCGAAGTATAAGATAAAAACAAGACCACTTGACCCAATAAAACCAACTTGATTAAATCAACATCTCTATTATTGATACCAACGTCAACTATCGTCTGAGTCAGGAAAGGAAAAACCAATTGCAAAATAGAAGTCAACAACAAACCCAAAACCAACTGCACCAATAAACTTCTATATCGCTTTAAATACGTGAATAAAAAACGAAAACCTGATTTATCCACCTTATCGCCTTCCCTTTCAAAAAACTCAGGCGTGGTTTCCATCAAAAGGACAATTCCGTGCTTCTCACCTTCAATTACATCACTTGCCCAACCATCCATGAACTCCTCTTTGGTCAATTTGACCCGACCCGCCGCAGGGTCAGCCACCCTCACATATTTAGGTGTTACCTCATATACGACGATAAAATGCTGTTGCCTCCAGTGCGCAATCATCGGCACAGGAAGCCCATCTTGAAGCCTATCCCAACTCACCTTTGCTGCAAGAGTATTCATACCTATTTTCTCCGCAGCGTCCGAAATGTCTATAAGCGCAACACCATCTTTACCAATAAAGGTAATTTCCCGCAAGTATTCAAGCGAATAGAAACGTCCATAGTACCGAGCCACCATGCGCAAACAGGTAGCACCGCAATCCATAGAGTCGTGCTGCTTATAAAACGGAAAATTCTTTAACATAAACTTTTATAGTATTGTATGCCCACTGGATTAAATTTGAAAAAAATCATTCTTAAATTACGCTGAAGAATAATTTATTCGAGTTGTTTAGTTTAGAGTATGTTTTCTCATAAAAATTACTCATCGAGCCCCTTCAAAATCATTCAATATTCTATTAAAAAACACCTTAAAGGAAGTACCTCACGCTGAAAATGCCAATAATTGTACCGAAATAGCCATACTTTTAACCTTGGTGAGATTATTTAGGGAACGGTATTTTTAACTTAGAATACGGTCATACACGAACTACAAAACAAATAGTATGCCGATAACATTAAATATTAGGTTAATTTAAACATTTTTTTAATTTAAATTTAAATATAATATTATTTGTTTTAAATTAATATAAAAATATCCTTTATACAAGCTTGATTTTAAACATAAAAAAAGCTGATTTACCCCCTCAGTAAAGGAGCTAAATCAGCTTTATATTCCACCAAAAAATATGGAAAATTTGACTACATAATGCCGAAAATCTTAGAGTATTTCATCAACTCTCCCGGATTCGATACCTTTATTTTACCCATCATAAAGGCCATCATAGCATTTTCTTCGCCTTTAACGATTTTCAAAAGAGTGTCTCCTTTTACGGTGACTGCGCATTTTGCCTCACCGACCAAACCATCTAAAACCTCCAAATTACCATCTACAACTTTTACGGTCTTTTGACCACCATTGTCGCCACTTATATCAAAATGGAAAACTGTATTATGCCCAGCAATGGCATCTTTATTCACTTTTGTACTAAGCGACTGTATAAAATCTAATGCGTTCATTTTACTTTTTTTTATTATATTTATAATTGATTAATACCTAAATTTTCGAATCCAGCCAGCCCAAAGTATAGTTTAAAACCTCTATTTTTTCAGGCTCATTATGGGTTTCATGGTACATTCCTCCCCAATTTTTATACGTAATATCGCCCCCAACTCGCGCCGAAAACTCTGAACTTGCCGGCTGAGAAGTAACCTTATCGGCGTCGCCATGAGTAACTAATAGAGGAATTTTAATATCTCCTTTATATTCATTCAACCAAGCGGCTGCGTCAGAAATACCCATACCTGCCGAAGCTGTAATTTTGGTATTCACTAAAACATCATTTTTATTTGCCGCCACCACCACAGGATCCCTTGAAAGATGCTCCCTTACTAAGCCGCTCTCTTGCGTAAAAGAAGGATAAATAGAGCGCATCATTTTACCCAATTTCAGGATAATAGGTTTCGGCTCAAACGCCAACCTTATCCACGGTGACGTTGCGATAGCCCCTGCAATACCCTCCGTTGAATGTTGGATGATGTAGTTTAAAACCAAATTACCACCCATCGAATGCCCATACAGAAACGTAGGCAAACCCTTATATTTTGCTTGAAAATGCGTTAAATAAGTTTCAATATCGTCCAAATAGCTTTCATACTGAGGAGTATGCCCTCGTTTGCCTTCGCTCTTGCCATGCCCTCTATGGTCGAATCCAACTACAGCATAATCATTTTTATTAAAAAAATCAGCGACATGGCTGTAGCGATTGATATGCTCACCAAAACCGTGCACTAAGCAAATCACCGCTTTAGGCTTTTCAATGCTCCAATCTTTAATATAAAGTTTTAATCCATCCTTAGATGTTATGAATTGTTCGGACATATTCTAATTTTGTAGAAATTTAACTTTCAAATTGATAATTATGCTCAATAAGCGACTCAATATTACTGAAATTTTTCTAATTCAAGCCATAGTTTACACACTTTTATGGATGTGGAATGATTTTGTAGCCACCATTCTATGCCTCACTTTCGCCGCCATTGCCTTATTTATCCTCATTATTTCCCTCATTTCAGAGTTGCTTGACCGCTCACAAGTCCCTCGCTGGTATTTTTATGCTATGGTCATTTCAGTACTCACACCCATCATAATCGGCTCTTTTTTTATGTATTTGAAAAAAGGCGCGCTGGATTGGATGGTGTTTTAATGAAAAATCATTTTTCAAGTCGCTTTCCGTATATGAAAAAAAAGAGCCGTAGGCTCGACAGATTTGATAGCGGCGGATTTCAATCCGCCGTGGAATATAAAATGAGTTTTTGAGTACCGTAGGTACGGCAGATATGGCTTTTTACAATTGATAATCAACACTTTACGTAATATCTGTCGAGCCTATGGCTCTTGAATATTGATTCTGTATTCTACGGCGGATTGAAATCCGCCGCTACCAAATCTATCGAGCCGATGGCGCTTTTTTCCAAATACGGAATTGCTGTTTTTCAAGTTGCTTTCAATCCAATTAGCGACTATATCAAAGGCTTCCTTTTACTGGGCTTGGATGCACTACTATCTTTTTTACCATTTTAAAATGCGGAATCCCTATTTCTTCAAACATTTCACCGTCTATTTGATATTCCAATTTTTGATAAAAAGGCATAGCCGTATCGCGTGCACTCAATTCAATTTTTTCAAAACCTTCTTGCAATGCAATAATCTCACTCGCTTTTACCAACAATTGCCCAATTCCTTTTTTTTGAACTTCGGAATCCACCGCCACCTGTCGCATTTTGAGCACTTTTTTACCTTTAGGAGTCAGTACCAAACACCCCCTCAGTATCCAAGCCTCATCATATGCTGCAAGATGAATATCCGAGTATTCCTCCGCTAATTGCTCCTCCGTGAAATCCAGACCCAGTGGCTCTCTCAATATTTTATAGCGCAACCGAATCGTTTCATCGTATTCGGGCGTCGCAAAATCTACTTTTATTATATTCATATTTTATCATAAAACGAAACTCCAGTTTCGCATAAAGTTTAATTTAATTGCGGAACTGGAGTTCCGCGCTAAGAGGGAAAAACATCATTCACCATGCTCAATGAGCGAATAAACTGTTGAAAATCAATGCCCATGGGTTGATTGATTTCACTGAAATACGATACCAAATTTTCAGTTGCCATATTCCCAGTCAAATCATCTTTAGCCATTGGGCAGCCACCGTAACCCTTCATGGCTGCATCGAACCGCCGGCACCCGTTTTCATAAGCAGCGTGGATTTTTTCACGCCAATTATGCGGCTGAGTGTGCAAATGCGCCCCAATTTCCAAATCTGGATAAGCAGGTATCAAATTACTGAATAAATAACTGATGCTTTGGGGATTGGAAACGCCCACGGTATCAGAAAGAGAAAAAATAGTAATGCCCAAATGAGATAATTTATCCACCCATTCCATCACCACCTCCGCATTCCACGGGTCACCATAAGGATTGCCGAAGCCCATAGATATATACAAAACCAGCTTTTTATCCTTTCTAACGCAAGTCTCTTGAATCATTTTTACGCGTGCCACGGATTCCTGAATGGTGGCATTTGTGTTCCGAATTTGAAACGTTTCAGAGACACTAAACGGATAACCCAAATATGTAATCTCTTGAATATCAGCCGCTTCCTCCGCTCCGCGCTCATTAGCGATGATGGCGAGTAGCTTGGTTTCAGTGGCGGATAAATCCAATTTTTCTAAAACTTGTCGGGTATCCCGCATTTGAGGAATAGCTTTTGGAGAGACAAAACTCCCAAAATCAATGGTGTGAAAGCCGACCCGCAAGAGCTGATTGATATAAGCCGCTTTGACATCGGTTTCAATGAAATCATGCAAACCCTGCATGGCATCTCGTGGACATTCAATTATTTGAACCACTGTTTTAAGCGTTTTTTCCTCTATACTGAGGGGTATTGAATTAAATTCTAATTTGGTTGAACAGCAAAGTTATAAGTCTCTTGCAATGGAGTAAACAATTAAGCGTACTTTTTTAAGTTAATTTTTAATTTTGCATTTTAATGAGTATTCTGTATCCTGTTTGTATGTAGTTTAATGAAAAAATGCTAATCGATACAACATTAAAAACTAACTACTGTTTACTCTCTAATTGACTACTAAAATAGTTTTAAAATGAAAAAAGGAATATATACGTTAATCGGTTTTATACTTTTCATAACAGGCGGCTCTGCTTTGGTATTGAGCTTAGTGGGCGTGCAATTATCCTATTTGCTTTGGATTGATGCTTGGGGCGGGCTATTGGGCTTCGTCATCCGCATTTTTATGATGATTGGTGGCATAGTCATCGCAGTACTTTCCACCACAGATTGGGAAAAAGAAAATGAAGATACGGAGGAAATATAAATTCGTTATTGGTTGTTTTTTAAACGAATCTTTGTAAGCCTTGAAGGCTTACAAAGATTTCAACTAATTGAAAATCAATTTTTTATGGATAATTTTAGTAAAATATTGTTCTACTAATTGACCTTATCCAAGCATTTAATTACTCAACAACGTAACTAATATCTAAAAATATTTCAGTAAAACGGCTCGAAATATTATCTTTACGCCCCAAAGAACTTACCGCCGTAATATTATGCTGCTTTTAAAAAATGTAACAATCATCGCGCCTTCCTCCGACCTAAATGGTCAAATAAAGGATATTTTTATCAATAAAAACGGTCAAATTGAGAAAATTGGGTCTGATATTTCTGCCCCCAAATCCGCTACTCATTTTGAAAAAGAGGGTACTTGTGTCTCTATCGGTTGGGTAGATGTAGGTGTACAAACATGCGACCCCGGCTTCGAGCATCGTGAGGATTTAGCTTCCATTTCACGGGCTGCTATGGCAGGCGGTTTCACAGCTGTGATGCCTTTTCCGAACACCGAACCAGCTACACATTCCAAATCTGAAATTCTTTATATAAAAAATAAAACCCAATCATATCTTGTTGACTTTCATCCCATTGGCGCACTTTCCGAAAACGTAAAAGGAAAGGACATGGCTGAATTACTCGATATGCACCATGCTGGAGCCGTGGCTTTTAGCGACGGTAAAAAAGCGGTGCAAGATGGGGGGCTGATACTGAGGGGAGTACAATACACCACTATTTTTAATGGCATTGTATTCAATTCGCCTTTCGATAAAAGCATTGCGCCGCATGGTCAGATTCATGAAGGCGTGACTTCTACATCGTTGGGTCTGCCAGGGATTCCGTCTATGGCAGAAGAGATTATGGTGCAGCGTGATTTGCAGCTTCTGGAATATGCGCAAGGTCGCCTTCATTTTCACAATATTTCCACTGCTCGCTCGGTGGAGTTAGTGCGCCAAGCTAAAAAGCAAGGCTTGAATGTAACCGCAAGTGTGGCAGTACTTAACCTTTGCCTTACCGACGAAGCATTGAGTCATTTTGATACCAACCTAAAAGTAATGCCTCCTTTGAGAGAAAAATCGGATATCGAAGCACTCATAAAAGGCTTAAAAGACGGGACTATTGATTTCATAGACTCCAATCACTCGCCTATTGATACCGAAGGAAAAGATTTAGAGTTCCCTTATGCCGCCTTTGGAGCTATCGGAATTGAATCGGCGTTCAGTTTGTCCAATACTTTTTTAAATAAAAAATTAACCATTGAGCAACTCGTAGAATTGTGGGCAACTAAATCCCGCACGATTTTAGGACTCAAAATTCCCGAAATTACTGAGGGGGTCACTGCCAATCTCACCATTTTCAATCCCAACGAAAAATGGACGTTTACGGAAAAAGACATTTATTCAAAATCTAAAAATTCGCCTTTATTGAGTCAACCTAATTTGGCTGAGCTAAAAGGGCGCGTCTATGGCGTGGTGAATAAGGGTCAATATTGGTTGAGATAGAATATTGAAATTGAATTTAGTCGTCTATTTATAACCATATTTCGAGTTTTTATACGTAAAAATTGTGAATACCTTGATTTAAAACTATATTCGTGCTGTATTTAAACATTAAAAAAGGGTTTTAATACATTAAGGAAACAATTTTTATTAAAAAACAAAAATCAAGACGTTATGGCAATTTTAGACGAACAAGACGGCTCAATCAACGAGAGCTCAGTTAGTATTCAACCAGTAGTGATGAAATGGGGGCTTATTTCAGCTGGAGTAGGTATTGTTTTTCAATTGATTTCATCTTTATTAGGCGTAGGTGCAATGGCATACGTTGTATCATTTATCGGGATGGGCGTTGGAATTTATGTTCTCGCTCTGGCAGTTAGAGCCGATCGCGATGACCAACTTGGCGGTTATGCCTCTTTTAAACGTGTTTTTATAGTTGCATTTGCGGTAATTTTATTATCATCTATCATTACACAAGTATTCAATTATGTGTATATGAATTTTTTAAATCCCGCAGCTGCTGATGCCGCACTTGAAGCAACCCGCTCGATGCTGGAAAAATTAGGTATGGCTGAAGACCAAATTGATACAGCTTTAGAAAAAGCCGCCGCTGATTTAAAATCGCCAATGAATATCTTGAAATCAATGATAGGTATTGGCATTGTAGGGGCAATAATTGCCGCTATCTACGGTGCTGTGATGAAAAAAGAAAGACCTATGTTTAATTAGTGAAGTTTATAGTGTTTAGTTTGTAGTGTTTAGTATTCCGAAAAACTCGACACTACAAACTATACACTATAAACTTAAAATATTCTTGATGAAACAAAATATTATTAAAAATGGTATAATCGCAGGTGTAGCCGCTATCGGCTACGCCTTGCTTTTTTATTACACCCGCAAAGAGTGGCTTTTTACGGGTACATATACTTTTACCTCTTTGATTTTGTATCTTTTTTTCATGCATCAAGCAGCTAAAAAGGTCATAAAAGAGGATTTTAATGTAGTTTTAAAAGCTGCTTTTGGCGTTTTTGTGTTAGCCAACGCTATTTACTACGCTTTTGATTATGCCCTTTTCAATATTATTGACCCTTCGCTCGTTGATATTCAAAAAGAAGAAATGATACAGTATTACTCTTCAGCTTCAAAATCAGTGGAGGAGCAAAATACCCTCATACAGGGCATTCAAGATGCTCAATACCACCATTTTAAAGGCATTTCTTTCAGTTTTGCGAAGGGCGCAATCGGTGGTTTTGGATTGGCTATTTTAATAACTTATTTATTAAAAAGAAACGATAGATAGTTATTGGTTATTAGTTATTGGTTGTTGACATTTATGGAGTGCATAAAGTATTAAGTGCCAACAACCAATAACTAATAACCAACAACTAATAACCAACAACCAATAAAAATATGGACATCTCAGTTGTCATACCTCTGCTGAACGAAGAAGAATCTCTACCCGAATTGGAATCATGGATACGCCGTGTGATGGATGAAAACGGATTCAAATACGAAATTTTATTTGTGGACGATGGCAGCACGGACAGCTCATGGAAAGTCATTGAAGAACTTTCTCGCAACAACCCCTCAGTAAAAGGCATCAAATTTCGTAGAAATTATGGTAAATCCGCCGCTTTGAATACCGCTTTCGAGGCTGCAAAGGGACGTGTAATCATCACGATGGATGCTGATTTGCAGGATTCACCCGATGAAATTCCCGATTTATACAACATGATTGTCAACGATGGTTACGATTTGGTAAGCGGTTGGAAGAAGAAACGCTACGACCCCCTCAGTAAAACCATCCCTACGAAGATATTTAATTGGGCAACGCGCCGCTTGAGTGGTATCCACAATCTGCATGATTTTAATTGCGGCTTAAAATCCTACAAGCATGAAGTGGTGAAATCTATTGAAGTATATGGTGAAATGCACCGTTACATTCCCGTCATAGCAAAATGGTCGGGTTTCGTTAAAATTGGTGAAAAACCCGTGCAACACCGCGCCCGAAAATATGGCACCACTAAATTCGGTTGGGAACGTTTTATCAATGGATTTCTCGATTTGGCATCCATTACATTCGTCGGAAAGTTTGGTCGCCGCCCGATGCATTTTTTCGGTTCGTGGGGATTTGTGATGTTTTTAATCGGTTTCTTCTCCGCAATGTATTTGGGTATCAGCAAATATTACCGCCTTTATAATGATTTACCCACTATTTTGATAACCGATAATCCCTATTTTTATATAGCCCTCACGACGATGGTACTCGGCACCATGCTCTTTTTAGCGGGCTTTTTAGCGGAACTCGTGGCGCGCGTCTCCCCTAATCGCAACCATTATATTATTGAAAAAGAAATTAACACACAATGAATTACACCAAGCACACACTACAAAAAATAGAGGAACTCATAGAGGAATTGGGTTATAAAGTGAGATATGAAAAAGGAAGTTTTCAGTCGGGTTACTGCTTAGTTGAAAATAATAAAATAGCCGTCATCAATAAATTCTTTGAAACAGAAGGGCGTATCAATACTTTAATCGATATTATTGATAAAATCAACGTCAATACTGAGGGGTTAAATGAAAAGAATTTGAAAACCTACAAAGAGATTAGGAAGAAAATGGTTGAAAAGGAGTAGTGTGTCGTGTTTCGTTTGTCGTGTTTCGAAAAACGACACACGAAATACGAAATATGCTCACAAAATCCGACACATCATCTCCACCCGCTTATGCTGCCAGACGTTATCAGGGCTGATATAAGTATCTCGATAGGGCATATTGATTTCTGACTTCATCAATACGGCTCTCACAAATTCGCTGCAAATATATTGGCGATTCCTATCTCTTTTAGTGATTCTGAGTAAGATTCGAATCATAATCCGCACAATTTCATAGTTATCGTATGGTCGTGTAAGTTCATCCAAGCCAAAACTGATGCCTTGATTAATATGCTCTTTTTGCACCTCACCCGTCAGGCGAGCCAAAACAATCTGCCCTTTATAAGGTTTGCGCTTGCCTTGGTAATCTTTTAAATATTTAGAAAGCGGAATCAACCGGATGCCATAAAATGGCTCAGCTTCCAATACAAGGACACGACCCAATTCCTCATCTTTATATATCATCGCCACATGGCTCCAAGTGCTTTTGGTCAATCGCTGAATAAAGCTCGAAAAAAGATAACTGCCCGAACTGAAAAATATGTCGCCCGTTTTGAGTATTTCCCTCACTTCATGGTAAGGCATCATAGGCATTTTTCTCAAATCCTTTTTAGTAATAGGCTTCGCCATAACTGAGTTTATATTAAAATGGAAGATTATTTTTTGTAAAAATACAATTTTTATAAAAATTTAGAAGCCATTTTTATGTTTCAAAGCACTCAATACTGAGGGGGTAACATCAAAATTAAAAAAGGCATTTAAACAGATTTTAAATCTATTTAAATGCCTTTAAAATATTTTATACGCAAATTAATTACATTTTAGGCTTATCTTTATCCTTAGCATCCACCCACCATTCTTCATTTTCCCAGAAATTATCCCAACCTAAGTGGCGATATTCCTTACTGATTTCTACCTCACGCTCCCCCATTGAAAAGTCTTTCAAAATAGTATTCGCAAATTGAAAAAAGTCTGCCCCGAAAACTACGGGCTTAGTCATATCCTTTTTATAGCTTGTCCATGAGCCTTCATATTTTGTACCCGCTCCTTTAGCCGGAGTCTCAGGAGAGAAGAACCAAAGCTCAGACGTTCCATCCACTTTAGTTGCAAAATCAAGGTTAATTGCTCCTTTAAAAATACCGCTTGTTTTAAGCGTTGAATCTTCTTTAAGCTCGAATTCGCCGACGGCACTATACATTTTTACATAATATAAATCACTTACTTCCGCAGTATCAATATTAGGGTCAATCAACTCGCCCACTGTTTTTAGTCGTACAGTTCCTGAAAAAGGTGTAACGGTTTTTTTATACCGATTTTTACCTTTTACATGATAAAGGCGGGCATCTTGCTCGTCTCTTTTCACTTCTTGAATCACAAATTCGATGCGATAACGATCATCGCCGTAAAATCCATTGGCAGGATATTCTTGCTTGAGCAAATCGCCTAAATTATTTTGAGTTAAAACAGCTAAACCGTCTCTACCTTTTAACTCCTTTAAAATCAATGGTTTACGTGGCTGAGTAGAATCTATCATCAAGGAGTCAACCGCTTCTTTGTGCGTGGTTACTTTTACTTCAGCAACCTTTTGTACTGAGGGGGTCGATTTATTCATGCACTGAGACAATGAAAAAATCAATGCACTCACCATTACGAATACCGGGATAATTCTTTTCATTTTTAAATAAAATTTAGATTATTGATTTAGATTTTAGAATGTTATTTAAAAAATGTTTAGTATTTCGGGTTTCAATATTTCATCATAAAAATTACCGCAAACTCAATATTTTTTTACCTAACCCGTTGAAAACCAATACCTCAGCAATCAACAAATTGCCCACCCACGATAACCAAGTCACCGTCAAATAAGTTTCAATCGGCTTCGTATCGAAATAATAATACATCACATAACTTTCACACCGAAGGCTCATCGCCGCCAAAGTAACTGCAAAGCTGCGAATCATCATATTCGTGTGGTTTTCAAGGCGTTTGTGCATGATTTCATTCCAAGCTTGGTATGTCACCACCCACCAAACAATACATTGGAGGGTAAAACCCACCTGTGCCGCCAATCCTCCATTCGCAAAAGCCGCTAAAACAAGCCCCGAAGGCGCAGCAAAAAGAAGTATAAAAAAAATGTACATTTTACCAATATTGCGGTGTACACGCGGGTAATTTTTTAAAACAAAAGGCATAAACTGAAAAACCCCACCTCCCATCACAAACAAGCTAGTAGTAATATGAACATAAAAAGCCCAAATAAAATATGGCTTTTGCAGCACAATATCCGTTTTGGTACCTAAGAAGTTTTTAGCGTATTCAAAAGTCATGTAAGGCACTACTTTCGTCAACATGATGAAAGTAAAAACGAGGATTGCACCAGCAAAAAGATAAGCAATAATACTCAGGAGGTTTCCTAAAAAGGTTGTTTTCATTCAAAATCTTAAAATATATATTACAAATATAGACTTTTTACAGAAATTTCAGAATGATATGTTGAAAAGGTTAATTGAAATTTCAGCAAAATCATTACTTTTTCTTTAAAATCACAATATTACTCACTTTTCGTTCGCCTTCGTGGTCAAATTTTTTATTGTCGCAAGGCATATTCACCACACCTTCTTGATTTATCCACATCGTAGTAGAGCCGCCACCGTCAAAATTAACGGCATTTTTACAATCCAAAAGTTTCAATAAATACCTTAATTCATAAAGCGAAACGCCGTAGGATTCAGCGGTACGGCCATCTACAGTCATCAAAATGACCTCATTTTTTTGAGTGATACAAGCACATGAGCGCGGGTGCCGGTTGGTATCAAAGGCTGATTTACTGAGGGGGTACTCTTGTCCATCCCATATCAGAAGGGGCCCCGTGACCATCACATTAGGATAGGATTTTAATTGATTTATCCATTGAAAATCGACGGAATCTCTCGCTTTTTGAATACTCATTTTGTTCTTTTTAATGAGAATCGCGGATTGCTGATGCCCTGCCAATTTTTTTCCATAGTGTTGAGTTGTATCCAAAATTTGGTTATAAATTTTAATAAAATCCACCGAACCGCCTTTTTTAACATCAAAAAATGTCCCATTGATAGCAGCCAAAGCATTATTTTGTTTCGCCAATTCACTCGTCAATACTAAACTATCGCCCGCCGATGCAAAAGCCAAATGAATTTTTCGAGGCTTATTTTTAAACTTTAAAATATGGATATTCTGATTCGCATTAAAAAGCTGCTTTTCATTAAAATGATAATGCAGATGCAAAATATTCTTTTCAATACGGCTGGTATCCCATTTTGCTGTTAAAAAAACGAGGGAATCCGAGGCATTTTGAGCCCCGATACAAGTCCATTGGCTGATTATTAAAATAAAGGTCAATTTTAATACTTTCATGGATTGAGTTTTATTTAAAACTATTTGACCGAAAAAATATGAAAATTCAGTTAAATTATCTAAAAATCGCTTCTAAAATCGTCGAAATACTAACTTGTCCCGATTTCTCGGTGAGGGGGTACTACAAAAGCCATGAGACATTCAGACTTAGTTATTATATTTGTTAAAATTAAACTTGAAAAATGATAAATGAAACCATTGCCACTTGGCATCAACTGATTACGACAGGAAACGCCGCTGGGCTGGACGACGTCATAGCCGAAAATGCCGTTTTTCATTCGCCCATTGTACACACACCTCAAGTAGGTAAAGCCGTTACTAAAATGTATTTATCAGCAGCTTTCATGGTTTTTTACAATGAAACAT
>JANPHO010000293.1:0-18367 GCA_031424515.1 Saprospiraceae bacterium
TAAATTATTATTTAAGATACATTTTTTACTTATAACTGACTCTGATTTTAATTTATCAAAAGAGTTTGTCATTGAATCTTTCTTTAGAGAGGATGTGTCGCCATTCTCGCTAATTTGAAATTTAGGTTGAGCACTATTACAAAAAATAAATGTTATGCTTAATAATAAAGATAGGTGTTTCATCTCAGAGCATTATTTTAATGATAAAATTAGGTTAGATAAAGGTAAACTAAATTGACATATATTTAGAAGCGGTCTTCCTACCGCCTATGTCTAACTATGCAAAATTCATACCCCTCAGTATTTCAAGCGAAAATACTGAGGGGTAAAGAATGGTCGGACTGTATTTCTCCTTTAGATATGTTTTCAGTAAGTGTCTGACAACAACGGCACTCGGAAATATTGTGCAAACACTTGAGTGAAAGGGTTTGCTAAATTTTTATAATATTAGGACATAAACACTAAGGCTCATTTATCAGTACTCGTGCATTTATCAAATTCCTTTATTAAATCAAGATTTACTGAGGAGGTACTGTGTGTTATAAAGGGTGTACTATTTTCTATGGTATAATTAGGAGGAATTGAATCATTGGGAAAAATATGTCCTAATGTCTCAGATATAAAGTATTTATTTGTACTTTCTGAGAAATATCTTCTTGTTAGCCCTACAATACCGTTCTTTTTACTTGCTACCAGCATAATTTCATACTCCGCATAATTCCGTATAGCATAACTATATAAAGTATCTTTAATAGAATTACTGTAAAATTTATTCTCTAAAGTTACCCAAGAATATTCGCCATTAAATCTAAACGTATCTTTTATTTTTTGATTAAAATTCAATAATGGTACTATCGCAATATTGCATAGAGAAGAATTTTTTAAAATAACAGTGGTATCAAATTGGTTGAAAATTGTATAATCTCCATTTTGATACTCTTTTTCACACATTTTAAATATTTCTACCGTATAAACCATACTATCGTCTGTCATCAAATAATTCGTTTCTCTTAATATTGAATAGGAATCGGCTTTAGGTTGTTCAAATGAAAAAAGAGACATCCCTTTATAACTATAATTAAGAGGTAATATGGTTAATATATTATTTTTATTTTGGGTATTACAATTTTCAAATATTGAATTGATTAAGTAAGGGCATGGTCTACGTTGAGAACATGATTGCAAAATAGATATAATAAAAATGTATAAAAAGGGGATTTTGTTGATCATTTATTCTAATTTCTGTACTTTTTAATTTGTTTACATATTGATTTTGAAGCTTAAAAGATGAAATCTCCTTCTAAATATGGCCAGTTGAAATATTTATCTCTCTTTTTGGGCTTTATTGTGTATTCAATTTTGAAAACGCCTTTTTCCTTGTTATAAAACACTTTCCTAACTTCTGTGTTATTTTTATTATTTTTATCGATTATGTGGTTTGATAAACATTGAACAAATACATAAGTTATTTCTTTATTCTCTTCGTATTTCAAGGCAAACTTTGAACTAATAATACTGCTTGGCTCACGCAACTTTCTAAATACATTTGATTCTTGGTTACTTTCATAAGAATAGTTGGCTAAAGCGTCATCTATTCGACCAATTGGGAAATACATTAAATTATTGATTCTGGAATGATAAAATACTGCAAACACTGTATCATTACGCTGTGCCGTACAAAATAACCCTCCTTTAAAATTTAAAAGTTGATTTATTTCTAGTAATTCTGAAAATGTTTTACTTGTTTCTCCTGCTAATTTAGGAGGCTCTGTTTGACACCAACCGTTATTTTGATCTAAAAATAAGAGTAATAGGCTAATCACCCCCACTTGAATTAATTTCCCTAATTTCATCTGTCCTTCTTTTTTTTCGACTTTACTTTCGCTAGATTAATTCAATCGTTCTGTAATATACCTTTCATCCTATACTTAAAAGAACAAGAGCTAAACAGGATTATGCTAAATAGCACTATTTTATGCAGAACACTTGGGCATATCGGGGCTAAAAATACTTAGTTATTTTATCGGAGAATTCAACAGATTTACATCCTATGAGTATTTCCAAATTATCTTGATTAGCTAATTTAAAAAGTAGATTACCTTGTTCAACTTGAAATTTTTTATTGATTTGAAACTCTAAATTTATATCTTCTATCAAGTCGATGAATTTTGTATTTTCATTAAAGTCCCATTTCCAATTAAATATGCCTGAATAGAAATGTACTTCTCTAAAAAGAATTTCAAAATTATGAAAATACGTAAAGTCTTCACTACCTACAATAGTGAGGCAATTAGATTGAAATTTGTAAACGAAACAATCAAGCCATTTTAGCTCGTTTACTTTTTGATTAATCAAATCAATTATGGTATTTTGTTCTAATATCATTTTATTATTATATGTGTATCATTAGTAGCTTGTTGGTTATTTCCGATTTTTAACTGTGTTAGGACTCTGTCTGAACACATATCCTGAAGGGGTCTTCCTAACGCCTACGTCTAACTATGCAAAATTCATACCCCTCAGTATTTCAGGCGAAAATACTGAGGGGTAAGGCGTGGTCGAGCGGTCATGCCTTTGGATTAGTCGCGCAAAAAGCTATACAATGCATTGCGGGGAAAACCATAAAGTGAGCCTTTGTTAAAAAACTAACAGAAAACCCTTTTTCAAATAATCAGAAAAGTCCAAGTGGAATATGGGTGTTGAATTTCTAAAGGGAATATTAAAACAACAAACAGCTTTTACAATATAACAAAAAATAATCTGTCATATTAATCTTAAAATCTCCATAAATTAGTATTTTTGATTCAATACCATACACAAAAATTATTTACAAAATTTTATCATCTTTAAAACAACTCACATGAAAAAAGCAACAGTTCTAACCCTTGCTCTTTTATTAAACTCCCTGTTTATTATAAAGGCACAATCTTTCGATAAAGGTTTTCCTAATCCAAATGAAATGTATAGGGCTGACACAAAAGGCTCTAAATCAGCTGACATATTGCCTGTACATGGGATGCGTTATTTTGCTGATACCCTTTATCATAAAGGAGAATTAAAAACATCTAAAAACCTTTATACATCAGAATTACAATATCGCTTCGACCTATTTGATGGAACTATCCAAGTAAAACTTGAAAGCGGAGAAGAACGGTTGTTAGTTGAGGAAGATATTGTTTATTTCAAATTATTTATAAATAATGACGTTATTCTTTTTCTTCCAGCCAATGTGCCCAATGGTAAAAAAATAACGTTGTTACAAGTGATTTACAGAAGTCCAACGATGCAATTATTAAAAGATTTGAAAACATATAGCACAGTGAAATATGATAACAAACAGCATAATTACTATTATAAAATCCATAATGATTTTCATTATTATTTCAATAAAGGCGGACGAGCACCTTTCACGGAAGTAAAGTTGAAAGCTAAGTCTTTTGTAAAAGTTATGCCCGAGAAAAAGAGCCGTATTGATCACCTTTTTAAATCAGCAAATAATAATGGAGAACTTACATTGACAAAATTGGCAAGTATTATGAAGATATTGGATGCAAAAGATGAAACTGTAGAGTAAGACAAAACATCAAAAACGATATTAAACATCCCTATTGGGCAGATTTTAGAAAATGTTATAGACATTGAGCGAGCGTAGAATTTGAAGATTTAAAACAAGGGAGTCTTTGTTAAAAAAACGATTTATATCTAAAAATGCAATCTCTTATTTTAGGGATTGCATTTTTCATTTATCTTTGCCCGCAATTTCGAGAGAAGTACATTTTTTAGTATAAAATCAATTATTTATCAACAACGTATAATGGGAAATATTAAGGTTTTTAAATTTGGTGGAGCGTCCCTTCGGGATGTGGATAATATCAAAAATGTATCGGCTATTTTAAAAAAATATGCGGATGATAGTCTTGTAATTGTTGTTTCAGCGATGGGTAAAACGACCAATGCACTTGAAGAAGTGGTGAGCTCCTATTTTGAGCGAACAGGCAAGGCGTTTGAGATTCTCAATAAAATAAAAGCGAATCATTATGCCATCATGGATGTGCTTTTTGATAAAAATGACGATGTATATGCCCACGTGAATGATACTTTTGTGGAAGTTGAATGGGTTTTGGAAGATGAACCACACGATGCTTATGATTATGTATATGACCAAATTGTGTCAGTGGGTGAAATTGTGTCTTCAAAAATAGTTTCCGCTTACTTGAATAAAGTAGGTTTAAAAACGACTTGGTTGGATGCGCGGGATGTTTTAAAAACGGATGAAACGTGGCGGGAATCCGTCATAGATTGGAAAACGACCATTGAAAATGCTCAATCAATCGTGAAACCCATGCTTGCGGGCGGCGGTTTTGTGATGACGCAAGGTTTCATTGGTTCTACTAAAGATAATAATACCACTACGCTTGGGCGAGAAGGTTCGGATTATTCAGCGTCGATATTTTCACATTGTCTGGATGCTAAGGGGATGTATATTTGGAAAGATGTTCCGGGCGTGTTAAGCGGAGACCCACGGGTTTTTCAAAATGTCGTAAAACTCGATAATATTCATTACGATGAAGCGGTTGAAATGACGTATTATGGGGCTACGGTGGTGCATCCACGCACGATTCAGCCTTTGATGGCTAAGGGAATTCCGTTAAATGTCCGTTCGTTCGTTGACCATGAAGCGCCGGGGACAATCATCGGAGCAGATGCCCCCCCTCAGTATCCGCCGATATTTATGGCTGAAAGGAATCAAGTTTTCTTAAAATTTTCGACTAAAGATTTTACTTTTTTAGTGGAGCAGCACATTCGTGATGTATTCGATATTTTTGCGAAATATCATATTTTCGTTAATTTATTGCAAAATACGGGCGGGTATTTCTACGTCAGTATCACCCACGCGCCCGACCGTGAGCGTGAATTGATGCACGAATTGAGAGAGAAATTCAATATTGAAGAAATCCATAATCTCGACCTTTTTACTATCCGCCATGCGAACCACTCAGTAATTGACGAGTTGAAAGCAGGAAAAAGAGTTGTATTTGAAAAAACAATTCCAGATACTTATCAAGTGGTTTTAGGGTAGGTTTTAAGGTTTAAAAAGATAAAAAATGGCGTATTGGATTTTTTTCCAATGCGCCATTTTTATGTATTTATACACGAAACGGGGTTAAATCCCGCTTTTACTGAGGGGGTATTTGCGCGCTAACTCCTTGGGGGTTTTGAACCCTCAAAGAGTTTTATATGATATATCGTAATTGCTTAGTCAGATAGTCGCTACGCTCCGTTTAGCCACTGATAACACTGATATTAACTGGTTTTACACTGATTCACACGTAATTTTTTAAAAAATCAGTGTAAAATCAGTCGGTTTCAGTGTTATCAGTGGCTAAACGGAGCAACAGCGACTATCCGGCTAAGCATTTACGAAATATCACGTATTTCAATGGTTTATGCAAAGCGGGATTTTACCCCGTTTCATGTATAGCAATGAGTTTTCTAGGGTTGTTTTAAAAAAATGGTTTAACTTTGTTGAGTAGCGTCAATATAAAATCACAGAGGAAATGCCAATAGTATATGATATAAGAACGGATTATCTGTACCAAAGAGGTATAGAAGATGCCAAAGAAGAGAGCCAAGAAGAAGTAAAAAGTGAAAAAATTAACTTCATTAAAAGGCTTTTGGACAGCACAAACCATACATATGAAGAAATAGCTGTCTTGTCAGCAATTATTGATAGAATAGAAAAGAAATAATAATGAAATTATACAACTCACTAAGAATAGTATTTATAACTGTATTAATAGCAGGATGTTATTTTATACCTCAAAAAGAGAATAGTAAGAGTGTCCCAACATCAACAAATAAGGTTGAAGAGAATATAAAAAAAGATTCGATTTTGGACTATTATATACCATTAGCTATAAAGAATATTGAACTTGAGATTGATAACGAATTTTATCGTTCAGATGTAGAAGAAACAAGAAATATTGAAAGACCAACGAAAAGTTATGTGAGTAATCCTAAATTTGATGTCAATAATTTGTACGGTGTATGGGGAGGCGATGAGACAGAACCTGTATCTGAATTCCAAATAGATTCTCAATTGTGTGATATTGCAGATTATGATGGTAATGCAAATATGCCATATATTTATACCAATGATTCATTATTCATATTTTATAATGATTTTGTTAGATTTGGAAAAATAACAAACCTATCTAAAGATAAATTAGTGATTAACTGGAATAAAAATGATCGAATAATTACAAATGAATACAGAAAATGGAGTAAATAGATACCCTTCAGTAACATGAAATTTGGAAGTCATTTCATGTATTTAGACATGAATTTTATTGGATTATTTTAAACAAAATAGATTTACTTTATTTCGTAGTGTCAATATAAAAATCACAGAGGAAATGCCAATAGTATATGATATAAAAACGGATTATCTTTATCAACAAGGTATGATTACAAAAGATCATGAGAACAAAGTAAATTTTGTAAAGAAATTATTACTGAATACGACTCATACCGATAAAGAAATAGCGAACTTTGCTGATGTAACAATTGAGTTTGTACAAGAAATTAAGAAATCAATAGACAAAAAATAATTGCTTAAAGAGCAGTTTTAATAATATAAAATGGCGTATCGGAGGAACACTCCTTTACGCCATTTTTTAATGTATAAATGAACATTTTTGACTAATTTTCCGAATATTTTAAAAGTAATAAAAAATATGACGAATAAAGAAATAGCCCGCGTGTTCTCGGAATTGGCTTCTATTATGGAGTTGCACGATGAAAATCCCTTTAAAATTCGCTCTTACCAGAATGCGTACATCACTTTGCGGAAGTTGGATAAGCCTTTGACGGAGATGACTCGGACGGAAATGGATGCGATTAAAGGTGTGGGCAAGGCAATTGGCGATAAAATCCAAGAACTTTTGCAGACTAGTGAGTTGGAAACGTTTCAAAAATATGCTGAAAAAACACCATCGGGTGTGGTGGAAATGCTCCGTATAAAGGGTTTTGGACCTAAAAAAATACAAGCTGTTTGGCAGGATATGGGCATCGAAACGGTGGGTGAATTGGTGTATGCTTGTAACGAAAATCGTTTGATTGAGTTAAAAGGTTTTGGTAAAAAGACGCAGGAAGAAATCAGAAAAGCGGCTGAATATTATCTGAAATCTAAAAATAAGCGTTTTTGGGCGGCAGCTGATGTTGATACTGAGGGGGTAGTAGATTTTTTAATGAAAGGCGTAAAAGCGCAAGGTATTACTGATTTTAAGATAGAAAGAGTCGGGGAACTGAGAAGATTGAACCCAATTGTTGAAAAAATTGAGCTTTTGATTGCGGGTGTTGAAAATATAGAAGCTTTATTTGATATTGAAACTTTGGTGCTTTTGGATAAAAAAGAGGGTGTTTTTTTAGCTAAAACGGAGAATGAAACTCCGGTTGTCATTTATACTTGTGGCTCGGAAGAAATGGGTTCAAAAATATTCAAATACTCCGGAAGCCGTAACTTTTTAGAGGCTTTTGTGAAAACGACTGAGGGGATAGATTTTAAAAATCTAAAAACTGAAAAAGAAGTTTTTGACAAAGCCAATTTGCCTTTTATTGAACCTGAGTTGCGAGAGGAGATTGATATATTGGAATTAGCAAAAGCGAATAAATTGCCTAATTTGATACAATTAGGTGATATTCAAGGGGTTATACATACGCATACAACGTATTCGGATGGTGTGAATACGGTGCGTGAAATGGCTGAGGCGGCTCAAAGATTGGGGTATAAATACATCGGCATCAGCGACCACTCCAAGGCGGCATTTTACGCAAATGGCTTAAAAGAGGATAGGGTAGAGCAACAATGGAAAGAGATTGATGATTTAAATAAAGAGTTTTTTAATTTTAAGATATTGAAAAGTATTGAATGTGATATTTTGTACGAAGGTGGATTGGATTACAGCGATGATATACTGAGGGGGTTTGATTTTGTGATTGCTTCGATACATTCTAACTTAAAAATGGATTTAGAAAAAGCCACTTCACGTTTAATTAAAGCGGTTGAAAATCCTTTTACGAATATATTGGGGCATCCGACGGGTAGGCTTTTGCTATCGAGGGAAGGGTATCCGATTGACCACAAAAAGGTAATTGATGCGTGCGCTGCGAATAAGGTTTCGATTGAGTTAAATGCTAATCCTTACCGTTTGGATTTGGATTGGACTTGGATTCCTTATGCTCGTGAAAAGGGCGTTTTAATCTGTATCAATCCCGATGCGCACAGCGTGGAGGGCATTAATGATATTCGCTACGGTGTGCTGGCGGCTCGCAAAGGAAGGCTGGATACTGAGGGGTGTCTGAATGCAAGAGATTTGGATGGTTTTTGGGACTTTTTAAAAAAATAAATATTTTTTTAAAGGAAATTTTTTAAACGAATAAAATTAAATATTTATTTATATTAAATTGATAATCATTATTTTATGATTCATTTAATCTGATTTTAACTATATTTATTGCAATTATTTACAGATTTGTGACATGGATAAAATTGGTGTTAGTGAACTAATTTACAAGAAAAGTAGTTTAGTATATAAATTCAATAATCTCAATTTTAAAATATACAGTTATGTTCAAATCGCTTTTAAAATCATTGCAACTGTTCTTCAAATCTACGTCCGACGCTTCAATAGATAGCCAAAATTCATTTTCAGAATATGAAATTGATTGGGAAGCTATTCCAAGTGTTTGATTAAACTATATTTAGATTTTGTTTGGCTTATAGCTCAAACAGCCTCTAAAATTAAAGAAGACGATTAAAATCTCTTATGAGCTTGCCTTATAAGAGATTTTTTTGTGGGCGTTTAGATTTTTAATTATAAATTTGAAAAATAATTACATTTTACAAAACGAGTAATAGAATTATTACGTTTCTATAGGATGTAGAACATTGCTATACACTCTGCATACCACAGAGGACACATAGAAACACAAAGTATTTTTTGAGCTTCTAAACATAATTTTTTAATAAAAAAAGGCTCTTTGTGTTTCTTTGTGTTCTCTGTGGTATGCAGAATGTATAGTAGTATTAGGATGTAGTTGCTTTTCAAAAATGAAAAATAAGTGTTCATGAAAATAAAAATTCAACACCTTTTACTTCTTTTTACACTGGTAGTAGTGAGCCATGTAAAAGTGTTTGCCACGCATAATCGTGCCGGAGAAATCCAAATTGAGCAGATTGGGCCTCTTACCATTCGGGCTACTGTGATTACGTACACGAAAGCGAGCAGTGTTCCCGCCGACCGTAAAGAAGTAGCTATCACTTGGGGAGATGGTTCTACGGATACCATCAAACGGGTAAATGGAAATGGGGACGGTGTTATTTTGCAAGGAGATATTAAATATAATATTTATGTGGGTACGCATACTTATCCCGGAAGAGGTACTTTTAGGATTGGTATGATGGACCCGAATAGAAATGGAGGTATTCTGAACGTGAATTTTCCGCAATCGGATGCCATTCCTTTTTATATCCAAACGACTTATACTTTTTTGAACACCAATTTTCAAGGGTCAAATAGTACACCTCGGCTTTTGCAACCGCCAATAGATAAAGGCTGTGTTGGTAAAACTTTCGTTCATAATTTGAACGCTTTTGACCCTGATGGCGATAGTTTGGCTTTTCGCATTGCAGTCCCTTTGCAAGATGCGAATAGCCCAGTACCATTATATGATTTGCCCGATAGAATTAAACCGGGACCTAATAATGTTATTTCACTCGATGAAAGGTCGGGTCAGTTCACGTGGAGAAGCCCTCAACAGCGGGGTGAATACAATATTGCATTTCAAATAATTTCTTACAGAAGTGGAATTGCTATTGATACAACCATTAGAGATATGCAAATTTTGGTAGAAGATTGCCAAAATGACCCGCCTAAAGTAACCACGATTGATAAAATATGCGTCATAGCAGGTCAAACTGTTCAATTTCCTGTAACCGCTACTGACCCCAACACGGGTCAGCGAGTGAGTTTGACAGCGTTGGGTGGACCTTTTGAAGTGGCTCGCAACAAAGCCGTTTTTAGAGGTACAGGTGGAGCGAGTATCTTTAGAACGCCACCAGTGAGAGATACTTTTAGATGGGTTACTTTATGCGACCATATTGAGGAACAAGCCTATAATGTTGTTTTTAAAGCAGTGGATAATTTCTTTGATTCTACG
The DNA here is from genome assembly GCA_031424515.1 of Saprospiraceae bacterium. Taxonomy (GTDB): domain Bacteria; phylum Bacteroidota; class Bacteroidia; order Chitinophagales; family Saprospiraceae; genus JAAFJT01. The sequence continues at coordinate 10,222 of JANPHO010000293.1, forward strand.
GGGCTTGTGGATTTGAAAGCTGTTCAGATAAAAGTAGTGGGTCCGCCTCCAGAGGATGTGGCAGTTACATCAGGCTCAGGTCAAGCAACCGTAACTTGGAGAAAGCCTTATTTATGTGAAAATGCGAATGATCGGTATTTTTACGCTTTCTCCGTTTGGCGGAGAGAGGGTAGTAATCCTTTCCCTTTGGATACTTGCTCGCCTGGTTTAGCAGGGAAAGGTTATACCCGAATTGTTTTTGATACGACTTTCCAAATGGTCAGTGGGAAGTATAATTACGTTGATAAAGATGTGGAGCGGGGTAAAACTTACTGTTATCGAATTTTAGCGCATTTTGCTCGCCGAACGGCAACCAATAATCCTTATAACCTCGTCGCCAGTTTACCTTCACAAGAAGTGTGTGTACAATTGCGGAGAGACATTCCATTGATTACCAATGCAACAGTAGAGCAAACGAACGCTGCAACTGGTAGAATCCTCGTTAGATGGACGAAACCCGTCGCAGGTGATTTGGATACCATACTGAATAAAGGTCCTTATAAATATACGGTATTCAGAGCCACAGGTATTACGCGGAACAATCTGGTGGCTATTCCGGGAGCGACATTTACGAGCAACTCATTTGCGGGTTTGGTGGATTCTATCTGGATTGATAATAATTTGAATACAGTTCAAAATCCATATTCGTATAGAATCGGGTTTTATATAAAAGGTGATTCGCTTTTAGGGTTCTCACAGGTGGCGTCATCTCATTTCTTGTCCATTGCATCCAGCGATAGGTTAAATGATTTGACTTGGCAAAAAGATGTGCCGTGGTCAAACTCTCGTTATGATATTTTTAGAAGTACGACGGGTATTAATGGGCAATTTGATTCCATTGGTACTACTGTAAATACGGCTTTTAGAGACAGTAATTTGATAAATAAAAAGGAATATTGCTATTATGTAAGAGCGATTGGTAGTTACGGAATCGTGGGTGTAGCGAGTCCTTTAGTGAATCTTTCGCAAAGGCAATGTGGTACCCCGATAGATACAGTACCACCTTGTCCGCCAACTTTAAATGTCACTAATAATTGTGATTCTACGGGTAGAGCTGCGGAATCTTCAATTATCAATCTATTGAGATGGACGAATCCTAAAAACAGGTGTAGAGCCTCAGAAGATGCTGTAAAATACAATATTTATTACGCTGATACTGAGGGGGGACAATTCCGACGATTGACAACCATCAATAATATCAATGACACTACTTTTTTACATAAAGAAGGGACTAAAGTGGCGGGTTGCTACGCAGTGACGGCAATAGATTCTATTGGTAATGAAAGTCTAAGGTCAAATATAGTGTGCATTGATAACTGTCCAATATATATACTACCCAATACGTTCACGCCGAATGATGATGGTCAGAATGATATTTTTAAACCTATCAATTTGCGCTACATCGTTAGAGTGGAGTTTAAAGTATTCAACCGTTGGGGCGGTTTGGTTTTTGAAACAGAGAGCCCTACTCTTGATTGGGATGGTAAAAACTTAAAAGGAACAGAATTAGCAGAAGGGACTTATTTCTATAAATGCCTTGTTTATGAACAAAGGGTGGCAGGAGTTGTTTTAAGTCCTAAAGTATTAAGTGGTTACATCGAATTGATTAGAGGAAATTAAGCTTGTATTGTTGTGTTGTTTTTTAATTAGATGTTTAATTTTAATTAAAGAATAATACAACAACCTGCCTGCCGGCAGGCAGGTACAACAGTACAGCAATACAATAATAAAAATAATGTTTACAGGAATAATAGAATCATTAGGGAAAGTTGAGCGGATAGAAAAAGAAGGAACAAATGTTCATTTCACTATTGCTTCTGAGTTGTCAAAAGAGTTAAAAATAGACCAAAGTATCGCGCATAATGGCGTTTGTTTGACGGTTGTGAAACAGACCCCTCAGTATCATGTGGTTACAGCGATAGATGAAACGTTGAAAAAAACGAGTCTGAACGATTGGGCAGTTGGTGATGTAGTGAATCTTGAAAGAGCTATGCAAGCACATGCTCGATTAGATGGGCACATGGTACAAGGTCACGTGGATATGACGGGCGTTTGTACAAGTATAGAAGACCAAAATGGTTCATGGGTTTTTACATTTCAATATAACATGACCCCTCAGTATTTATTGGTAGATAAAGGTTCTATTTGTATCAACGGTGTGAGTCTGACGGTGGTGAACCCAATAGATAATGCTTTTTCGGTGGCAATTATTCCTTACACTTACGAGCATACCACTTTTCATGGTTTAAAAGTAGGCGATAGAATTAATCTAGAATTTGATGTGATAGGTAAATACATTTCAAAATATTTTGAAGCGTATAAAGATGCTATTTTAAAAATGGGTTAGAATATGACCCATTATTTTTTGTTTTACGCCTAAACAGGTTCAATGAAAAAGCCTTATGAAAATTGTGTTCATAAGGCTTTTTAAATTTTTAAAAGTTAAAATTACATATTATTGTCTATATCAATGTGGTGGCTATTGCCTATTGCCCAATCGTTGTAAGGGGCGTGGACAAATAGATGATTGGTTTGATCCAAACGGGCAGAAATTTTATTTACATCTATTTCTGGCGAAAGGGGTAAGTTGACCAAATGATATGCCACCTGCTCAGTACCTTCCAATACATCCACCATGTAAGACACTAAAAACCTTTGGCTTACGGTTTTTATCTGAATACGCTCGGGATTAACGCCCGGAACGTGCAATATTAGATGGTAGCCATTTCTATCTTTCCACGCAGATACATCAGTTTGACTAACACCACCATTGACGGTATTCTGAAAATCTATTTGTGTGAGTAGCTCTTTCGGAATTTCTATTTTTGATTTCATGATTGCAGTGCTTTTTATTTATTATATAAAGAGCAAATTCAATACCATTGACGTAAAATTGCCAATATGTCATAAAATTTCAATAAAAATAGACAAAATGTCATATTTTATGCTTTGTAATTCTGAATAACCTTCCTCACTGAGCCATATTGGTCGAGCAAATTAGCGGCTGTTTCGTGGTCGATATTGAGTTCAAACATAATCATACGGACACCTCTATTGACAAGCTTTTTATTGGTCAACTGCATATCTATCATTCGATTACCTTTTACACGTCCCATTCTAATCATGAGGGTCGTTGAGACCATATTTAAAACGAGCTTTGTGGCAGTGCCTGATTTCATCCGAGTACTGCCGGTAACGAATTCAGGTCCCACAATTACTTCCATCGGAAATTGAGCGACTTGAGCGACGGGAGAGTTTTCATTACAGACAATGCAGCCTGTGAGCAACCCCTCAGTATTGGCTTGTTTTAAACCGCCAATGACATAAGGTGTACGCCCGGATGCAGCAATGCCTATGATGATATCGTTTTCATCGGGTTCGTATTTTTTTAAATCCAACCAAGCTTGCTCAAAATCATCTTCCGCATCTTCCACTGGGTGTCGTATGGCATAATCGCCTCCGGCTATAACGCCAATGACCCAATCAGGCGGTGCACCGTAGGTTGGAGGAATTTCGCTGGCATCTAAAATGCCCAATCTGCCACTCGTACCCGCCCCAATATAAAAAAGGCGTCCGCCTTCGCGCATACGCTCATAGGCAGCTTCCACGAATTTTTCTATTTGCGGGAGGGATTTAGCGACAGCTTCGGGTACTTTTTTATCCTCATTGTTCATGGAAAGGAGTAACTCGGAGGTATTCATTTTTTCCAAGTTATCATAAGCTGAAGGTGATTCTGTTACTGAATTCATAAATAATTTGGTTATAATATACTATATAGTAACTAAAATAGGTGTATTTTCATATTAAAATTTAATTAATTAGGTGAAATTTAGGTTGATAAATTTTTTAAAATTCATCTCTTTCATAAGGCAATTCTACTATTGGAATAAGTATCTCTACACGTGTTCCGAGGGCTTCATTACTGAGGGGGTCTTTGAGGTCATGCACTTTCACCGAAAATTTGTCTTCTCTACCACTGTGCAATAATTCCAACCGTTTTTCAGTAATATTTGTACCTCTTGATTTATGATTGAGGTGATAACCGTCTCTCAACTGCATTTCACGGGCTTTATCTCTACCAATTCCGTTGTCCTCGATGGTGCACATGATGGTTTTTTCATCCAAAAGATGAAATTCTATTTTAATAAGCCCTCCTTTTTTAGGACGGATACCATGCTCAATTGCATTTTCAATGTAAGGCTGCACTATCATAGTCGGAACGCCAATTATATCGTCTTCAAGTTCTTCGTCCACCGTGATTTTATACTGCATCCTATCCTCAAATCTCAGTTTTTGATTGATGATGAGGTAATCCTCAAGGAACTCCAATTCATCTTCGAGCGAAATAATTTCCAACTCGGAATACTCCAAACTCTCACGCATCAATTTCGCAAATTTAGCTAAATACTTTTCAGCAAAACTCGCATCATTGGATGTAATGGAGTTTTGAATTGAATTTAAAGCATTGTACATAAAATGCGGATTCATCTGTGCTCTTAAAGCTTTCATTTGAAGGCTTGAAGCTTGTAAACGGAGCATTTCAGCTTCTTTTTTACGTCTTTCGGCTTCATATTTAAACTCTAATTCATTTATTTTGATACTATTAAGTTCCTCGTAATACTTTTTTACGAATTGATTATGAAGCACTTCATATTCATAAGCGGTTCTAAAATCCTGCCTTTCAGCGTATAATTCAGCTATATCTCGACATACAATGGCTTGCTGACGCGGATTTTTAGCCAATTTAGCGTATTCCAAGGCTTCGCCTAATTTATTTTCAGCTCTTTTAGGTTTATTATAAGCATCATACAACAATCCTTTCCAACGAGCCACTGTTGAAAGATTATCGTAATCATCTGGTTTGCGTTTGTATATTTGTTCTGCTCGGTTATACATTTCAAGCGCCTCTTCGTACCTGCCACTTAAATAATGACTAAAACCTAAATTAGCCGTCGCCGAAGCTCTCGCTGATTGGCTAATATCGTCCGAAATACGATTCACTTCAGTGAAAAAACGTTCCGCATTGTCAAAATCATCCATTGCCATGTAAGCTTTACCGACGTTGAGGTAATGCCAAGCCAAGCGGCTTCTGATGCCTGCTTGCTCGCACATATCCACTACCCGAAGGTATGAGCTGACGCAACGTTCCAAATCATTTGTCTTTTCATACACCAGACCCAAGCCCGCATGAATGAGAGTTTGGAAGTATAAATCTTTGATTTTCAATAATTTAGGGTCGCTATTCGCCAGTATTTTATCAGCTTGAAAGAATAATTCTGTAGCGCGATCATAATCTGAAAATTGCCATAAAAGATATCCTTCTCTACACATTAATCGAGCATAAAGTATATCGTTCGGAAATTTACTTAAATATCTGTGTGCCTTATCAATGTAATCCAAAGCTTTTTCCCTTTTACCCAGATTGATAAGCGTGCCCGCATAATCAATATACACTTCTGTTATCTGAGTGACATTTCCTTCTTCTTCAACTATATTGAGGGCTTGATTAAAATGAATGTCCGACAATTTGAAATTATAAAACTGATTTTCAACGATAGCCGTATTCAAGTGGAAATTCAGCATCATATCAGGATGATGATATTTTTGGAAGAGTTTATATTGTTCAGCGAGCAGTTTTTGGGCTTCTCGTATGTTCGTATAAGTATAGAACTCCGCCAACTCTTGGAGTGCTTGTAGCTTTTGTTCATCGTCTTCGATAGAATAAAGCTGATTTTGGAGTTGCTTAATTTTTGAAATTTCTATAGTTGAATTCGGCATGATTGAAAATGAGATAAATGATTTCGATTTGTCTCCTTTTTTAAAGAGTTAAAATCATTCATTGGTTCAAACTGATTGAGGGTCTATCCAAAAGAGAAATTAAATAAAATCCAAAAATACTTAAAATATATGATTTAGAGCGGTAATGATATTGCTTTTTTTATTATTTGTGTCTATTTAAGTTTAAAATGAGCAGGCTGTTTTTTACTTCAATCGCTTAATTTACTATCATTCTATCTAAATAGAAACGGGAGATAAGCCTCGCTCACCTCCCGTTTATTACAGTATTTATTGACTGAATTTTTTAAATCTTTTATGGCTGTGTAGTGAACAGAATCACTGAGGAACAATGCCTCCGCAAGTTGAGTTCCATTTGTCTTTCTCTAATGTTTTTCCACCTAAAATCCGGATGGAATCTCCGTGTGAGAGCTGCTGCACTTCTTTCTTTAAGTCCTGCAGACTCTTAGAGCCATTAACTCCTTTTTTGTCTTCCATAGTATAAAAATTATTTGTAAAATTCGATAATTGTAAGTTTGGTTCATCACGAAAAAATGTTGATAGATCGGTCATGGATTATAATTTTTACATTTAATGTTTAAAAATACTTAAAATATTCTTAATCACCAAATGATAGTGAGTAAATAGTTAATTGTATTTAACATTATATTTTCATTAATATTTAAAGACATAAAAATCAATGCTTAAGAATTGACAAAAAAAAGTCATCTGTAAATGATTTTTATATTTTTAAATATTAAAATTAAATATGTATAATTAACGGATGTTCATGATACTTGGTTGCAAAAGTAAAAAATTATTTTTGTAGTTTATTTATTTCAAAAAAAAATCAATTTTAACACAATACTGAGGGGTATAGTGGCTTGTCAAAAAACAAGAAAAAACGGTGCTTAAAACTCTTGAATCTCCACTTGTAAGCGTTTCATGAGTTCCATAAAAGCGGGTCTTCTTCGTCTTGAAACCTCTATTTTTAAGCTATCATCCATTACCACCAAGCTATCACTTTTTAAGAATTTATTCATATAATTAAGGTTGATTAGATGTTTTTTATGCACTCTAAAAAAGTTGACACCTGATAATAATTCTTCATAAGATTTTATGGTTTTAGCAACAGTCATCCGCTCACCTTGGTTGTTATAGATGTGCGTATAATTGTCTTCAGCCTCCAAGCGCACTATATCTTTTATACCGATGAAATAAATACCATCAACGGCCGAAATACTCATTTTACCAAAAGCATTTGGGTTGTTCAACTGCCCTTGAAAAATATCAATTCGCTCTTTAATTTTGTTGTTATTACCTGCCTTTACTCTATTGACAGCGGCTTTTAGCTCGTCAGGGTCAATTGGTTTATTGATGTAGCCGACGCAAGCATATTCACAAGCTCTTTTCATAAAATGATCAAAAGCTGTAATAAAAATAATATCAAAATTTATTTCGTCTTCTTCCTTAATCTGATTAAGCACTTGAAAAATCAGCCCATCAGGTAGGCTGATGTCAAGGAAAGCAACATCCGGCTGCACTTCAGGATTATTGAACATCTTGATAGCACCTTCCACGTCTTCGGCTGTCGCTACGACCTCCACCTGCTCGCAATATTTAGCGAGTAGATTTTGGATATTTTTCATGCCACTTGGCTCATCTTCGACTATTACGGCTCTCATAGTTCCAAAATAATAAATGAAAGTTGGTTAAAAAAAAATCGTTATAAGTTTTATCTCGGTAGGTAAGTAGGTGTTTGAGAATAACCGACAGAAAAGAAAACGTCAGCTATCTCGGCTCAACTACTTAGACTTTTCTAAAATAACCAGTGTAGACTTCCTGAAATAATTAATAATTGGCTACAAAAATAGTTAAATAGAATTTAATTCCTATTTAAATTTTACCATTATTAAGTTATTTTATATTTCAATTTTAAAAAAACTAAACTTTAGTGGTGGAGAGGAGCTTTTTAACACTGAATCTGCCGCTTCCATTAGATAAAAGTAAAAATAATCCACCCAATATCGCAGCATTTTTCATAAAATGCAAAGCTACATTCCTTCTTGTTTCATGTTCAGAGAGAGGAATCTCCCAGAATTTATCCAAAATGATTGTCAACGGAATCCAATAAAGCGCAATTAGGAATGCACCAAACCCTGATCTATAACCGATTAAAATCAATGTAGCACCCAATATCAAACAGAACCCCGAACCATAAATAAGCATATTTTGATTCCAAGTAATGCCCCATTCAGTCATGGTGGCTTTGGTGGGTGTCATGTAAAAAATTTTGTCGTACGCTTCAAAGTAAAATATAATTGACATCAAA
>JANPHO010000294.1:0-2530 GCA_031424515.1 Saprospiraceae bacterium
CGGCATCACTTGTGTGAAACCTTTATTATCAGCTTGATGGCGCGTTTTAGTCAATAATTTACCAGCCGCATCTCGAAATTCCACGCCCCACGGATTTTCAGTAATCGTTACCGAACCAAAAGCACTTTTATATTGATGCCCCCCTTTGATTGCTGAATATTGCCACGATTTATCAATATTCGGCTCTTTTACAAGCATTAAAGATGGTTCATCTTGCTTTACAATCGTCCCCGTTTGCATTTTAAAACGCACCACCCGAGGCGACACAAACTCTATTGAAAACGGCAAAACAGGGTCAGCAGCATACTCCGCAGCAGGAAATTCGTTTTGTTTTACTCGCTGAATCCCATGCTGCGTATAATTAAATGCATGAGCAGGGAAATATTGCGCCCTTCGCCATTTCACCGCTCCCGCCCCAGTTTGTGGGTCAAAAGCAGCGAGGCTATCGGCGAGGAAATAAGTATTGGTATAACTTTTAAAATCTGGGCTCAAATCCACAGGCTCATTCAACATAGTTTGGGCCGATTGGGCTGATATTTTAAAAGTAGTATTTAAACATACTATCAATAAGCAAAAACTGAATTTGCTTAAAAAGGAGATTTTCATAATAAAGACTTTAAAAAATTAAATTGGACGTTCAAAGATAATTCAAATTCTACAATAAGTGTCAAAATGACAATTATTTTGAAGCCTAAAAAACAAGGCAATTTTAATATCCTAAAATTGCCTTATTAGTATTATTTCTGATGAAAACTATCACTCACAAATTTCAAAACTTCGGGTAAAGCTGTCCGCCAATACGTCCAATTATGCGCTCCTTCACGGACGCGGAATTCATGCGGGATTTTTTTATCAATCATCAAAGCATGAAGTGCCATATTGCCTTTTATTAAAAAGTCTTTATCTCCACAATCTATGTAAAAACGGACTTTTTTTAAGTCCTCTGCATTGGCTTTTTCAATGATTTTTAAAGCCGAATTCTGGGCATAATGTTCTGAAAGGCGCTCTTTCCCTTTCAAACCTTTGCCGTAAGGAAGCCCCAAAGCCGCATCCCAATTTTCATTGGGCATATTTGTAATTTCATCATCAGTCCAGACAGCTGCACTGAGGGGTGCTGCGGCTGCGAACAATTCAGAATGTTTCGTGGCCATCATAAGTGTTCCGTGACCGCCCATCGAAAGCCCGGCTACCGCTCGATATTTTTTTTGAGTCCGAATACGATACGTTTTTTCAATAAAAGGCATGAATTCTTTGATGAAAAAATCTTCGTATTTTTCCTTTCCATCGTAGCTATTGACATACCAATTGACGCCTCCATCGGGCATGGCGATAATCATCGGAGCGGCATCTCCACTTTGGATGCATTTATCAGCAATGAAGTTTGTTTCACCGAATTGTGTCCAACCTGTTTCATCATCTGTATAACCATGTAGTAAATATAAAACAGGATAATTTCTATTGGATTTTTCATAATCCGAAGGCAAGTAAATACTGTATTTGACGTCTTTCCCTAAAATAGCGCTTTTGATAATCAAGCTTTCTTTTAAAAGGCCTTGCTGTCCAAACACCGTAAAAGCCATTAAAAATAGTGTGAAAGTGAGTAATTGCTTCATTTTATATCATTTTGTTGTTTAAAATTACTGTAATACTGAGGGGGTAACCCACTCTACTTTTGTAAAGTTTTATCTTGAAATTTCAATTTTTCAACTACGAATTTACCCACTTTCACGCCTTGCTCATTCCCTTTTTCGCAATCCGAGCGATAGTGAATGCCCGCATAAACGCGACTAATTGACGCCTCCAAAGCCGCTTCTCTGAATGACTTGAAAGAGCGAACTGGCAAGCCATATTCCTTTTCAGTTTCATCGGTATAGGCTTGATTATCGCCAAAAAGATGTGTTAAAATTTCAGCCGCCGCAGCTGAAACAGTACTATGTCCGCTTGTGTAAGCAGGAAATGGTGGCGTTACAAGATGCGGATGCCATTCTTTTTCAATTTTAGCACTGATAACTGTCTCGGGACGCACCCGAAGGCTTGCATACTTTTCGTACCAACAACTGATAAATGCTTCATACAATGCCAAAGAAGTCATCGTATATGCCTTTAAAGATGGATAAAAACCAATTTTTCTATCTTTTAAAAACGATTGACAAATCGCTAACCAATGCCCTCCGGGCGTCATTTTTTTATCTTGAAACATCAAATGCCCTTTATGGCGCGAGACAAAAGGGTTATCATCCCAAAAAGTAAAGATATTTTCCCGTTCTTCATCCAATTTTTTACTGATTTCATGTACCTCCACGACTTCTTTCCAAAACGGGCTGTTTTTATCTTCGCTGTAGGGTGCGGGTTTTGCCGCTCTGATCTGCCCTGCTGAATCCATTGCCATAGATTTCATTTTCATCCAATGTGGTTCTACACCATCTGCATAATCGGGCGGCGTCGGAATCCATCGCCCTGCAATGTCATTTTTTACTTCAAAACGTTCCATACCCCGCGTTTCCTTATAATTATCCCCATTTAAACGCTT
>JANPHO010000295.1:0-1504 GCA_031424515.1 Saprospiraceae bacterium
TTTTAATTAAAAAAAAATCCGCTTTCAATTTAGAATTGAAAACGGAAAGTACAACTGAGAACACTACTGCGTAACATCATTAAGACGTTTTAATATTTTTATACAGCCCAATATTTAGTGCGGTTGAGGGTGGTAAAAAGAATCAATAAAGCACAAAAAGTAATGAGTAAATTGACCGATAGTGATGGAATCGCATCATTGATGCGTACCATTAAAATACCACCCAATGCCCATAAAACCACCAAGCCTTGCGCAACATTATTCAATTTGAAAACACTCCAACAGGTAATTAACGTGCCAAATAGAACCATAAACATCTGCCAAAAACGAGGGTCAAGCCCAAAGCCATCCCATTCCGTTTTGGTCAAATAAGCGGCTATATTGGCTATAATAGCGATTGAAATCCAACCTAAATAGAGACCAAAAGGTACTTTTAAATACAATCTATACTGAGGGGATATGGGTAAATCGAAGCTGATTCGGCGATTAATCTCGATGAGCGTCAACAAAAGCCCAATCATCAGTAGTACTGAATAAAACAGTTTTTCATGATGCCATGCTACCAACCACGCGCTGTTGAAAAAGCAGGAGAATATGAATAAAACACCCACTCTGCGAATAATCACGACTATAGAATCTGCTGGAGCTTTTGAAAAAAGGGACTTCAATTGCACTATGACGTAGATAGTTAAAGCTAAATAAATGACTCCCCACACTGCAAATGTAATGGGTGCGGGCGTAAATAGATTGCTGTATTTATCCGATAACTCTCGTACAGATGTCCCGTTAATAAGTGACTGCACGGAAAGGTAATTCATCATAAGCATAGCCACCAAAGCGGCCACGCAGAGTACCTGAATAGATTTGATTATAAAAATTCTGGAAATCATGGCTCATTATTTTAAAACGGTTCTCTTATTCGTTTATCTTAGTATCTACCTCTTTCAAGGTCTTTTTGACGTCGCTCACGAATTCATTCCAGCCGGTTTTCATGTCTTTGCCGATTTCCTTCATGCTGTCACTCAGGCGGTCACGAGAAGCTTCAAGGTTTTTCTTTTCTTTTTTCCACGCTTCTTTTTGATTTTTAGTGGCTTTATCCATCTTTTTATCGGTTTCTTCTATTTTCTTATTGATTTTTGAAATAGAATTATCGATATCCTTTTTGAGGTTTTCGCGTGATTCTGCCATGTCATCTTTTATATCTTTAGCGGCATCTTTTATGTTTTCGCCCGTTTTTTCAGCAGATTTAGCCACTTCTTTAGATAGGTCTTTGGCAGCGTCTGCGAGGTCTTCCGATTTCTTTTCTAATTCGCTTTTGGGTGGTTCGTTTTTACAAGATGTAGCATTGAAGCCGACTGCGGTTGAGATTGCTAAAGCAAAAATTATTCTTTTCATGATTAACTAATTAAAATTTAAGATGATAAAATGAGTTCAATTATTCTGATGTAGGGTGCATCATTTATATTCAGAGTTAAAGAATTGTGCCGACTGTATGAAAATAGAA
>JANPHO010000296.1:0-1513 GCA_031424515.1 Saprospiraceae bacterium
TTGAAATACTGAGGGCTTCAAGGTTGGGATATTTTAAAAATATTGACCCAAGCCAAAAACCAAACCATTACCTTGACCCTTTATACTCCAACCATAATCCAATCGAATGGCGAAATCATAAGCTTTTTTATATATTAAACGTCCGCCTATACCTGCAAATAATTTCATATTATTAGAAGCAATCATATCGGATAATTTTCCGTTTGATTTACGCCATGTACCAGCATCTGAAAAGCCGACCCCCTGAAAGCCAAATGTCTTATTTTCCCATAAAGTTTGGCGATATTCTATATTCAGCGTGGCGGATGCTGTTCCTCTATCAATTCTATCGCCTATACCCCTGATATTGAAATAATTATCTGAAACAAAAGGGGCTAAAAAGACATTACTATTTGTGGAAATACCTAAACGACTTCGCAAAGCCAAATTGCCTTTTGATGAAAACTTTTTAAAATAAGTCGTTTCATTAGAAATGAAGCCAATAATGGATTTATCAGAGGGAGAAAAGGTAGTATAGGCATTAATTTTATTTGCCCAACCATCCACGTAAAAAGTGGAATAATTCACTCGATTCAGTGTATGATTGCCTTTTACGACAAGCCTTTTATTGTGGTACATATCTACCATTCTGTTGTGCATATCACCCATTGGGAGCTCATACAGTTCATTCATATAACCAATACCCAATTCCAAATCGTGTCGATTGATGTCAAATGTATAACGAGCGGTTACTTCTGCATCCAGATTAGTATAGTTGTAAATATTCTTTTCACCATTGATTTCAATCGGCTCTAAAATAGACCATTTTTTAAGCAGATAACTCAAACTCCACTGCTTGAACACGAAGGGATAAGTTTGTTTTAAGTAAAAAGAATGTCGGTTACTGTATTGATAAAATAAAACAGTCCGAATCCCTTTTCCCAACCCGTTTTCATCTTCTAAACCTACCCGAATCCATTTATTTCCCTCAGTCGCACCTAACTCTAAGAGAGGCAAAGCCGTGTGGATTTCAATACATTTGAAAGTGATAGAAGTATCACCTTCTTTTACTTTTGAAAAGGCATTTACTTCAGTGAAGAAACGGGTATTTTTAATTTGTTGCACCGCTTGAGTGATACTGATAGAATCCGTTGGAATCTGCTTTTCCCAACCGATAAATTTGAGTAAATAAGCGGGCTTGGTTCTTTTTAAACCTTCAAAAATCACCTTTTGGGCTTGGGCACAAAAGGTGATAAGGCTTAATAAAATAATCAAACCGAAGTGAAATTTTTTAGATTGTATAGTTTTTATCAATGGTAAAATGTTTTAAAATTGGTAAAAATGTATAAACTGCTCTGCTATTTCCTTTTTAAATTTTCACTAAAACGGTATAAAATTGAAAAGCTGCAAATCCCAAAAACGTGTAAGCAATCAATTTATCAATCATGCCTTGCAGACTCGTGAGTCGTTTCCAAAGTATTTTACCTAATAAAATAAAAAATAAAAACGCCCCAAATGTGCCCATTGCCGCCGC
>JANPHO010000297.1:0-9254 GCA_031424515.1 Saprospiraceae bacterium
TAAGCTTTTTTTTCTTCTTTTTTTAAAACTTTGTTCTTTGACATGACTTCTCTTTGACGATGAACAACGACTAAAGAACGAATAGAAGAGGTCTGCCAGCGTTCATCAAAGGTTTGCTTTGAGACATCGAAAAGTGTATAGTCTCTTTTTTCGATGCGACCTTGCCCTTTATCCCATGTTGTTAAGTGTACAAATCGCTTATCTTCCTTTTGACGACGGGCTTCGGAAAGCAAATCTTTGAGGAGATATTCTTGATTATCCTTTGCAGGGATAAGATAAGTACCTTTATTTAAGGCTATTAACTCTGTTGTTTTAGGGTCGCAATGGATGGCATCAAAGGTTATAGAGCGATGATACAAGTTGTGATTAATTGACGCATATGTATCTTTTCACTCTCTTTGTCACCATCGTAAAAACCTTGTGCTACTACTTTTTTACTCTCTTGTCCAACTAAACGGATGGATACTTCTCCTCTTAAAAAAATCAAAAAAAGACCTGTGAGACAGAATTATTAATTCTGTCTCAAAAGTTGTCCAAAATAGGGCAATAAGCCAATAATATGCACGCCTCAGTATGGGAAACTGAGACAGAATTGGTAATTCTGTCTCATGGTTTCACCCTACTTAAAAACGATTTTAGGATTAACAAATCATTTAATTATTAAATAAAATAAAACAATACTCTATCTTTGCAGCTTAGATAGATAAAACAATACAAAAAGTACGACAAAACTTTCGCATATTCACGCGTTGTACGCTATAATATGTTCACACTATTCAAAAAGACGAGAGACAATAACACAATCCTTAAAATGTTTCGGGTTGTGACAACAGAACAGGCATTTGGCTTTGACACCAAATTGCTTATTGACACCGCATTAAATTTTTTGGGAGACGATTTTAAAACGGACCCCAGAAATTATTATATAACTGGTCCGTATCCAGACGAGGGTTGGAAAACTAAAAACGGATTTCTAAAAGCAGTCGAACGAAAGCACTACAAGAATATCTGTCACCTGATACTTTCAACAGATTCTTATTCTTTTGCATTTCAAAACTGGTTATTAAATGAAATCAAGCCGAAAGACAAAGACTATCAAGCTATAGAGTTTTCAATAAATGAAAAACTTTGTGATTATGAAAAAATGGAAAACATTTATAAAAAGCTGACAAACGTTTTTCAGTCTGACTATGCTGTTATCTTTAAGTTGCCAACGAACTACATGCCGTCAACGGAATCAAAAATAAAGGACGGATTATTTAGCTATTCTGTAGCAAAAAATCCGAAAGAAAATATATGGAGACAGTTTATTTATAAAGTTGATGAGGCTGTTCTAAAGGACATCTATCCGGTTAATTTTATAAATGACGCTGTCTTAAATTCTGAAGCCTTTCAAGAAAATATTGTTTCTAAAAATATCGGCACTATAGTACAAAATAAAAATGGGCTTTGCAAGTGGGCATTGGATTCAAATGAAATTGAAATAGCAAAAGAAAAATTAGCAAACTCTGATTTATTGGCAAAGGCAGTTCCTTCATGACAATACAGCGTACAACATCAGGTTTTGTGCAATTGGGGCTTGACGTTGCAGCAATCATCGGCAGTACATATCCAGGCTTTATATCCGGCGGACGTAATTGTGCCGGGCGGTAGTTCTAAACTTCGGCTTTTAGTTATAAATTTAGCTTCAGTTCCGGGCAGACAGTTGGTTAATTCCCCAACTGCACAAAGCCTCGAACGTTGTGCAAAAGGCTATGACGACCCAAAAAAAAACCACATTTTAAATTATGACAGAAATAAAATATCAAATAATTACAGCTGACGACAACGAAAACATCGAACTTATTGCAGACTGGTATTTAAGCGAGTGGAATATTCCAATTCAGACAACCATAGAGAAAATGAAAAAACTTTCGGCTACGAATTGTGAGTTTCAAGTTTTAATGACACTCGATAACAAACCAATTTCAACGGGCGGACTATACAACCACGTTGGACTGCTTGACAAAGAACCACGATTGAAAATTTACAAAAATTGGTTGGCTTTAGTTTACACGACACCTGAAAACAGGGGAAAAGGTTTAGGCGCTCTAACTTGCAAACACATACAAGCTCATTCAAAAGACATTGGACTAAAAGAAATTTATCTGTTTACACACACGGCAGAAAATTTATACAAACGACTTGAATGGCAACAATTAGAAAGAATTGCTTTAGGCGGAAAAGACATCGTAGTAATGAAAAAAGAATTGTAAAAAAATATCTAAATGTTCATAACAAATACACTTTGGTTGGAGATTTCTATTGTCAGCATAATTTATGCTTTGGGTAATATTTTAATGGGACACTTTGAAGAACGAACCCCAAAAATTCGCAGAGTTGGAAAATACCTTTTGACACTTCTTTTAGTTTGCTGCATTTCCGTTTATTTTGGCAGGACAACATCAATGATATTTCTGTCACTTTTTATCATTCCACTTTTATATGTTCACGGTTATTATTTACCAAAGAAAAAGGGTATCAATGGTTGGACAGGAGAACCAAAGAGCAAATACTATGAATTCCGTAAGTGGGACAAAGACATATTTTCAAAGGAACAAGATGAAAAAAGAAGCCGGAACCGCTAACATCACCTATACGCAAGCAGGGGTTTCGTGCTTCGTAGGACAGGAAAGTAGTAAATTTAAAGTTGAGTTCTTCGTAGGAAGTTCAGTGGTAAAATGCCCCTGCCTGCGTATAGCTGAGAACCGTTGACAGGATTTCATGAAAATTTTCCAACATTAACATAAAACCAATTATTCCTTGTTGAGTTTTACGAAAGTTATACGCTGGTGTTAAATATTTTTCACGTCAAAAACTCTTCACAACAGTGATACGTATCACGATACGTATTATTTAAGGCGATACGTACACGTATACGTAACATTTAGGCCGATACGTATAGTAATACGTATCTTTTAGGCTATTTTATTACATTTTGCCGAGTATTGAGTTTTATCATTATGAGCACAATCTTGAAGTATCTTGACGTTTTAAGCCTAACTATTATAAACTATTTCACCTCCTTTTGCTGATAGATATCAGCCGAGAGGAAGTGAAATAGGCGTTTTAATAACTGTTGAGATCATTTCATAAACTGTACTTATGTTGATACAGAGAGCTAACCTAAGATTCTCAACAGTATCGAAAGTAAATAGAATTTTTAGATGGTCTGCAAAAGGATAAGACAGATTCATAGGCTTAAAGTCAATTGACAGTCATGCTCAATTAGCCCGCTAAAAGTTTACACTTTTAGTGAGCTAATCAAGTTATGGTTATAATAGGGTAGGCTTTTGTCAACCCAAAGGCTCATAAAACAAAGTATTATTTTCATACAGAATCGGTCGGTGGAGATCCTGTTTGGTTTCCCGTTTTACCATTTCCAAAAACTTGTCATGCAAGATGACAGGTAGGGCTTCCAAGTAGTTGAGCATGGTTATAGTCATAGCGATGAGTTTTTGTCTTCAAATTATGATTACCTAATAGATGGAACAAAAATACGAAATATTCAGATATGGAGAAATAGGGTAGTAAAGAAAACCACCGTTTTCTTTACTTATCCAAAGGCTATATCCTGATAATTTTACTCACTATTCTCAGATGAATCATTTTGCAATTTGTAACGCAGCTGGTTCAATAATTTTTTATTCCAATCAAGAGGGGAGAAGAAGTGTTCCCCGAATTCCCGATGGCAGTCAATACCCTAATCGAAAAAGCAATAGAATTTACGACCGTTCATTTGAAAATTGACCAACCAACTTTCTTTTGTAAAATGGATATTAGAAGCTCCCGCATCAATCAAAGTTAAGGCAAGTTCGGTCCTAAATTTGTCGTAATCATTTTCCATTTTGTCTATCACGAGTTTACAAATATAAGGCAATAAAAACTGTTTTAAAGAATCAAACTCTATATTGGAGTTAAGAGCATTAGAATCTAGCAAAGTAATTTATAAAGAACGAATTACAAATTATTGCGACAGTAAAGTTAAGTTAGAATACCTTTTACTTTAAAAAAGGTTGTAATGAGCTATATTATGACGCAATTACGCAAAGCTATACCTACTTGGACGAATATGTTTTACATCAGTTTTAAAAAATGACGTAAATATTTAAAAGGCTCATTCTCCCTTTTCATCTTCGCAATTGCTTTAATAGTCGGCTTCTTAAAATTAGAATTGTAGGTGCCTGTACTTTTGTATCATCAATTAATAAAAAGTATTGTCTCTCATTTTAAATATAAAAAAAATGAAAAATCTAATCGCAATCACCCTTCTGTTATGCTCATTTCCCCTTTTTGCTCAACAAAAAAATACACCTGCTATCGGGCGATTATATGGTAAAATCGTTGAAGCTGCCACTAAACAACCTGTGGCTTATGCTTCTGTCACCGTTTTACGCACTTTGCCGAATGGTCAAGATAGTTTGATTGGCGGTGCATTGACTTTGGAAAATGGCGATTTTAATATTACAACCTTACCAATGGGGGCGTTTAAAGTAAAAGTTAGTTTTATAGGTAATAAAGATTTGATAAAACCTGTCAAAATATCCCCACCGAATAATATCGAACAAGATTTGGGCGACCTCGCTATGGCGGCTGATGCACAAGTTTTAAGTGCTATAGAAGTGAAAGCGGAAAAAGCAACTACTACAATGAGCCTTGAAAAAAGGGTTTTCAATGTAGATAAAAACATTACTTCGGCAGGTGGTACGGCAGAAGATGTGTTAAAAAACGTCCCCTCTGTAACGGTTGATATGGACGGCAACACCAAATTGCGGGATAAAAGTGCGACAATATATGTAGATGGTAAACCAACTTTGATGTCGTTGAACCAAATTCCTTCTGACCAAATCGAGTCCGTAGAAGTCATATCAAATCCTTCTGCCAAATATGAGGCTTCAACAATGGGCGGTATTTTGAATATCGTATTAAAACAAAATCGCAAAGCGGGCTATAATGGGGTTGTTGGTTTGGGCGTGGGTACGCAAGACCGCTATAATGGGATGCTGAATGTGAATATGAATCAAGGCAAATGGAATGTTTCGGGGTTTTACAGTATCAATAATGCCAGCGTACCAACTTTGGCTTATGTGAACCGCACGAACCTCAATACTGAGGGGGTCGTTCAAAATTACTATTCTCAAAATTCTGATGTAACGTATAAAAACTTGTTTCAAACAGGGCGTTTAAATATTGATTATGCGCTTAACAATCGCAATACCGTGTCTTTATCGGGAACAGTTTCAAGCGGGGCATTTGATATTGCCGCTACACAAGATTATAAATTTTTAACAGCCGCACAGATTCTCACAAGTTCTGGCGCACGCCAAACCGTTTCTGAAAATGATTTTAATAGAAATAATATCGAAACGCAGTGGAAAAAAACCTATGCTACAAAAGGTAAATCGTTGATAAGTTCTCTAAATTATAGCTGGGGCGATAAAACAAACGCTTCAAATTGGAATACAAGCACTTTAGATGCCAACGGTGTGGCTTTGGCAAATTCGCCCGAAGTGGTAAAAATTACAGATTTTAATAGAACTAATCAAGTGGTTTTTCAAATGGATTATATCAATCCTATCAATGATTCGTCAAAAATTGAAATGGGTGTGCGGAGTTTTTGGAGTGCCAAAGACCAGAACTATTTTTTCATGCCTTTTCATGCTGATAAAAAGGAATATGTCACGGATATTCAATATTCACAAGATGCACACGTTAGCGAAAGTATCAATGCTGCTTATATTATGTATTCAAGTCGTCTGAAAAATCAAATTAGCTATCAGGCAGGTTTGCGTTTTGAGCAATCGAATTTAACAGGTATTTCACGTTTGGCAGACCAACCCAATTTTGGGTATGATTATCCCAAAGGTTCGACTAAAGATGTGTTAAATTCTTTGTTTCCTTCGCTTTATATTGCTAAAAAAATAGATGCAGCGACAGAATTAGGCGTTAATTTCAGCCGTAAAATACAACGCCCTAACCCCATGCAAATCATGCCGGGCATCAAGTCGAATGATAAACAAAATATTCAAATTGGTAATCCAGCCTTGCAACCAGAGTTTATCAATTTGGCGGAGTTGAATTATAATAAAATTTTTGGCTCAAATAATTGGTTGGCTTCGCTCTATGTGAGCAATGAAACCAATACGATTAAACCCATAGCTCGCCCATCTGCAACCGACCCCTCAGTATGGATAACGAAATTTGAGAACGGTAACAACGAACTGACTTACGGCGTGGACAATACTTTAAAATTGGCTTTCGGTAAAAACTTTGATGTCATGTTGAATAGCAATATTTTTAAATTCAACGTCAGTGTTGATACTTTTACTAATAGTGGTTGGGCTGCAAATGGTAAAATAGGTTTGAATTATCGCTTGCCCTCCAATTTTTCACTACAGTTAAATGGTGCTTACGAAGGCAATCGTCCATTACCACAAGGCACACGTCAAGGCATAGCTTATATGGATTTTGCGGTTAAAAAATCGTTTTTCAATAATGCTGCAAATGTGGTATTTTCAATCAACGATGTATTTAATTCTCGTAAGGATATTTCTACTTTTACGCTACCAACATCTATTCAAGAGACAATGCGCCGCCGTGATACCCGCTATTTTAAAGTAGCCTTACAAATTCCGTTCGGAAAAGCTGATGCTTCTTTATTTAAAAAGAGCAATAAAAAACCAGAAGCGCAACAGGATATGCAGGATTTTTAAGAGGAATTAAGGTATCATGTTTGGGGAAATTTCAAATTTACCAAACATGATACCTCCTCAGTATTTTAACGATTTTTTACTCAATTTTAAACTTTATACAAAATGGCGAACAACCAAAATCTATCTTTCAAAATGCGGGTCATTCACCGTTATCTTGGCTTTTTTTTAGCAGGTATTATGGCAGTTTATTCTATAAGCGGCATTATTTTGATATTCAGAGATACTGATTTTTTAAAATCTGAAAAGCTGGTAGAAAAAAAATTACCACCCGATATTAAGATTGAAGAGCTTGGAAGAGCAGTAAAAGTACGTGATTTGAAAATAGACAAAGAAGAAAATGGTATTATCTATTTCAAACAAGGTACATTCAACAGGACAACAGGTGTGGCGCAAGTAACCACTAAAGAATTACCAAAAGTTGTAGAAAAAATGACCCACCTACACAAAGCAACCACCAAAGATGCTTTGTTTTTTCTCAATATCTTTTTCGGTGTTTCTCTATTATTTTTTGTGATTTCCTCATTTTGGATGTTTATGCCGAGTACCGATGTTTTCAAAAAAGGGATGTATTTCACTATTGGGGGCATCATATTGACCTTAATTCTGTTATTTATTTAAAATATTCAGATTGCCTTACGTGTCGGATACTTAAAAATATCCGACACGTGAAAACAAAATTTAAGCAATGAAATTTATTATCACAGATACCTATAAAAAAATTGCCTTTCATATCTTTTTATGGAGTGTTTGGCTATATCTGTCCTTATCGAACAGCAATGATGAAGAATTTTATGATAGAGCGATTATTGTATCAACTTTAATTACCCTCACGCATATACCCCTTTTTGTCATTAATACAGAATGGTTGATTCCTAAAATATTGCAAAAAAAAGGAGTTTCTATTTACTTTTGGTCATTAGTGGCTACACTTGCTGTTTTTACGGTATTTCATAATTTCATCTTGGAATGGTTCAATTTTAATATAAATAGTGGGCGACAACAGCATGGATTTAAAGTATCAAGAGGTGTTATTGCACTCGTTTTGGTGGCGGCAATTAGCACGGGGTATGGCTTGTTAGATTATGTTGTGGCACAAGAAAAACAGCAACAAGAAAAACAAAAAGAACGTTTGCAATCAGAGCTATCTTTTTTACGGTCTCAAATCAGCCCGCATTTTATTTTTAATATATTGAATAGCATTGTTTATTTGATTCGGACAAAATCAGAAGCAGCCGAGCCTGTTACTTTAAAATTGTCGGAACTGATGCGTTATATGCTTTATGAATCCGAAAATGCTCAAATTCCCCTTGAAAAAGAAGTATCTTACTTGAAAAATTATATCGAATTACAGAAAGTGCGCTTTGAAGAAGACGTTGAAATTCAACTAAATACTGAGGGGGTAGCCACAATACAAATGATTGAGCCCATGCTGTTAATTCCCTTTGTTGAAAATGCTTTTAAACATGGTGTGGGCATGGTCATTGACCCAATTATTGAGATGGATTTACAAATAAGTGAGAAGTCTTTATCATTTTCAGTTAAAAATAAAATTGCGCCTGAAACGGCAATAGGAAAAGACAATAGTTCGGGCATTGGTTTGAAAAATGTACAAAGACGCTTGGAACTATTGTATCCTAAAACACATGATTTGATTATTAAAAATGAAAATGACTGGTTTTTGGTCACGCTCAATCTAAATTTTAATTAAAAACAAGATGAAACTAACCTGTATTATAGTAGATGACGAAAGTTTAGCCCGCAAACTTTTGGAAGAATATATCCGACAATTGCCTTTTTTGGACTTGGTGGGTGTGTGTAAAAACCCTTTTGAAGCCATGCAAGTGCTGCAAGAGAAGTCCGTATATTTAATGTTTTTGGATATTCAGATGCCTGGTATGCTCGGCACGCAATTTTTACAGAGTTTGAGAGAAAAACCGATGGTTATTTTTGTAACCGCTTATTCTAATTATGCTGTTGAAAGCTATGATTTGGACGTTATTGACTACTTAGTGAAACCTGTTAGCATGGAACGTTTCACAAAAGCTACTTTAAAAGCTCTTGAAGAAAAACAAAAACAAGAAGCCCTCAAAACGACCCCCTCTGTATCAGAACCCAAAACCCAACAAGAAGATGCTTTTTTCGTGAATGTCGAATATGCACTTGTGAAAATAACCATAAAAGACATCAGCCATGTAGAAAGTATGAAGGACTATGTGAAAATATTTTTAACCACCGCTAAAAAACCTGTGATAACAAAAAGCACCTTAAAAGCCATTGAAGAAAAGTTACCCCCTCCGTATTTTATGCGGGTACATAAATCTTTTATTGTCAATTTGGATAAAATTGAATCTATCCGCAGCCAAAATATTACGATTGGTGAGCATCATGTGCCCATCAGCGATGCCCATTTAGAGCCTTTGATGCGGATTTTAAACCAGTCAAAATAAGAGATGCTACAGGCTTTGGATTGATAGTGAGCATTTTATTTAGATTATTTTTTCG
>JANPHO010000298.1:0-9746 GCA_031424515.1 Saprospiraceae bacterium
GATTTTCTCCAATGGAAAGCCCCCCCTCAGTATATGGCAGGTTATGACTCTCTAAAGTTTGACCCAATAGATTCGTTACCTTTATTTTAGCATTTTTATTCGCCTCATCCATCTTATAATTAAGACTTAGGGTGCTTGAAAAAGGATTTGGGAAAGCTTCTAACGTCCAATTATTGGCAATTTCTATCGTGCTGGTCATTTCATTTATTTTAAATGCATCAAGCCCTGCTTCAACTATATGTCCCGGATTGTCATCCGCTACACTAAAGCGTACCCGCATACTATCTGTAAGTGCCAAATATCCTTTTAGAGGGAACGACGCGCCTCGCCAAACACTTGAAGATGTAGTGACTGAAAAGATAAGTGTGTCTTTAATACCGTTTGAAAGATAGATATTCATTCTGTCATTGGGCATATTGTCTCCTCCAGTGTTGACAAACCAGTATGAAAATGTCATAGTAGGGTTGACGCTATTTTTTAAATTCATAACAGGTGAAGTTAAGATAGTGGGTCCTCCGTCTACATCATTGGCTCCGCCGTCGCCGCCACCATTTCCTGTAATGTAAGCATGACCGTTAAAATCATTTGGTACATCCGCTGCTGGGCTGGTAATTTCATTATTAAAAACTGAAAGAATGGGTGCTGCTCTTTCCCAACGCCCTTGATTGGCTCCCGCTGCTATGCTACCGCTTACTTCCCAGCCAAAATCACCCCAAAAGTCATCTTGATATCCTTTGCTCAATCTAATGGTTAAGCTCGGCAGGTTTTGATTAATGGCTAAATTTGGGATTGATTTATGTCTATATCCCCATGCTCCCGCCAATATTTCATAGGTATCTTCCATGATGTCATTTAACATGAAATTACCTGCGGAGTCTGTTTTGATATTATAAGCAGCATCACCGCTTTTTAAATTAATGTAGCCATTAGAAAGGCGTTTTCCATCTACATCTGAAACGACATTTCCATTTAAAACATAGCGGGGGCGCGGCGACAACTCAATATTTTGGGTAGTCACTTGCCCTGTATTCAACGAGACTGTAACGGTTTTAGAATAATATCCTACCTTAGAATAAGTTACCGAAAATGAACCTTTACTTACTTGCCCTGTATAATAATTACCTAAAGGATTGCTTTCAGCTGCTTTATCAGGGTCATTTGAGTTTATTTTCACTCTTACCCCACTTAATGCTTTTCGAGTGATAGAGTCTATGACGTTCCCTTCAAGGTAAGAAGCCCTAATATACTGAGGGGTCAACACGTGTAAATCACCCTCCAAACTTGATGTAATAAGATTGCCAGAAGGTAAAAACGGATAAACACCCCAGCAGCCATTGAATTTGGCTCCTGAGCCATCATAAGTATCGTATTGCCCCACTTGAACAAGATTTTGGGGGCGATGTGCATCCACGATAGTTACCCCCTCAGTATACCATGATGTCACAGCAAAATCATTGATAATATGAGTATTATGAATGATAGCCGCATCACCCGATACTGTTCGGATTTTATCTAAAGATTTGATATTAGCGACATCGCTGACATTATAGGCTGCTAAATATGACCCTGCGTTTTCATCGGTGGTAAAAATGGTTTTACCATCCACTGAAGGCCAGGTATTGTGCGTAAAAGCAGTTGGCGTTTTTTGAGTATTAATAACTATGGGATTCTTTTTATCCTTAAAATTGATAATTGAAAAATAGCCGCCGTAGATATGACCACCATATAAAGTATCATTATTGACATAACCATCATGGATATAAGTCCCATTATAATATCCGAGGAACTTAGGGTTCCAAGGGTCTTTTAAGTCCAAAACAGTCGCTCCCTGAACACTCACACCCGTAGATAACTGACTACTACCACCGAATAGATATACATAACCTTTAGCCGTATCCACGTGTAAAGAGTGTATTTTAGCTATGTTTGTGAGAATGCTATCACCACCTTTATAGTCTTTAAAAGCAACGGCCGTATCTGGAAGGGCTGATAGGTCAACTATTTGTAAACCTTGTCCACTCCCCTCAGTAGTGATGTATGCGTAATTTTTATAAGTCTTAATTTCTCGCCAAAGACTTTTTACGGCAGGAATAAGTTTGATATTTTTAGGCAAATCAGGATTCGTAACATCTACTATTACGGTTCCTTGATTTGTTCCTACGAGGGCATATTCTCTTCCTTTTTGCACATAACCACAGATATTAGCCCCAGATTGATTATCTACTTTCAATTGCGATCGAAGGCGGATATTTTGAGTGGGAGAAATTTGGGAAATACCTAAATGAATATTTAAAAAGAGAATAAAATAGCAAAAAAGCAATGCTTTCCCACTAATAGCTTTAACGGTTTTAATAGTAAAATTTTTCAATTGTTGTGATATTTTCAATGATAGTAATATAACAGGATAATTCAAGAAGATATTATTTAAAATACTTAAGCATATTGTAAAAACAATGATGCCAAATTTCTTGCCCCTTTAATTATCGTTTACGCATAGTACATTTATTAAGTAGTTTTCAAATAATAAACGTACTACCAGTACGTGCGTTATACCATATTTGATGCTCTCATTGAGTAATATTTTTGTCAAAAAGTAACTTTAATTGGGTATAGGCTAAATAACAAAATGCATTTATATCCAATGTGTTGTAATTGAACTATGACTCGTAGATTAAAGTTAGATGTACATTTTAATAATTAAAATTGATAAATTTTACTCTTTTCAGTTTGCTATAACTGCGATGGTGATACGGCTAATGCATATCTTTTTCTCTTTTTCATCTGTAATATCAATCCCCCATACTTGAAGCGTACGACCAAGGCGGATGGGATGTACCTTTCCATATACCAAGGTGCCTTCTCGAGCAGAGCTTAAATGATTGGCGTTAATCTCCACGCCCACAGCTTTATATTTGGATAAATCAATGCACATAGTGGAAGCTACACTTCCTAAAGTTTCTGCTAAAGCAACTGATGCGCCGCCGTGCAAAACCCGATAAGGTTGCACTGTGCGATGGTCTACAGGCATACGGGCAATTATAAAATCGTCGCCTACTTCTGTAAAATGAATTCCGAGCGTTTCACCCAATGAATTATGATTTAAGGCATTTAAACCTTCAATAGTGGGTTGTGTTTTCCAAATCATATTTAATATTATTTTATTTTTCCTAATAAAAATTTTATAATTATATCAACATCAAGAGAGGTAAATTTCTGCCAATGATCATCTTTTCTAAACCAAGTATATTGTCTTTTTGCATAATTTCTGGTATGCTGTTTTATTTTATCTATTGCTTCAGCAAGGCTTATTTTATCTTCAAAATAAGCGAATAATTCGCTATATCCAACGGTGAGAAGAGCGTTTAAATGCTTAAAAGAGAATAATAAACGGGCTTCTTCCACCAGACCAGCTTCTATCATATTGTCGACCCTTTTGTTAATACGGTCGTAAAGTATCTCGCGAGGGGTATCCAAAGCGATGTAAATACATTCAAAATCCCTTTTTACTTGAGTTTTTTTTCTGAAACTTGAAAATGGCCGCCCACTCGCCTGCCACACCGATAATGCTCTGACAAGCCGTTTGGAATTATCTTTATCCACATCTCCAAAATAGACAGGGTCAACCTCTTTTAATTTATTTTGTAAAACTTCTATACCTTGGGTCATGTAAATTTGCTCCCAATACTCTCTAATACTGAGGGGTACATCTGGAAAAACATCCAAGCTTTCACATACCGCTCGGATATATAAACCCGTACCACCCACCATTATTACTACATTTTTTGTTAAAAAAAGCGTACCTAACAGCTTTAAAGCCTCTCTTTCGTAATCGCCGACCGAGTAATCGTCGTTAATGGATAAATTATTGACAAAATGATGAGGTGCTTGACTGAGCTCTTCGGGCGTGGGCTTTGCCGTTCCGATGCTCATTTCACGAAAAAACTGACGGGAATCAGCCGAGAGGATTTCCGTCGAAAAATATTGGGCCAATTGGATAGCAAGATTTGTTTTTCCACTTGCCGTGGGTCCCGCAATGATAATAAGGTACTTTTTTTCAAGCATAGCTGCGAAGTTATGAAAGATTTCTAAATTTGCCTTCTATTTCGCAACCTCTAAATTGAAATGAAAAAAACACAATTCGTTGACTTGAGCCATACTGTACGAGATGGCTTAGTGACCTATAAAGGTCTTCCCGCACCCATTATTTGCGATTATTTGAGTCGTGAAAATTCAAAAGGTAACTATGCCAATGGTGCAACTTTCCAAATTGGTAAAATAGAAATGGTTACCAATACAGGAACCTACCTTGATTGTCCCTTCCACCGTTACGAAGATGGACATGATTTAGCTGGCTTGTCACTTGAAAATTGTGCTGACCTGGATGCTGTGGTTATTCAAGCACCTTTTGAAAACGGTTTAGCCATTGATGAATCCTTTTTTGAAGGTAAAAACTTGAAAAATAAAGCCGTTTTAGTGCATACTGGTTGGTCAAAACATTGGAATACTGAGGGGTACTTCGAGAATCACCCTTTTTTAACAGAAGGCGCGGCTTTGTTTTTAAAAGAAAAAGGCGTAAAATTAGTGGGCATTGATAGCCATAATATTGATGACACACGCGGGCAATCACGCCCCGTTCACACCATTTTATTAAGAGCCAATATTTTAATTGTTGAGCACATAACTAATTTGGAAAAATTGCCCGAGGATAATTTTTTATTCAGTGCAGTACCGCCAAAGTTTGAAGGAGTCGGGACATTCCCAGTAAGAGCTATGGCAAAAATTTAGACATTAGATTATAGATGTTAGACCCTATAAAACGCAAGTCTTATATGTATCATCTTATATCTTTCATCTTTCATCTTAGTTTTTACATTATGAAACTATACCATATTATTAGACCTGTTGTCACTTTAGCATTTAAAACTTATTTTAAGAAAGTGTACTACACAGGGACAGAATATATTCCGCATGGAAAACCTTTGATTTTTTCGTGCAATCATCCCACTGGCTTTTTTGAGCCTTGTCTTCTGGCGTGCCTTACGTGGAAAGTAGAGTACAATTTCATTACGCGTGGTGATTTTTTTCAGAAACCTATGTACCGCCGTATTTTAGAAAGCCTTTTTATGATTCCGATTTATCGTTTTAAAGATGGATTTTCAAATCTGAAAAATAATGCTCAATCTATGGAGTTCATTTACAAAGCGTTGGCGGATAAAAGGAGCATTTTGATATTTAGTGAGGGGGGCACCGAAACCGTGAAACGTTTGCGTCCAATTCAAAAAGGCTTGGCAAGGATGGCTTTTGGAAATTATGATGTGTACGGTGACTTGGATTTGCACATCGTTCCCATTTGTGTGACCTACACCGATGCCCACACATTTCGCTCCGAAGCAATGGTACAGTTCGGTGAAGCCATACCCCTCAGTAAATACTACGCTATTTATACTGAAAATAACAATAAGGCAGTGAATCACCTTACTGCTGATGTTCAAAATGCCATGCGCCCGCTTTTAGTTGAAATTGAAAAACCAGAGAATGAAGAAGTGACTGAACAACTTTTCACACTTTATCGAAATACATATCCTGAGGCAGTTTTTCCTATTTTTAAAAAATCAAAACGCCGCTTATTAGCCCACCAAGAGATTGCTCAGAATGTCAACCAACTATCTGATAGTCAATTAGTTGCAGCAAAAAATACCCTTGATAATTATCTTAAAAAGCTGTCCGATAAAAACCTTAATGATATTGCCATTGCCCAACCATGGCATGCCAATTCTAAAAACCTTGTGGCACTTATTATAGGATTTATACCTTACATTATTGGATATTTAGGCCATTTATTGCCATCGTGGTATGCGATTAAGATTCGGAAAGAGAAGGTGAAATATGTAGAATTTGAAGGCCCCGTCATGGCTGCGGTTGCTATTGGAATGATATTAATTCAATATATCACTTTGTTTATATTGGCTTTTATTATCAACCATTGGGCTTTCTATGCATTGGTGCTTTTATTGCCTTTTTTAGGCTTTTATTCTATTTTTTACAAAGAATTATGGGATAAATACCGATTTTGTAGCCAGTTAAAACAGCTCTCTACTGAGGGGTTAGATGAATTGATAAAGGAAAGAGAGACTATTTTAAAAATGGTGAGATAGATATTTGGTTTTTGGTGCTTAGTGCTTGGTTCACTCAACCAACAACCAATCACTAACAACTAACAACTACAAATCGTCCATCCACAAAAATACTGAGGGGGAAAAAAATTTCACCCGTCCATTCTCCAAAAACGGCAACGGGTTTTCCTCCGCTCAAAGCAACGCATTGCCAAGCTACGGAATCCTCCAATGCAGCTATTTTAATGGTTTTATTTTCAGAATCAACCAATTGAAATTGATATTTATTAAAAACGGGCGTGACTTGAGCCATCAAAACGGGGAAATTATTGAGCCACGGATTTTTTGAAATAGCCTTTGAATAAGCGTCGAAAAATTGTGTGAAATTTTGATAACCAATTATTTTTGTAAAAGGATGACCGATTTCGGCACTTTTCACCACCACCCGCAACGGGTAAGCTGAAGGATAAAAAACAACTTCGGCATGATACACAAAGCCATTTATCCAAATATTTGAAAAGCCCACGTTGCCAAACGCAAAATCTAAAACAAGCACAATTTTACCCGTTTTTTTACCCATTAACCAAGCCCGTCTGCTCGTCAAATTATCTTCTTCTTTTGTTTCAATTTGAGCCATCACGAGCCAATCATCCTCGTAACCCTTTTGGTTCAATAATTCTTCTTTTTTAATAGACATCCCCGCTTGTACCAATATTTCAGTTTGAAGATTTTCAGGTATTTTATCGAAATTTTTAAAAGTCTTTGAAAAAAGATATAAAGTGCCTAATTCAGCAAGTAACCGCTCATACCAATCATTGGGATATTCTTTTTGAAATGTTGCCCACGACTTTATTCTACGGCTCAGTCCACCCACTTTAGCATCCACCATCCGAGCCGCAAAATCCAACCAATAATCATTATCAACGCGGTCAAGTGAAGCAATACCCTGACGAATAATATCTAAAAGGCGTCTTTGGAGGTCGTCAATGCCCGCTTCCATGAGTTCAAGGCGGTCATTTTTTGTCTTTTCTTTAACCGCTTCGCTTTTAGCAATTTGTTCTTCGGTGCGTGGTTCAGCTTTGGCAGCTGCTCGACGGTCACGCGCATCAATCCAATCGGTTACATACTGAGGGGGTGTGTTATTTCCAAAAATACTCGAATCACCCGAAGCTGCCATGAGCAATAAAGCCAAAGCATGTTTACAAGGGAAACGATTCACAGGACAACTACATTTGTAAGCGGGTCCATTCATGTCCACAACTGTTCGGTAGGCTTCGATACTTGAACCCTTACTTTCTCCCCACAATGCACGCTCATTGCGCTCCACAAATATCCATTTGCGGGGATTTGCGATGGACTCAGCACGTTTGAGGGTACTATCGTCAGGGGCGAGTGAACGGGCTATTTCGGGCGTGAAACTCATAAATTGAGATTTATATCCGTGCCATCCCGAGAATCGGGATAGCACGGGTAGCTACATAAAAAATGTCGAGTGCGACATAAAGTTACACTCGACAGTTATAATTTCAGAAAGATTTCAGTCTAAAGTCTAAAATCTATTGTCTAAATTAATAACGGTAGTATTCAGGTTTGAATGGTCCTTCTACTTTTACACCGATATAATCTGCCTGGTCGTTGCGAAGGTCTTCCAATTCAACACCAATTTTAGCTAAGTGCAAACGAGCTACTTTTTCATCCAAATGCTTAGGCAACATGTACACTTTGTTTTCATATTTACCCACATTCTGCCATAATTCCAACTGCGCCAATGTTTGATTGGTGAATGAATTGGACATCACGAACGATGGATGACCTGTTCCGCAACCCAAATTCACCAAACGACCTTCTGCCAATACGATGATGTCTTTTCCATCAATATTGTAGATGTCCACTTGTGGTTTGATTTCTTCTTTTGTATGACCGTAACTTTTGTTCAACCATGCCATATCGATTTCGTTATCGAAGTGACCGATATTACAAACGATTGTTTTATCATTCATCAAACGGAAATGTTTTTCAGTAACAATATTAAAATTACCTGTTGCTGTCACGATGATTTGAGCTCGTGGGATAGCATTTTCCATCTTCTTCACTTCAAAACCATCCATCGCTGCTTGAAGTGCACAAATTGGGTCAATTTCAGTAACAATTACTCGGCATCCTGCACCCAATAACGATGCCGCAGAACCTTTTCCAACGTCACCATAACCCGCTACAACCGCTACTTTACCTGCCAACATAATATCAGTCGCACGGCGAATGGCATCTACCAATGATTCTTTACAACCATATTTATTATCAAATTTTGACTTCGTTACTGAGTCATTGATATTGATAGCTGGGAGCGGCAATGTACCTTTTGCAACGCGCTCATACAAGCGATGAACACCCGTTGTCGTTTCCTCTGAAATACCGCGGATACCTTGAACCAATTCTGGATAAACATCCAAAACCATATTGGTTAAGTCTCCACCGTCGTCAAGAATCATATTTAAAGGTTTGTTACCTTCAAATGCGAATATAGTTTGTTCGATGCACCAATCAAATTCCTCAGCATTCATGCCTTTCCAAGCATAAACGGGCGTGCCGGCTGCTGCAATGGCTGCTGCTGCGTGGTCTTGAGTAGAGAAAATATTGCATGATGACCATGATACCTCAGCACCTAATTCAGTCAACGTTTCAATTAAAACTGCCGTTTGAATCGTCATGTGCAAACAGCCTGCGATGCGCGCACCTTTGAGTGGTTTTGATGCGCCAAATTCTTCACGGAGGGACATCAAACCCGGCATTTCGGCTTCTGCCAATCTGATTTCTTTGCGACCCCATGCCGCCAAATTAATATCTTTTACCTTATAAGGAAGTCTTTTTTCCGTAACTTGCATGAATGAAATTTTTATTTTATATAAAAATGAGTTTTATTAAAATGGGAAAGATGGATACCCCCCTCAATACTCAGCAAAAACTTACTTAATTTTGAATGCTTTTTTAACTTTATCCACAAAATCTAACTTCTCCCATGTGAAAAGTTCGACTTTAGTTGTTTTAGTTTTACCATCGGGCTGTAAAAATGTCTTTTCTACGGTTTCATTTTTACGTCCCATGTGACCATAAGCTGCTGTTTCGCTGTACATTGGTTGGCGAAGTTTCAAGCGTTTTTCAATAGAATACGGACGCATATCGAATACCTCTTCTACAATTTTAGCGATTTCGCCGTCGCTCATTTTCACCTTTGCAGTTCCGTAAGTGCTCACATAAATACCCATCGGTTTAGCAACACCAATCGCATAAGATACTTGAACAAGTATTTCATCACAAACACCCGCCGCAACAAGGTTTTTAGCAATGTGGCGCGTCGCATAAGCCGCTGAACGATCCACTTTTGAAGGGTCTTTTCCAGAAAATGCACCACCACCGTGCGCACCTTTGCCACCATAAGTATCCACGATAATTTTACGACCTGTCAAACCTGTATCACCGTGGGGACCTCCGATAACGAATTTGCCCGTTGGATTGATGTGATAGGTGATTTTATCATTGAAAAGAGCTTGAATCTCAGGTTTCATCGCACTTTTTACGCGTGGTATCAGTACGCTGATGATGTCGCTTTTTATTTTGGCGAGCATTTTTTCTTCT
>JANPHO010000299.1:0-6029 GCA_031424515.1 Saprospiraceae bacterium
TGAAAATTCACTAACCAGCTTTCATTTGTAAATTGGATATTAGAAGCTCCAGAATCAATCAAAGTTAGGGCAAGTTCAGTTCTAAATCTGTCATATTCACTCTCCATCTTGGCCTTCAAAAGTTTAAATAATACCAACGAATAAAAATTTTTTTAAATAATTTATTTCAATATACAAATATTGAAGTGATAATTTTTTTGCATTAAAAAAGACAGAAATACAGAGGGCACACCTAAATGATTCAAAACGCCTTCTCTACAAACGGCTGTGATGAAAAGGATAAATGACAATATCTTTTTAATTTTAGGGGTATTTTTGCCTTTAAATGTCTTTTCTAAAAACAGAAATTAATGACAAAAAAAACAATAATTCTCCTAACTTTTATCCTCGCAAAGTTTATGTTGCAATACAGTTTGATAAGCTCCGAATACGATCTACAACGGGATGAATATATGCACCTCGACCAAGCCAATCATTTGGCGTGGGGTTATGCAACTATTCCACCCATGACTTCATGGCTTTCAAGCATCATACAGCTATTGGGCAATACGCCTTTTTGGGTAAGGTTTTTCCCAACTTTATTTGGGGCTTTGACGATAGTCGTTGTTTGGAAAACGATAGAAGCATTAAAAGGGGATTTATTTGCCTTGATTTTAGGGGCAACTTGTGTTTTATTGTCGGTGCTTTTACGCTTAAATGTCTTGTATCAACCCAATTCATTGGATGTCTTGAGTTGGGTAAGTTTGTATTTTACGTTGATTAAATTTATCGAAACGGATAAACCAAAATGGCTTTTTATGGCGGCAGTTGTATTTTGCATAGGTTTTTTAAATAAATACAATATTGTCTTTTTGCTCATCGGTTTATTGCCCGCTATTTTAGTAACGGAACAACGTCGTGTCTTCGCCCGAAAAAACTTTTACTTTGCATTGTCATTGGGTTTATTGCTCATTTCGCCCAATCTTTGGTGGCAATACACGCATCATTTTCCAGTTTTTCAACACCTAAAAGAGCTGACTGATACGCAGTTGGTGAATGTCAATCGGTGGAATTTTCTGAAAGCGCAATTACTATATTTTGTGGGTTGTCTGTTCGTGATTGTGTCGGCTTTGTATGCTTTTTGGGCGTATGAACCTTTCAAAAAGTATCGTTTTTTCTTTTGGACGATGATGTTTACCCTTGCCGTTTTTGTTTATTTTAAAGCAAAAGATTATTATGCAATTGGTCTATATCCTATATACATTGCTTTTGGTGCAGTCTATTTAGGAAACATTTTAACAGGTTGGAAACAGTATTTAAAACCCCTTGCGGTTGCCTTTCCGATTGTGTGTTTTACGCCCATGTACTTATATGTTTTCCCAGATAAAAGCCCTATAACCATTGCTAAAAACCCGCAACCGTACAAAATATTAGGTTTATTGCATTGGGAAGATGGTAAAGACCATGCAATCCCCCAAGATTTTGCAGATATGTTGGGTTGGAAAGAATTGGCAAATAAAGTGGAAACGATATACACAGCGCTGCCAAATCCCGACCAAACAATGATACTTTGCGACAATTATGGACAAGCGGGTGCGATAAATTACTACGCCAAAAATCCGAAAATTAAAGCCTTTTCTTTCCACGATGATTATCTTAATTGGTTTAATTTGGAACAAAAAACCGACAATGTTATCCGCATTAAATATTTTAAAAGCAAAGACCATGAATTAGAAGAAACATCTCCATTTTTTGAAACTGCTTATGCCGCCGATTCTATCAAAAATCCCTATGCCTTAGAATATGGCACGACCATTTTTGTTTTCAAAAAAGCCAAAGTGGATATTAATGCACGGATTGAAAAAGAGATTGAGGAAGAGCGATTGGCGCATTGATTTTTGATAAAAATACTGAGTTGTGTGAATATTGTAATGCTTCTCCATAATTGTGTAACACTTATTGTCGTCAAATACCCCACTTTTGCCTTGTTTTTTATTCAAAATTCAATCAACATGGCAATCAAATACATATTCGCTATCATCATCATCTTACATGGGCTTATTCATTTCATGGGTTTTGCCAAAGCGTTTAGTTATGGCAATTAGGCATTCTTTGGGTTGTCACCGCTCTATTGTTTGTAACAGCCATGATTTTATTTTTACTAAAAAATGAAAGCTGGGCTTTGATAACCATTATAGCCGCTATTATTTCACAGATACTCATTTTTTCCGTTTGGCATGATGCTAAATTTGGAACAATTGCCAATGTATTGGCTTTGGCAGTGGCGATTAGCGGTTGGGCAAGCCTGAATATTGAAGCTACTTTCAAAAACGATGTTTTAATGCATCTTCAACGACCAATTACAGAAATGCCAACCGCTTAATGATTCGCTACGGTTTTCCGATGGAAAAAATGTGTCTTTTCACCACCACAAAATCACAAACGGATTATGTGATGAACCCTCTTTTTGACAAACGCAATGAAAATGAATTAGGTTATTTGCAATTTATCAGTAAAAACCGCATTTCAAACCATGATATTGAGTTTTTACCTAATATTTTGTGTTTGCACATGGATCCATTTGACCCTTTAGATCCTTGAAATTTACCTCGTTTCAATGTACAATATATTCAAAGTCAATCATTTCTTAATAATAAAATAACCTCAGAATAACTATTTCAGATAGTTTTGGTTTCTACTTTTAGCCTATAAAAAAGCTATGATGGAATCAAAAAATATCTTTTTCTTTCTTTTTATCTATTTCTTAAAACCATGGGACAGTTTTTCACAAACAACCCATCTACCCTTCAGTAAAAATGCTTTTATAGTCATCGCTCACCGAGGCGACCACACCAATGCGCCCGAAAACACATTGGCAGCGTACCAAAACGCTATTGATGCAGGCGTAGATTTTGTTGAAATTGACCTCCGAATGACCAAAGATAGCCAATTGGTCATCCTTCATAATGCCACTATCGATAACATGACTGGCTCGAGTGGTCGTGTGAAAAACATGTCTTTTGACTCATTAAGGCTTTTGAAAATTCGTGAAAAACAGCATCCCGAATGGGGATTTCACACTTTACCGACATTCAAAGAGGTTTTAAACCTCTGCAAGGGCAAAATCAATATCTATTTGGATTTTAAAGAAGCTCCCGTTGATTTGGCATATAAAGAAATTGTAGAGGCTGGCATGGAACATAATATTGTGGTGTATATCAATGCTCCACAACAATTTAAAGATTGGCGTAAAATTGCCCCTGAAATGCCCTTGATGATAAGCCTACCAAAAGCCGTAAAAACGAAACAGGAAATGATTCAACTCATAGATACCTATAAAATGGATATTTTAGACGGCAATTATGATGAATACAATACTGAAACAGTTTTAGCAACGCAACAAAGAAAAATACCAATTTGGGCAGATATTCAAGCTGCCGATGAAGGCGAAGAACGGTGGGAGAGGGCAATCAATTTAGGTATAAAAGCTTTGCAAACCGACCGTCCAAAAGCCTTAATTGACTTTTTAAAAATGAAAGGAATCCGCTAATAAAAAAACTATACACAATGAAAAACATTTTTATAGCCACATTTAGTCTTTTTTTAGTGCCTTTGATGGCGCAGACACCTAATAATCACACGCATAGTCGCGTGATTAAATTCCCGGATGTTCCAGGTTTTCAAACATTGGCGTGTGACTTTCACCAACATACCGTCTTTTCTGATGGTGCGGTTTTCCCCGATATTCGAGTTGAAGAAGCTGCTAAAGACAGTTTGGATGCCATTTCATTGACCGAACATCTTGAATATCAACCGCACAAAGCTGATATACCCCATCCTGATCGCAATCGCTCTTTTGAAATAGCTCAAAAAACGGCCAAAGCTGCTAATGTAATCGTGGTAAGAGGCGCTGAAATAACCCGTGAAATGCCTCCTGGTCACACCAACGCTATCTTTATAAAAGATGCCAATAAGTTATTGATTCAAGATTCGGTTGAAGTATTTCGGGAAGCTAATCGTCAAGGTGCTTTTGTCTTTTGGAATCACCCTAACTGGGTTTCACAAAGAAAAGATGGTATAACTCGATTGACTGATTTGCATAAAAAATACATTGCTGAAAAGCTTCTACACGGCATTGAAGTCGTCAATCAATTCACATATTCCGATGAAGCCCTCCAAATTGCACTTGATAATAACCTTACGATTATGGGGACATCTGATATTCATGGGCTGATTGATTGGGATTACAAAGTAGCAGAAGGTGGACACCGCCCCGTAACTCTTGTTTTTGCTAAAGAAAGAACCGAGGAGTCTATAAAAGAGGGTTTGATGAATCGCCGTACAGTAGCATGGTTCAATAATACACTAATCGGTAGAGAAGAACACCTTGTGCCATTAATTCAGTCATCCATAAAAGTAGAAAAAGCCAGTTATATTGGTTCTTCATCCGTTGCCGAAGTTACATTTAAAAATGACAGCGATACAGAATTTATCCTACTCAATAAAAGTAATTTTACTTTGCATCAAACTACAGATGTAGTGGTTTTACATCCGCACGCTTCTACTACCATTCAGGTGAAAACATTGGAACAATTAGCAAACTTTAACCTGCGATTTGTTGTGTTAAATGGTGTAATAGCACCCCAAAAACATCCAGAAATGGAGTGGAAAGTGACTGTTAATTAAATTCCCAATTACTCATACGATTTACGGATACACTTCAAGATATTTAAGATGATATTGATCCACCTTACAACAGACATGATCCTGAAACATGGACAGAACAAGCTTAAACGGCTGCTGAAGGTAAATGGGATGAACTCAGAACTTGGCAAACAGAATTGGATGGTGTAGAGTGGTGTCAGAAGAAGATTAACCATAAATAACTTTTAAGAAAAAAAGCACTGCGGAAATCGTTACCGTAGTGCTTGATTTTTTTACACGAATCCCTCAGTATTGTATCAATTTATAGTAGATGGACAGAATGGTCTTTAAACTTAACATTAAAATATTCCTAACTTAATCGTAGCATTATATTCAAACTCGTTTTTATGTTTTAAATAAACAATCATCATTTACGACAATAACTAACCTTTAAATGAGTGTATTAAACGATTTTGACTCATCCTTTTAAGCTATAAAAACTGCCTGAATGAAATATAAACAGAAACCCCTGAGTAAAAATATATTTATCATCACCACACATTGAATCGACCATTATCAATGTTTTAGGAAACACTTCAAAATGCTGTCAAATCATTAAGGAATAAGTGTCCAAACATCTCCACCAGTTGTAAAAATATAGCCTAATGTCTGAAAACTAATAAATCCTGCACTTTTAGAATACAACTGAACAAAGATTGGTCCATCTGTAGGAACGAGGGATACATCGAATCTACCAAATGTTTTACCATATCTAATTCCGTTTACAGTTACACTATCTATGAAGCCTTGGCTATTACCGTTGATACGTAGACTCGAAGGAATGAGCCATTTATTAAGTACCCACTTTTGTAATACTTGCTCATTGAATGTTAAGATATGCTGTCCTTGTGGGACAAAAAAAAGACTGAAGTTTGGTATTGATATGGGAGTAACTTGGAGTGAGTTATTGATGATTTTAAAATAGTAATAGTTATTATTATTCGGATATGAATTAAAGCGCCATTCTTCCACTTTAAAACCCAATTCATCTTGTGATACTATTTTGAGTTGAATTGTATCAGTTGTAAGTGTAGGTGTCTCAGATTCTCTTCGCCAGTTAGCAGTTTCTTGACGCACATACACACTTGTTTGACCAACTTTAAGGTCATTAAAATTGATTTTATCAACGCTTACTTGTGTAGTGGTGTTATTTTTAATGGTGTCAGGCGTTTTAGTTTCAATATCTTCAACAGGGATGGGGCAGCAATCAGGTTTATTATTGCAGCTTTGAAGAATTAGGAAGAAAAGAATACTCAGTGTTAAGATAGTTTTTTTCATTTTTCAAGCATTTTTGATTATAAAAATACAGTTTGAAATCTAAATGTAGCCTCATTGACTGTTATTAG
>JANPHO010000300.1:0-26464 GCA_031424515.1 Saprospiraceae bacterium
TATCTGGGTAAATGATAAAGGTGCAGCTAAAGGAGGCGAGACAGCTTTCATTTTAGCTGGTATTTATAAGTTTTAATTAAAGTTAGTTATCAAATCATTGTATGAAAGAAACGAGAGGTTGTGAGATTTGGAAAGACTCATTTTTCAGAAGTCTCATTTCCTCTCTTTTTTTAACTATTTAAAAAATGGAGTTTATTGAAGAATAAAACAGTAAATATTTAAATTTACTGAAAAACATAAAAAAGGCAAAATCAGATTTTTTTTTACGTTTAAATTCAATTTTAAGATAAATAATAGTAAATTTGCCCAACTTATTCAAGTTATGAATCAAATATTGGGCAATTCGCCAAGCTTTTTCCAAAAAAACGTGTTTTATATGTCGCCATTGCGCCATCAAGCCAACGGCATGACTGAGGGGTCATCCTACAGCGACATTTAGTCGCCTATACTTTGTAAAGGTCAACCGGCTCTTACAAAGTACACTTTTAAATATCCATTTGAAATAAATTTTTATTTAAATATAAAAGATAACTAAAAATCAATTATTCATCAAATTCAAATTTCTGTTAACATGAGTCTTTCCAGATTTAATGCCCTTGACACTATTTTCAATCGTTCAGAGTATGATTTTGAATATAGTGAAATGCCCGCAGAGAAAATTGCTGACTTTTACGGCGAAAACGTATTCAACGATACTGCTATGAAAGCCTTTATGGATGAGCAAACGTATTTAAGCGTCAAAGCAGCTATCCAAAATGGTACTAAACTAAACCGTGAGGTGGCGGAAGTAGTGGCTAAATCCATGCAAGCATGGGCACAGGATAAAGGTGTTACGCACTTTACGCACTGGTTCCAACCGTGGACTGGTAAAACGGCTGAAAAACATGACTCTTTCTTTAACTTAACGCCTGACGGTAAAGTTTTTGAAGAGTTCGGTGCAGATGCCTTAGTACAGCAAGAGCCAGATGGTTCTTCTTTCCCTTCTGGTGGTATGCGCGCTACTTTTGAAGCTCGTGGATACACAGGTTGGGATCCTTCATCTCCTGCTTTTATTTTTGAATCTAACGCGGGTAAAACTCTTTGTATTCCAACTGTATTCTTCACTTATACAGGCGACGCAATGGATTATAAATTACCATTGTTGCGTTCACAGGAAAAATTGAACAAAGCAGCCGTTGCTGTAGGTCAATATTTTGATAAAAACATCACAAAAATTACTACTACCTTAGGTTGGGAACAAGAATATTTTGTTATTGACGAAGCTCTTTATAACCTTCGCCCCGACTTAATCTTGACAGGCCGTACTTTAGTAGGTAAATTACCTGCTAAAAACCAAAACTTGGAAGACCACTATTTCGGCTCTATCCCTGAGCGTATATATGCGTTCATGCGCGATGTAGAAACTGAATCACACAAATTAGGTATCCCAGTTCGTACTCGCCACAATGAAGTTGCTCCTGCACAATATGAATTCGCTCCTGTTTTTGAAGAAATCAACGTTGCGGTTGACCACAACAACTTGTTGATGGATTTGATGGATAAAGTAGCTCGTCGCCATAAATTAGTTGTGTTGATGCACGAAAAACCATTTGCTGGTGTGAATGGTAGCGGTAAACATAACAACTGGTCAATGAGTACTAACACAGGTAAAAATCTGTTAGCTCCGGGTAAAGAGCCTGGCAAGAACTTAATGTTTTTGACTTTCTTTGTGAATACAATCCGTGCGGTTTATGAGTACGCTGACCTTATCCGTGCAGCTATTGCTACCGCTAATAACGATCACCGTTTGGGTGCAAATGAGGCTCCTCCAGCTATCATTTCAGCATTCTTAGGTGAAACAATGGATAGATTGTTGAACGACCTTGAGAAAAAAGGTGCTTCTGATGCATCAGGCGTAAAAGCAGCTTTGGACTTAGTTGACAAATTACCAACAATGGAAAAAGATACGACTGACCGTAATCGTACTTCTCCATTCGCATTTACAGGTAATAAATTCGAAATCCGTGCAGTAGGTTCTTCTCAAAACTGTGGTGGACCAATGGCTACTATGAATGCTATCGTTTCTGCCCAGTTAGAGAAATTCAAAATAGAGGTTGATAAGTTAATTGACGGTGGCAAAGCTCAAGAAGAAGCAATCCTTGCAATCATTGTCAAATACATCAAAGAATCGAAAAAAGTACGTTTCGAGGGTAATGGTTATAGTCAAGAGTGGAAAGAAGAAGCCGCTAAACGTGGTTTGAATAACTTCACGACTACTCCTGAAGCTTTAAAAGTTTACTCAACTAAAAAAGCAGAAGTATTCTACAAGCAAGGTGTATTCTCTAAGAAAGAATTGCATGCTTATCAAGAAGTTCAATTTCACAACTATGCAACTAAATTACAAATTGAAAGCCGTACTTTAGGTGAAATGGTTGCTAACTTGATTCTCCCAGCGGCAGTTTCTTATCAAAAGAAAATTGCGGATAATTTAATATCCCTTAAAGCTATTGGATTAGAAGAATCTGAATACTCTGCTCAATTAGAAGTAGTAAAAACTTTAAGTGCAAATATCAATGGTGCAGCGAATGGCGTTAAAGCAATGACTCTTGCACGTCGTGCCGCTAATAATCTTGAATCTATTGAAGCTCAAGCTGAGGCTTACTGCGAAACAGTTAAGCCTATCATGGACGATATTCGTACATTTTGCGACCGTTTAGAGTATTTAGTTGAGGATGCTGCTTGGCCTTTACCTAAATATCGCGAAATGTTCTACATCCGTTAGTTATAACTTTTTAGATTTATTTCTGAAATACAATACAGCCCACGTTTGATATCTTCTGATGCAGACGTGGGCATTTTTTTTTAATATTTTTACAATTTATTGTGTAATTTTACTTGAGTAACTCATTTAAAAAAACAATAAAAATGCCTTTTGATATAACGATGTGCCCCGGGGGTGATTGCCCACAAAAAGAACATTGTCTTAGATTCACGGGAGTGATTTTGGGAAAGCAAGATTTCTTTGGTACTCCACCCTATTTGCAAAATCCAAACGCTTGCACTTATTTTATGGATGAAAGACCCACTCAAGAGGCTATTCGTCAACAAGCTTACGCATTTTGGCAAGAAGAAAATTGCCCCGTAGGAAAAGATATGGAACTTTGGTTGCGAGCTGAGGCGCATTTATTGCAGCTTCGAAGAAATAGCGGGTAATAATAGATTTTAATATGCCTAATTCTAACTCTAAAATTTCAATAGCTATTGAAATTTAAACTTCCTATTCACTATACCCCTCAGTATAAAAGCCTAAATTAAGCTTTCAAAAGCCTCTACCACCCCCTCAGTATTTTTATTAAATTCAAGCAAATCAGCGTCTTCCAAAATTTTAACTTATTCAACTGAGAATAATAAAATTTCAACATATCTCTTTCATAAGCTCTCATAGGGAATATTAGTTTCCAAAATTTTGAAACCATACATAAAAGTTAATAAGCCACGAACCTGCCTTTGTCGGCAGACAGGTTCATAGGATTACACTAATTGCACGAATTTAGATGTTGACAGAATTATTGCGAATGACACTAAAATTGCCCTTAAGGGCAATTTATTCGTGAAATTAATTAAAATTGTCAACACGTGGATTGGTGTAATTCGTGTAATCCTATGAACCTGTCTGCCGACAAAGGCAGGTTCGTGGCTCTAAATACCTAATAAAGTTTTTATGTATGGTTTCAAATCCAAAATTATTGTTAAATTACTTATATTTTCTATAAAAAGCGAAACAACAATATGTTGTCTTAAATTAGGTATTTAATTTGTATAAAAAACTTATATAACTTTTTTAAAAAGTTATCGTAAATATAGGAATATGATATTTAGTATTACAAATACATTTCCTTAACACCTATAATCATTCAACATTTAAACATGAAATCCGCACTTTATTTACTTCGCAATGAAAAATTGT
The DNA here is from genome assembly GCA_031424515.1 of Saprospiraceae bacterium. Classification (GTDB taxonomy): domain Bacteria; phylum Bacteroidota; class Bacteroidia; order Chitinophagales; family Saprospiraceae; genus JAAFJT01. Next base: position 3,947 of record JANPHO010000300.1, read on the forward strand.
CAAAGCATCCTCAAAGCGATGACGTTAATGAAAAAAATGTGCATTTAGCACTTTGCTTTGGTTCAAAATCTCTTCTTCAAGGCAATACTGTTTTCGATCTTTTAAAAGACAAGTTCCCTTCTGCGCACATTATTACGTGCTCTACAGCCGGCGAAATCTACAATACGGAGGTATTGGATGATACAGTCTCCATATCCACAATCGAGTTCGAAGATACTCACATCGAATCCCGTTTTATTGAAATTGCTGACTACAAAGATAGTTTTGAAGCGGGCACTGCACTGCTCAATAAATTCCCTCAAGAGAATTTGTCCTATTTGTTGGTTTTATCGGATGGTAGTAAAGTCAATGGTAGTGAACTGGTTAGAGGCTTAAATCATATATCCCAGCATAAAATATTGATTACGGGCGGCTTAGCGGGCGATGGCGATGGTTTTAATTCTACTTTAGTGGGCTTAAACGAACCACCAAGAGAAGGAATAATCTCCGCCATTGGATTTTATGGCGATAAAATAATGGTCAATCACGGTTCTCAAGGTGGATGGGAGATATTTGGTCCCGAAAGAGTCGTTTCGAAGTCAATTGGCAATCAATTATTCAAAATTGATGAAAAAAATGCCTTAGAAACCTACAAAAAATATTTGGGTCCAGATGCTGAGGGCTTGCCAAGCTCCGCTTTGTTGTTTCCTTTATCCGTTAAAATTCCTGACGCTGAGCAATCTGTGGTTAGAACCATTCTTTCAATAGATGAAGAAAAAGGAAGTATGACATTTGCGGGTGATATTCCCCAGGGCTCGTACGTCAGATTCATGAAAGCCAACTTTGATAAGCTCACAAGTGCTGCTTCTACCGCAGCTATCCAAACCCAGGGCAAAAAACCGCCCAAATTGGCATTGTTAATTAGTTGTGTAGGTCGAAAATTAATTCTGCAATCACGCATCGATGAGGAAGTAGAAGCCGTGGATGATGTATTTGACCATAAAACATTGCTCACAGGGTTCTATTCTTACGGTGAGATTTCGCCGTTTGTGACTGGTAGCAATTGTCAATTACATAATCAAACCATGACTATCACCACATTCGATGAAATGATATGAAGCAAAATAAATTCCTCAATAAACAAATATCTAAATTTCTGCCGCAATACTTGCTTGATAACCAAGATTTGGCACCTTTCATTCGGGTAATTCATGACTCTTACAATGCATTTGAAAGGGATACGGAATTGGCTGACCGTGCTTCACGGATAAGTGAAAACGAGTATGAAGAAGTGTATAAAACACTAAAAAGTGAGTTGGAAGTTAAAAAAGTATCCATCAGTAAGCTCAAAGAAGTCATTCGAGATTTCGGCGGAAGTCATTTTGTTGAAACTGAAAATGATGATTTACCCGAAATAGTCGAATTTCTGAAAGATCAGATCAATAAAAGGCGTGAAGCGGAGGAAAATTTAATAGAAGCAAGAGAATTAGCCGAAGAATCTTTGAAAGCTAAAGAAAGCTTTTTGGCGAATATGAGCCACGAGATTAGGACACCCATGAACGCCATCCTTGGAATGTCCCGACAATTGGCTAAAACCACTCTCAATTCCCGTCAACATTTTTATCTCGATGCCATTCAAGGAGCTTCCGAAAATCTCTTGATAATACTGAATGACATTCTTGACCTGAGTAAAATCGAAGCGGGTAAATTGACCCTTGAAAATATTGGTTTTGAACCCAATAATATTGTGACAAGAGCTATGCAAGTATTCATGCACAAAGCGGAAGAAAAAGGGCTCAACATCACCAATAACGAATTGGATAGGCATCTTTCGCCCGTCCTCATTGGCGACCCTTTTAGGCTCAATCAAATCATTTTGAATTTGATGAGTAATGCCATTAAATTCACGGATAAGGGCTATATTGACCTCTCCTGTTACGTAGTGAATGATACCATTACGCACCAAACCATCGAAATAAAAGTAAAAGACACGGGTATCGGGATGGATGAAGAATTTTTGACCAACGTATTTCAAAAATTCTTGCAGGAGGATAAATCAACTGCCCGAAAGTATGGCGGAACAGGCTTAGGCATGGCTATTTGTAAGCAGTTAATTGAATTAATGGATGGTAATATTCAGGTGGAAAGTCAAAAGAATGTGGGCTCCACTTTCACTATTCAATTGACGATGGCAAAAGGCACTAAAAATGATCTACCTAAGAAGAACGAAATGGTCATTGATACTGCCATTTTAAAAAATAAAAACATATTGCTGGTCGAAGACAACGAAATGAATCGACTTTTGGCAACTATAATCCTCAACGCATACGGAGCTTCGGTAAGAGATGCCCACAATGGTGTACAAGCAATTGAAGCCGTAAAGGAGAGTACCTATGATTTGATATTGATGGACGTTCAAATGCCCATTATGGATGGTTTACAGGCAACACGCCACATCCGAGAGATGCTTCAACTCAAAACTCCCATCATAGCATTGACAGCCAATGCACTTAAAGGAGAAAATGATAAATGTTTGGAAGCCGGAATGGATGCTTATTTGACAAAACCCTTTATAGAAGAAGAATTAATATTAAAAATTGCTGAATTAATTCACATTTCTACCAATTACCCAGAGGTCACAGAACCTATTATTACCTATTCAGAACTCGAAAATAGACCCACCCAAGCACTTGAAACCACTACTTTTAATTTAGAATATCTTCATGAAGTCTGTGGTAATAACAAAGAGTATGTGCGATCACTCTTGGATGCTTTTTTAAAAGAAGCTGAAAATACGGTTATTGAAATCAATAAAGTGCTCATTAAAAAAGATGTGAAATCTCTAAAATCACTGGCGCATAAACTTAAACCCAGTTTGGATTTAATTAATGCTCTACACCTCAGAGATGTCGCCCAAAGTCTTGAAGATGAGGCTTCTTATGGTGTTTTTAATAAAAAAATCCAAGATTTGGCAACGGAATTTCAAGCTGGCGTAGAATGTATTTTGGAAGAGTTAAATGTAGTAGAATACTGAGGGGGATACGTTTATTTATCTCAAAAATAAATGTATCCATCGACATACTATAATGAAAGTATTGAAGCCTAAAATGTACAATTTAAACACATAAAACGACTTCCCCGGTTTTAAAAAATTCATTACGCGATTTTTAAGAAATTATTATTTAACTAATTTCTTACCTACCTTCGCCTATTCATTAAAAAAATAAAAAAATATGTCGAAAACAAAAATAGTAGTCAACTCCAATGGCTCATTGAAAGTGGAGGGAGATTTCGAAATTGTGGACGCTCAAGGGAATGAATACGGTTTGCAAGGGAGAACCGTTATTGGCTTGTGTCGTTGTGGATTGTCGAAAAACAAACCTTTTTGTGATGGCGCGCACCGAGGTCATTTGGAGCACGATGCAGTGGCTTTTGACTTACCTCCTAAAAAAGTGTAAAAAGATGCCCCCCTCAGTATAAAGGCTACTTTTTACTTACAAAAAGAAATTCAGGGGACTTACACATTTTATCTTATGTGTAAATGTGCAAGTCCCCTGAGTTAATTAATTATCATCTCTGGTCTTCTTCTTTGGTGGTGCTGCCTCTTTTTCCTTATTTGCGGGCGGATTGACTCTCTCTTTGCGAGTATTTTCTTTCACAGTTGGCGCTTTAGCCGGCTTTTCCTGTGGTATATCATCTCTGCGGGGTCGATTGACTTTAGGGCGCGGCTCATTGTTTGGAACAGGTTCCTTTTTAACTTCAGGAACATCCGCTGGAGCATCCTTTGAACGCGTCGGCCTATCTTGACGATGTGGTTCAAATTTAGGGTTGGTCTCTTTTTTCACATCAGGTTTTTCCTGGGGCACATCATCCCGTCTTGAGCGTCTATCTTCTGGTCGAGCATCACTCGGCATGGGCTCTTTTTTAATATCAGATTGCGTTTGGGGAACATCCTTCGCGCGCGTAGGTCTATCTTGTGGTCGAGGTTCTACCCCCTCAGTAAAATGGGCTTTTCGCTTTTCCGAAGGGCTCAAACGTTTATCCTCTGGAATGGGTTTTAAATCCACATCGCGGGTAACTTTTTTCGGTACTGCTTTCTTTTCAGTCGAAACATTGTCCATGCGGGGGCGATAAACCTTTACCCTGTCGTTGTCCTCTCTATCGGCATCGGGTTTAGTATTATCGAATACATCCCTTGATTTTATTTTCTGACCCACCGAAGTCTCCACAAGCTCTTTGCGAGGCCCATAATAATACTTATTTTTATTGACCACGTGCGTTTCATTGATGATAACCGTCTTATTAATGATGGTTACGTTATTGCGTCTATCGACATAATAGTTGTGCATATTTCTATCCATAAAATGACGCCGTGGTATGAACCGATAATGGTCATAAGGGGAATTAAAAGACATGGAAACATCAATAAAAGGACCTAAAGGTGCCCATCCGAAGTATTCATCGCTCTCTCGCCACGATACCCACGCGGGTCCCCACACTCTTCCGGGCAACCACATCCATCCGTAGCGGGGTTCATACGCCCATCTGCCGTAGTGAAATGCTGCCCAACCCCACCGATAATCAGATACCCACGTCCAACCGTAATTTGTCATCGCCCAATGTCCATCCGTGGCGTAAGGATGAAAATCAACGGACACCCGAGGCACCCATACATACCCATAATCCGAATTATCCACCCAATTGCCGTAAGGTGAGAGGTCATCATAAAAAACTTGGTAAGAATCTTGGTCATTTTGGGTTGAACTACTCAAATCTGTGCGGTCGTACACTTCATCAGGGGCGGGGGTTGACGATCTTCTTGTTTCATCAAAACTACTTCTGCGAAAACAAGATGGACTCAATACGAGCAACAACACAATCAGGCTCAATTGGCTTATATTAAAAATCCTTTTTTTCATCATTTATCATTTTTATGGTTAAAAATTTGGCTAATATGTTTACAATATTGGCTGTTTTAAACCTAAAATGTGATGATATAAATCATTATTGGGGATAATTCTGGATGGTTTAAAGGAAAGATTAGGTTTTCGTTTGAAAATGTATTAAAGCATCTCTAACATTTCGCTCAGTTCTGCTCCCCCCTCAATATAAATCACCCTCGCCGCTAATCTAAATCATGGCATAAAACGCAATTTGCGCCGAATATTGAATCATCTTTTATATTGTTTTAATTAAAACTATTTCAAGATGAATAAATACCGCTTTACAATTGCTTTTTTATGGTTTTCGACCGTTTCCCTATGGGGACAAAATGAAACTTTACCGCTTCATAGACGCTTTTTGTCGCAAGAATGGACGTTTTCAGCCTACAATAATGCCATTGCACTGCCTTTGAGTGGTCGGATTGGTATCGTTCATACGCCTTTTCACCCCGGTATTTCGGTGACTCGAAACCATTATTGGAACAATAGTCAGACGCATCAAATATTTCAGACTTTTACCGCTGGTCTTTTTTATCAGCAATATGTTCAAACGGGTGTTCAACTCTACTCTGCTTTCAATTATCGCTACCAAATGCCTTTTAAATTGGGTTTGGCTGCGCACCTTGGCGTGGGGTATTTGCACGCTTTCAGAGATTTGCAGCAATTCCAACTCAATGATAATCAGGAGTATGAAAAAAAGGTCAATTTAGGGCGTCCCGGTTTGATGATTCCTTTTGGGGTATCGTTCAGCTATAAAATCAATGAATCATGGCGACCATTTTTGGGCTATCAAATGTGGTTCCAAACGCCTTTTTCAAAGGAATACATCTCCATTTTACCCAATACATCCTTGCACATTGGCACTATCTACACCCCTAAAAACTAATAAAATAAACCTAAAAAACGACTTATCCTGACTTTGTCCCGATTACTCGGTGAGGGGATATCATCCCCTAATTCGATAGCTTACTTTCAACCATTTTAAAAGAAAAATACATCATGAAAAATACTATCAAACAGATTTACGGGTCATTTATGCTCTTTTTATTGCTCATTTTTACTGCCTGCCAAAAGGATTTGATTCCCAATGAAACGATTAACTGCACCAATAATATTACGGGCATCAACGAAAATCACCCTAAAAAAGCTGTTTTTCAGAACTTGATGAACAGTTACGTTAAAAAGGGTTTAGTGGGCATTAATTTCCTTTATGAAGATAAAAATGGCTTGTGGGTAGGCTCAGCAGGCAAGGCAGATATTGAAAAAGGCATCCCGATGGCACCTTGTCACGTCAGTAAAATAGCGAGTATTACCAAGTCTTTTGAGGCTGTTTTGACCATGAAACTGGTGGAAGAAGGGAAACTCAATTTGGATAAAAAGATCAGTGAATATTTACCCGCCGATATTATTTCAAAAGTGGAAAATGCGGATAAAGTCACGTTGAGGAATCTCTTGAACCACTCGTCGGGCATTTATGATGTCATTGACGACAACGCTTTTTATTTGGATGTGGTCAATAATCCCACCAAAGAACGCCGTGGCGAAGAGATTCTGAAATTCGTGTACAATAGAAAAGCGGCTTTCCCTTTCGATGGCACGACTGTCGGCTACTCCAACACCAATACGCTCTTGGTGAGCATGATTATTGATAAAATCACGGGAAAACACCACGAAGCATTGATAAAAGAGAAGATTTTCACGCCTCTAAACATGAAAAACTCCTACTACGTGCCCGAAGATAAACTGCCTACGAATACCGTTCAAGGCTATTTTGACTTGTACAACAACGGCACTATCTTGAATATGAGCAATTACAACACCGCCAATGGCTACGGCGGCATCTATTCCACTTTAGAGGATTTGAAAAAATACAGTGATGCTTTTTTAAAAAATAAAACCCTCGTGAGCGCCAATTCGTGGACGGAAATGACCAAATGGAGTGCCATTGAAGAAGGAAAACGTCGCTTTGGTTTGGGATTGATGTACAACTGGATTGATAGAGGCGAAAGCGATGCCCCGATTGGTCACACAGGTCGTGATTTGAGTTACACCGCCGATATGTTTTATTTCCCTAAAACCGATGTCACGATGATTTTCTTCGTCAATTATGGCACCGATGCTAAAAGTAACTTGAAGCCCGTTTTCTTGGAGTTCGAGAGTTTGGTTTTAGATGAAATTATGGGGAAATAAAGGGGGATATAGTGCATTTATGATTGGGGACAAAGTGTATAATTTGAGCCAAGTGAAGATTTTGGGTTTACGAAAAATTTAGTAATCGACAGTCTTAGTAAGCCTTGAAGGTTTACTAAGACTTCAGAAGACCAAATCACTTAAAATCGTGTTCTTTTTGGGTTGAAACTCTTGGAAAGTTTTAAAACTTTCCAAGAGTTATTGATAAACACCCCCTCAGTATTTGACCCAATTTATATAGTTTTTACTTAAAATGAAGCCTTTTTTAATTCAATAAACCTTTAAATCTTTATTTTAAAACTAAAAATTTGAGGTTCTCTAAAAAATTTAGTGAAAGAATAGTCTTAGGAAGCCTTAAAGGCTTCCTAAGACTTCAAAAATATTGATTTTTAGTTAAAATTCTTAAAAATACTGAGGGGTATCAGAACTCCACTAAAATTTTCCAAGACCCAAATTTGATGATTCACAGCTCGAAATCAACATTTTTTAACAAAAACAAACCCAATGAAAATTACACTTTTGATTCTCATCGTTCTCCACGGATTAATCCACTTAATGGGATTCACAAAAGCCTTTAATTGGGCACAAGTCAATCAATTGACGCAAAATATTTCTAAAACGAACGGTATTTTATGGCTCATTGCCGCTGTTTTGTTTGTCATCACTGCCATTTTATTTTTTATTAAAAACGATACATGGTGGGTGTATTCAATAGCCGCCGTGCTGATTTCACAATACCTCATTTTTACCAGTTGGCAAGACGCAAAGTTTGGAACAATTGCCAATCTCATCATTTTAGTTGCCACTGTAATCGGGTATGGCACTTGGAGTTTTAGGGGAATGTATGAAAATGACGTGAAAACGGGCATAGAAAAGACATCTTCCATGCCTGAAAGCCTCTTAACCGAAGCGGATATTCAAAATTTGCCCGAACCCGTTAAAAATTACCTCCGTTATGTGGGCACTATTGGCAAACCGAAAGTGAATAATTTTAAAGTAAAATTCACGGGTAAAATCAGAAAAGATGATAAATCCGAGTGGATGCCATTTACCTCCGAACAGTATAATTTTTTAGCAGCTTCGACGCGCCTTTTTTACATGAAAGCGACCATGAAAGGCCTACCTGTGGAGGGTTATCACTGCTTCAAAAACGGAGATGCATTCATGGATATCCGTTTATTTTCCTTGATAAAAGTCCAATATCAGACAGGTAAAGAGATGGGCATCGCGGAAACCGTTACTTTTTTTAATGATATGTGTTGCATGGCACCCGCGACTTTAATCGATAAAAGAATCAAGTGGTCGGACGCCGAAAACAACAAAGTAAAAGCTGAATTTACGAATAACGGCATCACGATTTCAGCTTGGCTCTATTTTAACGAAAAAGGAGAACTGACGAACTTCATTTCGGAGGATAGATACGCCACTTTAGCCGATGGCAGCTTGAAAAAATTGCGTTGGGCAACACCTTTAAAAGACTACAAAAACATCAACGGCTTCAATATTGCTGGCTATGCGGATGCGGTTTATACTTATCCCGAAGGGGATTTTATTTATGGCACTTTCAACACCACGCATATTGAATATAATTCTAAAAACAAGGAGTAAAATGACAACTTTATTGAAAATATTAGCCGCTTTTCTCTTGATTTTTAACGGAATTGGCGCCTTGTACGGTGGTTGGCATCTGATGAATCAACCCGACGGCAGCAGTATTCAATTATCATCCGATTGGTTAAAACATACCCCTTTTGAGAATTATTTTATCCCCGGTTTGGTGCTTTTTATTGCCAACGGCATATTCAGTTTTGGGGCTTTATTAGCCCTTTTATTAAAAAACAACTACTATCCATGGTTTGTGATGATACAAGGAGCCATCTTAACGGGTTGGCTCATCATACAAATACTGATGATTCAAACCGTATATTTCCTGCATTATATTATGGGTTTGGTAGGTATTCTCTTGCTTTTTATGGGTTGGCAACTTTTAAAAAGGGAGCGTGAGAAAGTAACACGGGATTGAGTACCCCCTCAGTATTTGAGTCGTTTTTTAATAATAAAGAACAGTTTAAGCATCACAAATAGCCACAATGGGTTAATTAATTGGCGATTCAATAAGCAATAAACGGAGCAAACACCTTATTTAAGGCAATAAATTCTATCTTTACGCCATGAATATCAGCGATTTATCTCCGAATATACTCTCCAATTTAGGTTTTAATGCATTGAATACGATGCAGGAAGAGGCTTTTACAGCCATTCAGAAAGAAGCCAACGTATTGCTTTTAGCGCCCACTGGCTCGGGTAAAACTGTAGCCTTTTTATTGCCCGTTTTGACGCAAATGAACCCTGACCAAGCGGGTGTACAATGCCTCATACTCACGCCGTCCCGCGAATTAGCCATTCAGATTGAATCCGTTTGGAAAACCATGGCAACGGGTTTTAAAGTAACTTCATGCTATGGCGGGCACTCGATGCAAACAGAGATTCAGAGCCTTACCGAACCCCCTGCCCTCTTGATTGGTACGCCTGGAAGGATATTTGACCACCTTACGCGCCGCTCAATTAGCTTAAAAAATATCAAAACTTTGGTGTTGGATGAGTTTGATAAGTCCCTGACGATGGGTTTTCAAGAGCAAATGTCATTTATTATTGAAAGATTAAGGCATCTTGATAAACGGGTGCTGGTTTCGGCTACTTCCAATATCGTCATTCCCGAATTTACGGGCATAAAAGACCCCATCACCTTAGATTTCACCCAAAACGAAGATAAACCGACGGACGGATTGACGATTAAAAGTGTCATTTCCGTTTCAAAAGATAAGATAGATCGCCTTTTTGAATTGTTGTGCTACATCGGTTCGCACCAAGCCATCATCTTCTGCAACCACAGAGAGTCCGTGGAACGCACCGCTCAACTTTTAAATGAAAAAGGCATTGAGGCTTCGTTTTTTCACGGCGGCATGGAGCAAATAGACCGCGAAAAAACCCTTTTACAATTCAGAAATGGGAGTATTCTATACTTAGTGGCGTCCGATTTGGCGGCTCGTGGATTGGATATTCCGGATGTCAAGCACATCATTCACTACCAATTGCCAAATAAAAAAGAGGATTTTGTGCACCGCAACGGTCGCACGGCGCGGATGTACACCGAAGGCACGGCTTATTTGATGCTTCACGAAAGCGAATCCGCTCCTACCTTCTTGGAACAAACTCCAGAGGTGTTAGATGTCCCTAAAAACTGTCCCATTCCTCAACCTTCGGAGTGGGTAACGCTTTATATCAGCGGCGGTAAAAAGGATAAAATCAGTAAAATGGATATTGCGGGCTTTTTTATTAAAAAAGGGAATCTTGGAAAGGATGATGTGGGCTTGATAACAATTTTGGATTTCATGTCATTCGTGGCAGTAAAAAAGAAACACGCACGCAAGCTTTTATTACTTAGTCAGAATGAAAAAATGAAAGGGAAAAAATATAAAATCAGTTATGCTCAAGGCGGGGAATGATTGAAAAACGGAGAATGCAAAATTGAAAATTGAAAACGTAATCCCCGAAAGTCGTTTAAAAAATAAGAATTAAAGGTATAGAAACTTGGTTCATTCCGAAATTCGGAATGAACCAAGCTGCCCCTAAAAACATCAAATCAATATCTTTTTCGCAAATTCCACGCATTTTGCCACCTCTTTTACGGCATCAGAGCCTTCCGGAATGTTATATTCCAACTCAACGGTGGCAGGAAACTTGTATTTTTTCGCTTTCATCAAAAGTAATATCTCTTTGATGGGCGTGTTACCCGTTCCCCACGATAGATTTTTTGCTCCGTTTTCAGCAGTTGTCCGGTCTTTGATGTGCATACTCGTAATTCTATCGTGTTTGGCTTCAATAAATGCCAAAAGAGACTCTTTGGTATTTTTTCCACCCACGGCGATGTAATGACCACAATCAAGATTCAATGAATTGTACGGAGATTGGTTCAAAGCGGTATCCCAAAGCGTATCAGTAGCTTGTAAATGCGCATGATAACCAATATAAACCTTATGTTTCGCCCCCAAATCGCCCAATCTTTTTGTTTGAGCCACATCATTGGGCAGTTCTAAAGTAACAGAATTGGCACCGAGTGCTTTGGCGGCTTTTAAACCATATTCAACTTCCGTATCGGTGTTGCTTGTCCCAAAGGCATTGGGTTTAAAAGCATAAATGGAAACCCCTGCTTTATTAAACTTCTTCCGAATCTCAATGAATTTATCCATTGAAACGGTTTGTCGCCATTCTGCCACCTTCTTTGCATAATCTGCCATTTGGGCTTTTTGCTCATCAGTGGGCTTCGGTCGAGGTCCTCCTGCGGGTGGAGGGCCCATATTAACGGGATTTTTAGGTTTTCCTGCAAAATCTTCGGCAGGATCGCCCATCATTTCTATGGCACTGACTTGTGCATCCACACAAAATTTCAAAAGTTGATCAATATCGTGCGGCATACTTCTAAAAGAATAAGTAATCGCTCCAATTTGAACGCCCCCAAATTTAGAATTGGGCTTTAACTGCCACCAATTATACTTATTTTCGGTTAAAATAACGGAACTATCAAACATTAATCCCAAAGAAGCCAAAGAACTTGCCGCCAAGAACTTACGGCGTGAAATTTCATTTTTCATTATACAAGGTTTGTTTAATTTTAATAATAACATTAATGCATTTATAGTGCTTTAAGGCTGGATTAAACCCATCCAGAAAATAAGTCAATACCTTAAAAACGACTCAAAATGCAACACTGTAAAGATAAACAAATTTCAATCTTCAACTTGAATGAAAAAGAGGTAATTGCTACTTTAATTTTACCGATAGAAAGATGAATAATTATGTCTTAAACAAACTGATAAATCAAAGCAATTAAAACAAATTGTAAAGGAATTCTGAGCCATAAAAACCACATTTTTATCTTCATACCCGCTCCTTTTGAGGTCAGCATGTAAATATTGGCGGGAAAAACCGCTATTAACAAAGCAATTAAGCCCCAAGCAGCCCACGATTGCGTCATGGGAATTAGAAGCCCAATTCCGCCTACAATCTCCGCCACACCGACTATAATATTTATCGGCTTTTTCCACGGCAGTAAAAGTGGCGGTGTTATTTTATAAAAAAACCATGCTTTTTTAAAATGGTTATAACCCGCGTAAATAAAAAATAAGGCAATAATGATGCGTAAAACAAAGAGAATATCCATATTTGATTGCGATTAACATAAATTTAAGAATCTGATTTGCTAAAAAGCAAATTTATACCTTTTATACTGAGTAGTTAGTCAATTTAATAGTGTCGGGTTCTTTTTTACATAAACTTTTGGAAAGTTGACAACTTTCCAAAAGTTGTGCCCGACATGATTAACTTGACTAACTACTGAGGGGGTCTTTCTCATTCCTTTATCACCGCCAGCCTTCAGGTTTTATAGGCGTTCGAGTATCTCCAGAGCATGGCTGACAATCCCTTAAAGTTATAACCGTTCCAGTGATTGGCGGTGGGGAGTACGGAATTATTCCTTTTACTGTCCGCTGTATGTACGTAATTTTTTTAGAAGCACCCATAACATTAAAAATACCCAGAACTTGCTCATCAGGGTCATTAATATTATAAACATTTCCTTCGATAAAAGCAGGTGTATTATCGAAAATCCCCCCAGAATTAGAAATCTGACCTTGAACAAGATTCCAATAATTATAATTCTCTTTTGAAATACTGTATTGGTCTATCTGCACATAATAATCGTAGGAATTATCGTAAGGGATATTGGCTATTTTTTGAGTAAAAGATTTACCATTCGACAATTCATCTGAAAATAGAGCTAAACAACCATAACAAGTGGTAATCTGCCAACACTTTTGACAGCAAGGGCTTAGGTACACAAAACTTCCCGCATCACTTTTAACTCTACTGATTCTACAAGTTTCAAGGGTATCATAGTTGCGCCATTTCCAACGATAAAAATTCTTTGATACTGAGGGGTCACTCACTTTTACGGAAACCTCAAAACTTGCCGTTCTGATTTGACCCGGTACAAACCGTGAACTAATTGAGTCTATTGGTACAGGTGGTAGTATCGGCTCAGGTTTCGATTTATACTGTTTTCCATCCAATGTTTTGATGTTCACACTGTACGAACGCCCCACAATGCCCCTAAATGAAGCCGAATCCGTTTTATAAACCCCATTTGTGAATGCCGAAAGTGGAAAAACGTTACCCAAATTATCAGAAATCGTCACAGTTGCACCACTAATCAATTCCGTTATTTTAATGCTGTTAAAAGGCTCACTATAACTCAAAGTTACGAAATAAGGTCCCGGATAATTCGTCACTGTTCCATCCACAATCAATTTTCGAAGCACATTGGCTTCTTTTAATTCTATTTTATCGATACAACCCGTTAGTAGGCTGAATAAAAAAATGCAGTAAAATATATTTTTCATGTGGATTTTCATTAAAATTTAAAATTATAGGTTATTGAAGGAATTACTGCTCCGATTATGGCTAAACGATAACTTTCTGCTCGATTAAGTACTTGATAAATGCGGTTATTCCTCGTTTTTGAAAAGATGGAATACGCATTTCTCCGCCCGTAAGCATTATATATGGAGATGTTCCAACTGCTTTTGAAACGCTTACTTTTATTTGGATTCGGCTCAATATTCATGCTCAAATCCAAGCGGTGATAATCTGGAATGCGGTCTTTGTTCCGATTCACAAAATTAGGAACGTATATATTATCAATATAATATTTGTCTTGAGCCAACGTAATAGGTCTGCCCGTGGAATAGGTGAAATTTGCCGAAAAATTAATTCGACTGTTGTAGTAGTAATTGGTAATGAGGTTTAAAACGTGCGGTTTATCAAAATTAGTGGGATAATAAATGCCATTTACGGGTTTATCTTCGGGATAAGGGCTGTTGATAATGACCTCCGAACGGGAGTAAGTGTAAGTCAACCAACCCGTAGTCCGCCCCTTTTTCTTGCGTACATACACCTCCATACCGTAAGAACGGCTCTTGCCTTGGTTCAAAACCGTCTCAACGGCATCCAAAAGCAAAAGGTTAGAACCACTGCGATAATCAGGAAAATTAGCCGCATTTTTATAATAGAACTCCACGCTGGTTTCAATGGAATTGTCCTTAAAATTTCGGAAATATCCCAATGAAATTTGGTCAGCAATTTGAGGTTTTATGTAGGTATCACTCATTTTCCATCGAGCAGTTGGAAGTGCCGAAGTGGTATTTGAAATCAATTGAGTAAACTGTTGCATCCGTTGATAACCCAATTTCACAGAAGCATCATCGCCCGTTTGAATTTTCAAAGTCAATCGCGGCTCAGGTCCTTGGTACCATTTGATAATTTCCCCGTTTTTATAATTTAAAATGCCCTTTATAATCGCCGTATCTTTCAAAATATTGTCTTCATATTGAAAAACGCGCCCCTCACCCATCAAACCATACAAAGCATATCTTAAGCCATACGACAAGCTCACTTTTTTATTTATTTGCCATTCATCATTGAAATAAATCCCCGTTTCCAAGGCTTTTTCATTGGGTAAAACGACAGAATTAATAGCCGACAAATCCGATGTGGGCAACAAACTCCCCGGTTGTATCTTTGTTAAAATAGCACTTACTCCAAAGTCAAACTTGTGCCGAGCGTTTAAAAAATAGAGGAAATCAGTCTTAAATTGATTGTGATTGATACCCGCTTCCAGTTTTGAAGCAAAATCCACGTCTGGTATTTCAATTATAGGCTTATATTGGCTATTAATAATGGAAGCATTCATGGACATTTTATTTCCAAAAATGTGATTCCACCGCAACGCCGTCGCTTGTGTCTGCCACTTAAAAAGCGTGGAAGTAGCATTGACCTCCAAGCCCGAGAGCGAATCCCCTGTTATTTTAAAAACATCATTGCTGAAATAGCCCGTGAAAAACAACGCGTTTTTATCATTCAGTTTCCACCTCAATTTGGATGTAATATCATAATAACTCGCCTTGGTTTTATTGATAGAAGAGTTATTGATAAGTGGAAATAAAACATCCGTGTAAGAACCCCTTCCCGCCACCAATATCGACACTTTTTCACGAACGATGGGCGTTTCAAGCAACAAACGGCTCGCTAAAATGCCAATTCCGCCCGATGCACGGAAAGTATCAAGATCAGGTTCTTTGAGTTTAATATCCAAAACGGAGGATGTTCTGCCGCCAAATTGGGCAGGCGTGCCGCCTCGATAAAGCGTCATATCACGAACGGCTTCGGGATTAAAAACCGAGTAAAAACCAAGCAAATGCGATGTATTAAAAATGGGAATATCGTCCATCAAAACAAGATTTTGGTCAATATTTCCGCCTCTGACATTGAATCCTGAAGCACCTTCCCCTACCGTGGTCACGCCGGGTAAGGTTTGTAAACTCCTAATAACATCCACTTCCCCCAATAAAGTAGGCAACTTTTTAATGGTATTAATGGTCATTCGGCTCGTCCCCGTTTGCGTGGAATTTACGTTTTTATCTTTCGATTGATCCACAATTTCCACTTCTTGCAACTCTTTCACCGATTTGACAATATCAATCTGAATAAGCTGATTTGAATAGAGTTCTACCCGTTTGGATTTAGAATAAAAACCCACGTAAGTCACCTTTAAAATATAGACCCCCTCAGTCAATTCAAACTTAAAATAACCGTCTTGATTCGTAACGACCCCTCTTCCAATATCTTCAATGCTCACTGTAGCACCCTCTACTCCTTTGCCCGCTTCATCCTTCACTTCACCGTTAAGGATAAATACTTTTTTCTTTTTAGATGGACTTTGCTGAGCAAATAGCGAGGTAAAAAATAGGCTTAAAATGATAGTTAGTAAAAAAAAGGAGAATTTTTTCATAGGCATAAAAATGAGTTAAAGGTTAATTATTAGCGGACATACCCCCTCAGTATTTTTATCATTTTTAGAGTTATTTTAAGGCAAAACTTTGCGATAAAGATATAAATAATTATAATAAACACACCAACCTATCACAAATATTACACGACTAAAACCGTTATTTAATTCCTTCTTAAAATCCTCAACAAAACCTATTTATATATATTTCTCAGATAGAAAAATACTTTTATACTTATTTATAACAATTTAGAAACATAAATAATATAATATCGTAAATCATGTTTACAATAGTATTGAACCCAGCTTTAAATACAAAACGAAAGCGCACAAGTCAAATAAAATCAACTTTTAAATTTCCAAAAAAACATGGGATTCAATATTTCAGGGATAGCCATTAATAAGTCTTATAAAGATAATTTTGATGAATTATTAGCCAATTTCAATTGGGAAGTAGTATTCCATGAAGAAGTAACTTTTGAAGATGCCTCAAAAAATTGGAAAGATAAAGAGCTGTGCGATGTCTTTTTTACCGAAACCGGCACTCTCTTATTTGTAAATATGGATTTGTGTATCGAACCGTGGCGACTGAAGGACTACAACGTTTTTACTTTTACTTTATCCGAAACGTCGATGGCGTTTAATGTACAATATTCCGAAAATATGGCTTTAAAACGCTCTATTATGGAAGTAAATGGCGAGCGATTAGAAGATAGTGGCGATAATTTTGATTTTGAAAATGAAGTACCCGACACGGCTGAAATCATTTGGAGACAGTTGGGAATCATGCTCGGAAAATCCTTTTGGGATATTGATTTTCAAGCACCCTGCCGCCGATATTCTTTTGAAATAGGTGAAAAAGTGGCCTACAATAACAGTGAAGAAACACCACGTCCCGAACAGCGTGAAGTCGTTTTCTCCATTGTGGAACATTCTGAAAAAAAATGGTGGCAATTTTGGAAATAACCTTTTCCAAGTGTTTTTTTACCTCAATATACTGAGGGGGTAGTAAAGTCATTGAGTCTTACGCTCAATGACTTTATGTTTTAATACGTAAAAAATATTCAGTTGAACACTCACACCTTAATTTTGTCTAAAAATTAGGTTAAAAAACAACATTTCGCTTCGTATTATGTTGTTTTCATTTGATATGTCCCTATCTTTATAATGTCTTACACACCTAATTTTGTAATCTAAAACGACTGTTCCAATGGCTAACTTTTCATTAAAAATAAATGGTAAAACGCTGCAAGCTGACGTGACTCCCGATACGCCACTTTTATGGGTTTTACGCGACCATTTAGGTCTGCTCGGTACTAAATATGGCTGTGGCATTGCAGCTTGTGGCGCCTGCACAGTACACGTGGACGGTGAGCCCATGCGCTCGTGCAGTCTACCTGTTTCAACTATTGCCAATGCTAAAATCACCACAATCGAAGGGCTTTCCGAAAAAGGCGACCACCCTGTGCAATTGGCTTGGGATGAAAAAGACGTCGCTCAATGTGGCTATTGCCAAGCGGGTCAAATCATGACAGCCGCAGCCTTTTTAAAAAAGAATCCAAAACCAACGGATGAAGATATTGATATGGCTATGTCAAGCCATATTTGTAGATGTGGCACTTATCACCGCATCAAGGACGCCATTAAATTGGCTTCTACGAAAATGAAATAATAATTTTTAGGCAACAGGTTTCAGCAGTCAGGAGACAGGCGATAGGCGACAGATAGCCTTGCGCTTTCAATCTACCGCTCATCACCTATCAGCTATCACCTAACACCTATTTTAAAATATAAATCAATATCATGAAAACATCGACTCTATATAATCGACGCGATTTTTTAAGGCTCTCTGCATTGTCGGGGAGTGGCTTATTTTTAGGTTTTAATTTATTGCCTACCGCAAAACTCGATGCCGCAGTTTATGATGCTGCACTCGAAAGCACTTTTAATTTCAATGCCTACATGTCTATCGGGATAGATGGTATCGTGACCATTTTTTCACCAAATCCAGAAGTGGGACAAGGCATTAAAACTTCGTTCCCGATGACGGTGGCGGAGGAATTGGACGTGGATTGGGCGAACGTAAAAGTTGAGCAAGCACCTTTGGATGCTTCTCGTTTCGAGCGACAAGTGGCAGGTGGAAGTGGTTCAACGCCTCACTCTTGGAAACGATTGCGTCAAGCAGGTGCAACGGCTCGCCAAATGCTCATGGAAGCGGCCGCCAATCGTTGGAAAGTTCCCGTTTCGGAATGTTCGACTGAAAAGGGTGTGGTGATTCATAAAAGCTCTGGCAAACGCCTAACTTATGGTGAATTAGCCATGGAAGCCAATAAAATTACACCACCTAAAGAAGTAACATTAAAAGATCGGAAGGATTTCAAACTCATAGGAACATTCGTAAAAGGTGTTGATAATCAAGCAATTATAACGGGAAAACCTTTATTTGGACTTGATTTTTACCGCGAAGGGATGATGATAGCGATGTTGCAACGCCCACCCGCTTTTGGTTTAAAATTAAAATCGGTGGACTCCGCGGCGGCTAAAGCTATGCCGGGTATTATGGATGTGGTTACTTTTAAAAACAATGTTGCCGTAGTAGGTAAATCAACTTGGGAAGTTAAAAAAGCCCGTGAAGTCCTCAAAATAGAGTGGCAAGAAGATGGAAAACTTGAAAGTACCGACGACCACAATCGCATTTTCAAAGAACTTTTAAACAGTGATAAGGCAGAAGTCCGTAGAAAAGACGGTGATACTGAGGGGGCATTCAAAACGGCGGCTAAAATAATAGAAGCGGAATATCAATGTCCTTTTTTATCGCATAGCCCGATGGAGCCGATGAATTTCTTTGCGCACGTCACCGCTGATAAAGTTGAATTGATAGGGCCAACTCAAAATCCTTCGCCGGTAAAAAACGATGTAGCTAAGTTATTAAATGTATCACCTGATAAAGTAACCGTCCAGATGACCCGCATGGGTGGTGGATTTGGTCGCCGTTTGAAGTCAGATTTTGCGTTGGAAGCGGCTGAATTATCAAGTATCATCAAAGCTCCGGTGAAAGTTATATGGACGCGTGAAGATGATATGACAGGTGGCAGTTATCGCCCCGCTTGCCGCTACCGTTTCAGAGCAGCTTTGGATAAAGAGGGCAATATCACAGCTTTCCATCTTCGAGGTGCCAGTATCAATGCTGGGGATTCTACTCGCGGCGGTAATAACTTCCCTGTGGGTTCCATTCCAAATGTGTTGATTGATTCTGTTGATCATAAATCAGCCATCACAACGGGTCCTTGGCGTGCACCAATTACCAACTTTTTAGCATTTGCGGAGCAATCTTTCTTAGACCAAATAGCCGAAGCAACTGGCAAAGATGCGGTGCAATTGCGTCTCGAACTTTTGGATAAAGCTAAAAAAAGCCCAACTGGAGCCATCAAATATGATATTGACCGTTTCAAAGCAGTGATTCAATTAGCTGCTGAAAAATCAGGTTGGGGCAAACAGAAAAAAGGTGTTTTTCAAGGTTTTAGCGTATATTTTGCTCATGCTTCGTATGTAGCACAAGTCGCTGAAATGGTAAAAGTGAAAGGCAAACCTGTTTTGAAAAAAATATATTGCGCAGTTGATTGCGGTATCGTGGTCAATAAAAGTGGTGCTTTGAATCAAGCTGTGGGTAGCGTGGTGGATGGATTGGGTCACGCTATGTATGGTAATTTAAGCTTTAAAAATGGTGCGCCTGAGCAATCAAATTTCAATACATACCGCCTCATTCGCTTGAATGAAATACCCGATGTAGAAGTTCATTTTGTAGATAATGGTATTGACCCTACTGGCTTAGGTGAGCCTGTTTTACCGCCTCTGGGTGGTGCGGTTGCCAATGCACTCTATAAAGCCACTGGCAAAAGAGTGAACAATCAGCCTTTTATGAGCGGAAATGATGATTTATTAGAAAAAATGCTCTAAAAAGACTCATTTCAATATTAAAAACGGTTGGATACTGAGGGGTATCTGACCGTTTTTGTTTTATCTGATTTAAATGATTATTATTGCTTCTAAAATTTAAAAAACAGTTAAATGTCACTTGAAATTTTAAGCACTACCCCCTCAGTATCCAATGGCTCAACCATCGTTTTTTGTCATGGGGCATGGCACGACGCCCGCTGTTGGCAACCGACTATGATGCCTTATTTTGCTAAAAAAGGTTTTCAATGTATTGCTCCAAGTTATAGAAATCACGGACAAAGTACCTCAAAAGGCTCTTTAAAATTTCGACGTATCAGCGAATACGTGGAAGATGTGGCTTCTGTGGTGGATAATTTACCCAAAGACCAAAAAGTATATTTAATTGGTCATTCAATGGGTGGTTTGGTGGTTCAAAAGTTTTTAGAAAAATACCCCAATCGCATTGAAAAAGCGGCTTTAATAGCCTCGGTACCACCTCAAGGCGTTTGGAAAGTAACCCTAAAAGCATTATTTCAACATCCTTTAACTTTTTTAAAAGTCAACTTATTATGGTCATTGGCACCACTTATTGCCACTCCTTCCCTTGTAAAAGAGTTATTTTACACCCAGAAATTCTCTGATTCAGACGTTTTAATAGCTATGGAAAAATTGCAAGACGAATCCTATTTAGCCTATCTCGATATGCTTCTTTTTAATTTACCCAATCCTAAAAATATCAAAACGCCTATTCACGTCATCGGCGGAGAAAAAGATTATATTTTTTCAAAACATGAAGTAGAGCAGACCGCTCAAGCATACAACACAACAGCCTTGATACTGAGGGGTGAAGCCCATAATTTATTTTTAGAAAATCAGTGGGAAGTAGCCGCTGAATCCATCCTTCACTTTTTCAATAAAAGTTGGTAAGTTTTAGAAAATAAGATGTATTTTCAAGTTTCAAATGAACTTCATTAAAAATGTTTAAAACCATACATAAAAGTTATTTAGCCACGAATTAACGAATTTCTCCAATTTAAATGTTGACTAAATTTTATCTAATTTCTCGAAATTGCCCTAAAAGGGCAAT
Organism: Saprospiraceae bacterium; assembly: GCA_031424515.1. GTDB lineage: Bacteria > Bacteroidota > Bacteroidia > Chitinophagales > Saprospiraceae > JAAFJT01. Next base: position 24,984 of record JANPHO010000300.1, read on the forward strand.
TTATTAGTGCAATTTGCTCTAATTTGTCAACATTTAAATTGGAGAAATTCGTTAATTCGTGACTAAAAAAATTATGTATGGTTTTAAATAAAAATGCATCAAAAATGAGAACTACCCTCAACCGTCGTGATTTTATCCTCAAAAGCAGTGCTTCTGCATTGGGTTTCATGTACATTCCCAATTTCCTTTCGAGGGTGCAACCCAGCGATAAACTGCAGGTGGCTCACATCGGCTTGGGTGGGATGGGTAATAACCACATGAATTGGTTTGCAGCCTTACCTGAGGTGGATGTGGTCGGGCTTTGCGATGTAGATTCCGAACATTTGGGCAAAACGTTGCAGAGTTTACAGACGAAATATCCGAATTCACAGCCTAAAACATACGCTGATTTTAGAAATGTTTTAGATAGAAAAGATGTGGATGCCATCACCTGCGCTACACCCGATCATTGGCATGCACAGGTTGCCATCTTGGCTTTTCAGGCAGGAAAAGATGTGTACGGTGAAAAACCGCTGTCATATAATGTGCGTGAGGGTCAAAAGATGTTTAAATCCATGAAAAAGCACAACCGTATTTTTCAATTGGGTACTCAAATCCATGCGGGCGATAATTATCATCGAGTCGCTGAATTAATTCAAGCGGGCGTTATTGGTAAAGTTCATACCGTCCGCTTATGGAAAACGGGACCGCCTCCAGTTCTGGGACCTTCACAATTTCAAACACCGCCTGCCAATTTGAATTGGGATATGTGGTTAGGCCCCGCTCCCTATTCGCAATATATGCCGGAGAGGTGCCATTTTAATTATCGTTATTTCATGGATTATTCGGGCGGTGTTTTTCAAGATTTTTGGTGTCATATTGCGGATATTGTGTGGTGGGCAATTGCACCTAAAAACTTGACTAAAATCAAAGCTAACGGTGAAAAATCAGACGGTATAGGTGATACGCCGAAATGGATTGATATTGATTATCAATTTGAAGGCTTAAAACTGCATTGGACATCTACTCCGCCCAATGTGCAGGGCGCCGAAAAAAGGCATATTGGAGCTTATTTTGAAGGTGAAAAAGGCACGTTGATATGTGATTATTCGACTCGTGAAATTACCATCAATGGCGTTGTCATGAACGATATTCCGGAAGTTCCCATAACTATACCCCGCTCACCTGGTCATCAACAAAATTTTGTGGATGCGGTAAAAAAACGGACGCAGCCCGAATCCAACCTTGAATATGTGCGCCAAATGACGATGCCCATGCATCTGGGGCTTATATCTTATAGATTAAAACGAGAATTGGAATGGAATCCCAAAAAAGAGAAATTCAAACATGATTCAGAAGCCAACGCTTTGCTTTGGCGGGAATATCGCAAAGGTTGGGATTTAATTTGATGATTCCGATTCTCGGGGATACTGAAGGGGTAAGATTGAATGATTCTAAAAAGGTGCAGCGCACCGAAATATTTGTAGCTATTGAAAGTCCAT
>JANPHO010000301.1:0-5949 GCA_031424515.1 Saprospiraceae bacterium
ACCCAAGCGGGCAATACTACTGCCTGCAATAGCGGTGATGATATTTTTACCTATATTATCCATAAATTTAACATCGTATAGTTTAGCTAATTGGCGGAGCATATTCAATTGCACAGCCGTTACTGCTGCCAAATCTGCTCCAGGAATAGGAATAAGGCCCGCACTTGCCGCAAATCCTACGTGGTTTTTAATAATATCGCTTGCTCGCATTGATTTTGCTTCTTGATCCATATCTGAGAATGAGTTTACAATATGTGAAATTTGAGAGGCTGTATTAAAGCCATTTAACAATTTATTTATCATCAATTATTTTGTTTTAAACGATTTAAAAGATTCCTCATTATTTGGCTAAAATAAATACTGCTATCTTTTTAAGTCGGCTCTATAAAATGTAAAAAATACTCCGCTTTGCTTCGCATTTTTTACATTTTACAGTCCGACGATAGCAGTATTTATTTCTTTAAGCCTATATTAAAACCTATTTGATGCCCCATTAGTTCCTAAAGTTACATTTTCAAGCTTTAATAACCATTTTTTAACGACTAAATAACATATTCAACCCATTAAAGTTATTTCATAAAATGGAAAAGGAGATAGCATTTAACCATCTCCTTTTCTGAAATCAAAGGTTTACCATATCTTCACCCTTTTAGCAGGGTCGCGCCACATTTTATTAGTAGGCTGTACTTTAAAGGCTTCGTAAAACTCTGGAATATTAGCGAAGGGTCCATTCACGCGCAGATTGGCAGGCGAGTGAACATCCGTCATAATCTGACGAGCCAAACGCTCTTTTCTCTGTTGCGTCATCCAACCCAGCGCGTAACCCATAAAATAGCGTTGAATAGGGGTATAACCACCTATTTTTTCACCTTTTTTATATTGCTCCGTTTTCATAAAAGCTTTCAACCCTAAGACAATACCGCCCAAATCGGCAATATTTTCACCTAAAGTTGCCTCGCCTCTCACGTGCATAGTATCAACGGCGATAAATTCATTGAATTGAGCAATGAGCATTTTAGCGCGCTCCGTAAATTTAATGGAGTCAGTGGGTGTCCACCATGCCACAAGATTACCAGAAGCATCATACTGCCTGCCTTGGTCATCAAATCCATGGGTAATTTCATGGCCAATCGTAGAAGCCCCTGCATATCCATACGCCACTGCATCGTCCAGTTCACTATCACTAAAACCAGGCACCATGAAAATAGCCGCTGGTAGGACTATTTCATTGTTCGATGGATTGTAGTAGGCATTATAAGTCTGTGGCGTCATATCCCACTCATTTCGGTCAACGGGTTTTCCCAATTTCGACGCATTATAATGGTGCCACCATTTATTGGCATTAATAATATTCCGAACATAGCTACCTGTATCAATCGTCATGGATGAAAAATCCTTCCATTTATCGGGGTATCCGACCTTTTTTGAGACTCTTTTTAACTTATCTAAAGCTTTCATTTTCGTTTCGGCACTCATCCAATCCAAAGCATTGATATTTTCAGCGTAAGCCTCTTTAATGGATTCCACCATGTTGGAATAGCGCAATTTAGCCGTTTCAGGGAAAAACTCTTTCACAAATAACTGCCCTAAAGCATCACCCAGAGCCGCTTCTTGCACATCCAAAACCCTTTTCCAACGGGGCTTTAACTCTTTTTTACCTTCCAATATTTTTCCGTTAAAATTGAGATGCTCATCTTCGAATGCCTTGCTTAGGTTGTTTGCAAAGCTTCCAACTAATTGCGATTTTAAATATGATTTCCAATCCTCAATCGGGAATTTTGTCAAACTGGCATCCAATGCTCTTAAAAATTCGGGCTGACCGACTACCACGGAATCCACAGTAATACCCATTTTTTCAAACTGCATTTTCCAAGATACTGAGGGGGTCAAGTTCTGTAAATCCTTGATACTCATAGGATTATAATTTTTATATTGATCCCGCAGCTCTTCAATTTTTCGTTGAGATTGAGCCAAAAAACGTTCCATTTGAAACACAGTTTCCGATTTTTCTTCTGCCTGCCAATCCTTATCACCCATCAGCTTGAATAAATTAGCTAAGTATTTTTTATACTCGCTTCTTATATTACTATTTCTTTCATCAGTATTAAAATAATAATCCCTTTCAGGCAAACCCAAGCCTCCCTGCCATATGTAAAAAGAATACTTACTGGAATTTTTTAAATCTTGATAAATAAATCCGCCATATAGAGGCCCCACTTGGTAAGTTTGCAAATTAGCCACCATTTCTAAGACCCCATTAATGTCTTTTATGGCATTTATTTGGTCTAATTCAGCTTTTAAAGGCGTAATTCCTTGCTTTTCAATCCCCAAAGTATCCATGCCAGTGTACCAAAAGTCGCCAATTTTTTGCTCGTTGGAGCCTGCTATCGCTGTTTTATTAGCCGCAGCCGATTCACTCACTTTGCGCATTTTATTATAAATATCCTCTTGCAACAGCTTGCCGATACCCCATGAACTTTCACTGCTCGGGATAGGATTTTTATTCAACCAACCGCCATTAGCAAAGGTAAAAAAGTCATCCGCGGGATTGATTGAGTCATTTACGTTGAGTGAAACAGCGTCTCGAATGGAATTGGAAGAGGTAGAACTGGATGCTGTTTTGTCATTTTTACAAGCAAAAAACAACAGAGTTGCCGTGCAACAAAGTAAGAGCTTTTTCATAATTTGGCAAAGATTGGTTGATATTAAAAATTGGGTAAAATGAGCGCGTTAAGAATTTTACACGACAATCCCAGTAAAATAGATATATTATTTTCAACAAAGTTGCTTTAGAGTAATATTTAGTTAGATTTCAGCGTCTTCCAAGTCCTTCTTAATCCGTTGGCTTGGTTCCACAAAAACCTCTAATTTTACTTTATCTTTTCCTTTCATCGCTTTCCATTCGTCCACGGCATCGTTCAAAACGACGAGCAAGTCCCACCTTTTCAAAGGTTGTTCTTTAGCTAAAAAATCATCATAATCCTTTAAAACTATTTGGATATGATTAGAATCCAACCACGAAAAATCGCAAAGGCAATCAAAAAATGCATCCAAATTCAATCCAAAATAAGAAGGCATCTGCAATTGTTTGGAAATTTGAGCATAAAAATCAGCCATTGTAGCCGCTGTTTTACCTTCTATAATTGCGACAACCATGCTTTTATCGTTCTTGTGCGCATAGCTTTCTTTGAGTATTTTAATATTATTGGACATAAATCTATATTTGAAATGATATAAGTTGGTTTGTAAGCAGGCGTTTAAAAATAGACTACAATTTCTGTCGGGCTTAAAATTATGGAAAATACGGAGCGTAGCGAAGAATTTTCCATAATTTTGAGAGCCGACTTAAAAAAGAGATTGTCGGCTATTTTAGCCCAACTACTTAATGTAAAGATATTAAAACTATTTAACTTCTACAAAACTCTGATAGTGGTCTTCGGTGTACCATGCCTTGCCATCCGAGCCCGTAATCAATCGTTCGGCGCCCCTATTTTTTCCTTGTTTTTTAGGATTCACATCCCATTCTTGGTATTTTATTTTACTCCCATTCGCATCTTTAGAAGCCAATACACGCTCTCTATTTTGAAAAGTCCGCCCACCAATGTAACCCGCTGGTGCTTCATTGTTCTTTTTTATGTACTCTAAAACCTTGAAAACCTTCGCGGGTATGCTTATATTAGAAGCACTGGGCGTACCGATTTCCGAATCGGAAGACTTATTACTTTTATATTTTTTACTTTTTTTATTGCCCTCTGTAGGTTCAGTTTGGTCGTCATACTGAGGAGGTAAATCCCGAGAACTCGGTGAGGGCGCTTGCTGAGCAGAAACACCAGAAGAAGCAATGCCTTCTTGTTTTTTATTATTCGTACAACTCGTTGATAATAAAATAATTACGCATAAAAATAATAACGATAATATCCGATTGGGCATATTTAATATGGTTTAATTCTAATTTAAAATAATTGCATTAGTGGGTTATTTAAGTTCTTGCAAAGCACGCTCAATAATACTATCAATCCCTGCTGCTTCATCGCTTTTTGAAATATCCTGTTTGATGGTTGGTGGCATACCGTTTTCAATATTAAAACCATTGGGAGTTAAAGTGATCGTCCCTGAATACCGAACCACCCAACCATTGGGCAACTGTGTGGATGTGGGAGCCCCACCACCACCACCTGTCCAATCGCCAATGACTTTTACGTTTGGTAGATTGAGCATTGTCGCCACAAAAAAAGTAGTAGCACTGTAGCATCTTCGATTAGTGAGTATTATGACGGGCTTGAGGTACTTTTTGTCACCTTTGGGCTCAATAAAATTTTCTTTAAACGCTGTATATTCATTTCGACCGGGACCACCTTTTTGGGCTTCCTTCCACGCTAAGAATTTTTTATCCGTAAAACGTGAAGCCAGCTGTGATACATTCGCAATTGACCCACCACCATTATTCCGAACATCAATAATAATGCCTTTGGTAGTCTGAAAACGATTGATAACAACATCAATTGAAAAATCAGAAACATCGCTGCTAAAACTGCTGTATCGAATGTATCCTATTCGATTGCTATCCAAAAAACGATTTATTAGTGGACCCGTAAAGCGATAATCATTTTTTAAATAATTGCGCTCTACAACATTGGAATTGTAATTGTCGGGATAGTTGAGATACCACTCCCAATTGCGCGTAAAATTAAAAGCGCCATAAATATTGGTATGCCCATCGCGCAAAGTGTAAAGCATGGAATCCATAATTCTGAATACCGTTGCATCGTTCATCGTATCCCGCACACGCGGAATCCAAACATTACCCACCGAATCCCAATTCAATTTTTTATATTCAAAAAAGGGATATTTTTCATTGATGGTTTTCCATAAAAACTTCACGTTTTCAGTCGGTGTATTTTTAGGGTCTGAACTGACCAGTACTTTTTCACAACTCAAAAACAGCAAAATATATAGACATACTGAGGGGTATATTATAAATCGTTTTATATTTTTCATTTTATAAAATATTGGCTATCAATTATTTATGATTAAAATTTCGTGTTTCATGTTTCGTATTTCATGTTTCATAGGGCTTTGCCCTATGCTGGTGTATTTCGCCCTTACAGGGCTTGATTTTATTTTAAGAATTTACCGTTATAAAAACTTACAACTCATTGGTTTTTAATATTTTGCACGTCTAATATCTATCGTCTAGTATCTATCGTCCAATATCTATCATCTAATATCTAATTTAACGGTTTATTTTTATACGGAAAATTAAACATCATTTCCACGCTCAAAGTTTGAGTAGCGGTTTTAAAAATGCCCACGTGCCTATCGCCCATATAATCCCACCGATAAATTGCCCTCAAACGATTGCCATTACTGAGGGGTAGGTCAATTTGCCAACGCCAATCAATATTCAGCAATTTATTCAGCGTAACGACGCCATATTCCTTTGTCAGATTGTCTACATCTATAAATCCAATATAGGATGGGCGCGCATCATAAGCAACTAACGGAATGGATAATTGAGTGCTCAAATGCCATTCTCTTTTAAAAATCTTAAAATTTTTCATTAAAAACGAAGACGCGGCTAAGCCCGTCGGGGCATTATAGCTAAATAGATTGTTCACATTCCCAGGATAATACCCCATGCTGGAAGTATGAAACGCAGAACCTCCGACATACAATTTAAAATCTTTATTTTGAGGCATAACCCGATAAGCCAGTAAATAAGAAACGCCGTATCTGAAACCATAAGCTAAGTTATTGTATCCATTTTTCACTCTTGACCTAATATTATTGGCGTTACCCCAGATTTCAAATTTTTTAAATCGTTTTTCCTTAATTCTTTCGGCGCCAATGTGCAATTCAGCCCCATATCCTGAGTAAGTGAGTGGGCTAAAAAGGTCATCTTTACGGGTCTGCCAAGTTGTGCCTAAAGACAGGGTGAAGAATTTTTGA
>JANPHO010000302.1:0-1860 GCA_031424515.1 Saprospiraceae bacterium
TATTTTCTATTTGGGTGGGGTAATATTCAGCTTCATTTTTATCAATATTGGGCAATAAAAGTGGTGAATCAGTGGGCAAATAAGCGGCGGGATTAAAATTTAAAGGGTAATTCCATATATCCGTGGGTGGTATTTCCTCGAAAATATGGATGTAGTTTTCCAGTGTTTTTTGATACCAATCATTGTGTTTTTGGGCTTCATTTTTACCGCCTTTTGATGGGTGATGATGGAGTTGAAACCCTAAAACATCGGGGCAGAAATCATTCCAGTAGTTTTGGGTGTAAGTCAAGTGAAGATGCCATGCTTCATCTACAATGGGCGAGGGTGACGCGCCATCAGGTAGAGTCGCGCAAAGGAAAACGAATTTTTTATACTCAGCAATGACTCGGAGGGCGAAATCCTCCGTCCATTTGTTTTCTTGAGCGAGTTTTTTTGAAAATGGGAACTCTGAAATCGGGTCATCTAATTTGAAAGTGGCTATTTTTTGCCAGAGTTCAATGTGTTGTTGGGTTTTCATGTGTTTTAAAATTAATTGATTTAAAAAATTATGTCTTCTAATTTGAAATAGGATTCAGCTAAAAGCTTTTCACTATTTCTATGTCAAAATTCGGTTTTAATTCAACTCATTTTTAAAGCATTGGATATAAGTTTGAAGTATTTTTAAAATTTTGGATAAACGAAATATCTACCCCATATATCCGAAATACTGAGGGGTATATCCGATAAAAGGGTTTTGTACTGGGGTAAAATTGTATTTTGTGCATTAAACTTTTATGATTTTACATAAAAACACAATTACGTGTATGGAGCCACGAATTTCACGAATTTACGAATTTAACCAATTTAGATGTTGACGAATTAGAGCGAACCTGCCTACCGGCAGGCAGGTTGCACTAATTAATTGCCCTGAAGGGCAATTCTAAACACCTATTTCAATGGGCAGATTGGGTAGAGTTTTTTGTCAACATCTAAATTGGTTAAATTCGTAAATTCGTAAAATTCGTGGCTCCATACACGTAATTGAGCATTGAAAGTGCCTTCAACTTTTTGTGTAATGTTCAAATTAAACTTTTTAATAGAAATGGAATCGAAACATACGAGGGTCAAAATCTTTGGGCAGGTAGCTATTAATCAAGATGATTATAAATATCACCTTTGTTTTTGGGTGGTCATCTATATTTTGCATTTTATCAATTTCGCTTTTACGGACATTGCGCCCGATTATTGGGATTCGATGATTACGGCGAATTTGACTATTATTACCACGTCCATCGTTTCGTATTTGCATACTTATTTTCTGCTTCCCCGCACTTTGGGCAATCCTCGATTGACGGAAACGGTGGCTTTGTCTATTTATTTAGTGGTTACTTTTCTACTCATTTTTATAGGGGCTGAAATGTTTGAAGTACTGAATAATACGGGTTGGTTGGGCAACTTAATCAGTCAAAAAAATAGCCGTTGGGAACGCAATTTGCCTGAAACGGTTTTTAATATGTATTTGCTTACGGGCTTGGTGTATGTGCGTAAATGGTTTCACAACAGCGAGGAATTGCGTTTGCGGAATGAGCTTTTGGGTAAAGAAAATCAACTGCTTTCTACGAATAAAGAGCTGCTTGAAAAGGAAAGTCAACTGAATCTTTACAAACTTCAGACGCTTAATTGGCAAATCAAACCGCATTTTCTTTTTAATGCTTTGAATAATATTTACATTAAAACGCTGCGCAATCCGAGCACGGTTTCTGATGCCGTTTTGCAGTTCAGCGATACGATGAGGTACATCGTTTATGATTGTTTATCCGACCGAGTACCCCTCAGTAGTGAGGTGAATTTTATCCAAAATTATATAGATATGAGCCTTCA
>JANPHO010000303.1:0-2005 GCA_031424515.1 Saprospiraceae bacterium
CTCCAATGAAGTGGATGAAAATACGCGAGATGCCTATATTGAAGTCGAATTTGACCGCCGTTTGAAGCCTTATTTGCTTGTGGCTAAGAAATATACGCTTTTTAACCAAAAACGATATGAGTTTATTTGCTCAAAATTGCACAATGCGACGATTATTCGATTGTATGAAATTTTAAAACAATATTACCGATACAATGCCGAACATTCAGAAAAATGGTTCAATATCAATGAATTGAAGGATATTTTAGGGGTTTCTGAAAATTATAGCCTTTATGGAAGTTTTAAACAGAAAGTCATTCTTTTGGCTCAGGAGCGGTTTTTACAATATGCTGATATAAGATTCGATTTCTTGGAAAAAAAGCAAGGGAAGGCAATTTCTGAAATAAAATTCTCAATTCATTTGAATGTGCCAACTAACGCGCCCGATTGGGTGCGTGAAGAGATTGAAAAAGAGATAGAATTGAGTAAGGAAAAAAGAGTGAAAACAGATACCAAAAAAGAGGCAACTCCCCAAGCGATAGTAGTAGAATTGGCATCTGATAAGGATTCTTTGTTTAAAAATTGCCTATCACAGGCACAAGCGCTAGGTATTAGCGAATCTGTTTTACGGTTGGTTATTGATACGCACGAACCTCAAGCTATTAAACATGGATTAGAATATACCATGTTTGAAGCGCAAAAAGGTAAAATTAAAGACAGTATTGACGGTTATTTTATCAGTGCCGTTAAGGGTAAATTTACGAATCCATCTTTTGAAAAAGAACAAAAAAAGAAAGTAGGGGAGGCCGCTATTCATGCAAAACGGGCACAAATAAAGGTTTTAAAAGAGCAAATTGAGGATTTACAAAACGTGATTTATGAAAAACAAAATGCCGTTATCAAAGACCTTATTGCGACTGATGCGACGGTGACTCCATTGGCAATTGAAGCGGCTATCAAAACAGTTCAAAATGCACCTCAGCTTTTTAATTACGTAAAAAAGAAAGGGTGGAGTATTGAAAAATTAGAGATTGAGGCTTGGCGAAAAGACAAAATACTGAGGGGGTGCGTTATCGAAGCGATTGTTTTACAACATGAAAAACATTTTAGTCACCTCGCTCCCGACCATGAAAAATTGCAACGACTTCAACAAGAGTTGGCGGTGCTTTGATACCTTTGCTGTCCCGAGGTTTGGGATGGTACGGATTGAAAATTATTTAAAATACTTAGTCAAATCAGTTCCACCACTTGGAGCGGCAACTCTTTTTTAACTCAAAACAACTCAAAAATCGCCTCAATTTCAACAGGAATATTATCGGGTAGTGAACCCATGCCTACGGCACTGCGCACGCCCACGCCGTTCTCTGCGCCCCAAACTTCACGTAATAATTCGCTGCATCCGTTGATGATGTAGGGGTGTTTTTCAAAATTGGCGGTGCAATTGACCATGCCTAAAACTTTAATCACACGCTTGATTTTATCCAAACTGCCGAGGTGGGCGATAATAGTGGAAAGCATAGTCAAACCGACTTGTCGGGCGGCTAATTTGCCCGTTTCCATATCCATATCTTCGCCAATGCGCCCAACGATGAGCGATTTATCGTTTTGAACGGGCCCATGTCCAGATAAATACAGGTATTTCCCGTCAATCAAACAAGGTTTATAAACGCCCAGAGGAGAGGGTGGGGGAGGGAGTTCTAATCCCAATTTTAAAAAATTCTCTTGCGCTGAAAAGGTATTCATATCGTTTTTTAAATTTTTAAAATATTAAATTTCTGTAACTATTTACCCCCTTAGTATTTGAGCCATTTTCAAACGGGAAGGGCTTTATTTTGACCCCAAAATAGACATTTTTAGAATTTTCTTTTACAAAAGCTTTATTCCTAAATTTGATTTGCGTTAAAATGCGTGGTTTTAGGTAGAAATATGCTTTGTAACAGTCCTAAAAAAATAGTGCGTGAACTGTTTACAAGTCACGCACCGAGGTTTTAAAATTATTTTATGCTGGTACAACAGGCTTTTTTTC
>JANPHO010000304.1:0-5166 GCA_031424515.1 Saprospiraceae bacterium
TCATAATATGAATTTTATTTCAATATTATCTCATTTGTCTAATTTTTGGTTATTAGGCTGGTATTTTAGTTTAGTTATTGAGAATAAAAAAATTGCATTATATGTAAAATGGGTATCTCTAATTTTATTTTTTTCGGCTATCATTAATTATTTATTTATTGAAGGCTATAAAACGCACAATGTCTTTAATTCGACAGTATCAAATGTTTTTTGCTTTGTTTTGCCAATGATTCATTTATGGTATATTTATAATGAAGATTCGAAAGTGCCCATCAATAAGAACCCTTATTTTTGGATTGGTCTTGGCTTGATGATGCCGAATTTATTGGGTTTTATTACGTCCATCATTGGTAAAAAACTCAGGGCAACAGATTTGATAGCGTATCTCGAAGTGGACATCGTGTATGGTATTGTTCAGATAATTGGGTATTTGTTTATTGCTTTGGGTTTTTATTATGCCCGTTATACCAAATACCTCCCACAAAACACCCCCTCAGTAAAAGAAGCATAAATACCTCAAAAATCCTCTACACTTTGCAAAAAGGTAGAGGATTTTGATTTTTTAGTTATTTCAACTTTAAATGCTTTTACCCCTTAAATTGGGGATATACAAGATTCTTGTTATGTTCTAAATTTGTTATAAAAGAAATAATTAAAAGCAAATTTTTAACATTTTAAAAAGTCACTTAATCATGACAAATACGAATCAAAAATCAATTGATCAAAGAGATTTACAATTTGATGCTCTATTTTCTAATCTTCAAGGTAATATCTTGAAAGCACATGGCAGAAATTATACGACAAACATTTTTGTAAAATTTGATAAAAACAAAGAAAATAGTGTAAAAAAATGGATAAAAGATTTTACTGAGAAAATCACATCTTGTAAGACACAACTAAGTGAAACTGAAAGGTATAAAAGAAACAAAGTTTCAGGTGGAACATTTTTTAATCTATATTTATCAGCCAAGGGCTACGAATATTTCGGGAAGGATTTATCGGGATTTGATGATAATTCTTTTAAGTTGGGTATGAAAAATGCAAACCTACTGGATCCTTCCGTCAGTAAATGGGAAAAAGGATTTAGAGAAGATATTCATGCAATGATATTAATTGGAGATATTGAGCCTAATAAATTAGGTGAAATATCAAAAAATATAATCGAGGAATTGGATAAATTCGGAAGAATTTTAACGATTGAATACGGTAATGCCATTAGGAATGCCAATGGTGATGGTTTAGAACATTTTGGTTACGTAGATGGAATAAGCCAGCCTTTATTTTTTAAGGATGAAGTTGAAGAGAATCTAGCTACTAATATTTCTCCACTACAATTTGATCCTTCAGCAGAGTTAGATTTAGTTTTAGTAAATGATCCATTTGTAACTGGAGAAGATGCTTTTGGGAGTTATTTTGTTTTTAGAAAATTAGAACAAGATGTTAGAGGTTTTAAAGAATCTGAAAAAAAACTAGCAAAAGAACTTGGGTTGCAAGGTGAAGATGATGAGAGAGCAGGAGCCATGCTTGTCGGCAGATTTGAAGATGGAACTCCAGTTACCTTGGCAAATCAGAATAGTTTAATCAGCAGTGGGATTTTAAATAATTTCAATTACGATAATGATGCTGATGGTGCAAAATGCCCATTTCATGCTCACATTAGAAAATCAAATCCAAGAAGAAACAATGAAGATAAAAAGCATATAATGGCAAGGAGAGGAATTACATATGGACATAGAGATGTAAGTCCTGAAGTTGAACCTATTTTTCCTCAAATGCCAAACGGCGGGGTCGGTCTGTTGTTTATGAGTTTCCAAAAAAGTATTGAAAATCAATTTGAATTCATTCAAAGAAATTGGGTTAACAATGAAAATTTCCCTAATACTAAAAATGGCATAGATCCAATTATCGGACAAAACGGAACAGATAACATAAGTGTAGGAAAGTTCGCAAAAGTCCATGGGGCTATTTCAAGTATGGAGGAAAAGTCATTTGAAAGTTTTGTAACTATGAAAGGAGGCGAATACTTTTTTGCGCCAAGTATCCCATTTCTGAAAAATGGGCTTTAGAAAATATATAGCCAAACATTGATTCGTAAAAGTGGGGAAATATCTTTTCATTTCTGAGAAAGGTATTTCCTCTCCCTTGAATTGGGGATATACAAAGCATCCGTATAGGTTTACTTTTGTTATATCAAAAACGGATTTATCGCATATCAAAGTTTTCACACGTTCCCGTAATTACTGCTGTTACATCTGACTACAACTATATTGTATAGGCTGTGTGTCACCTAATTGTGCACTATTTTTTACCAAAACAACCATCAATTCAAAAAAATCGACTGATTAATATGAGATTCATTATGAATATGAATTAGGCGAGCCAACGGCTTTACCTGTATGACCTCAATATAAAACATCAACAAATCAACTTTTTTAACCCCCCAATATTGCGATCTCTTATTTAATCTTTAATTTGAACCCTTTTCATAAAATCTCTCGACTGACCTCAGCGAGAGATTTTTTTTTAATTAAAAACGATTATCATAGGTAAACTACTTTACTTTGTCGAATTGTCCTTAATTTTGAACTTTTGAAAACAACAAAAGCCTTTCTGAAACGTAAAGTAAGTAGTTAGTGAAGGAGTAGTCAGTGAGTTAGTAGTTAGTAGTCAGTAATCAGTGAACAAGTAGATAGTAGTTAGTAGGTTTCTGACTATTATCTGCTGACCCACTGACTACTAACTACTAACTACTAACTCACTGACCACTCCTTCACTAACTACATAAATTAAAAAATCAATTATGCAATTTCTATATCCCAGTTTTTTATTTGCTTTAGCAACTTTAGCAATACCGATAATTATTCACCTTTTTTATTTCAGAAGGTTCAAAACGGTGTATTTCACCAATGTCCGTTTTTTGCGGGAGGTGAAAGAAGAGAGTTCTTCGCGCCGTAAATTGCGCAACTTGTTGGTGCTTTTGGCGCGGTGTTTAGCCGTGGCTTTTTTGGTTTTTGCGTTTGCGCAGCCGTTTATACCCCGCAATACTGAGGGGGTAAAAAAAGGTGAGCAAGTGGCTTCGATTTATATTGATAACTCATTCAGTATGAATGCTTTATCAAAAGATTTGGCTCTTTTGGAAAAAGCCAAATTAAAAGCCCACGAGATAGTGGAGGCGTATGCCAATGACGATAAATTCCAGATATTGACCAATGATTTTGAAGGTCGCCACCAGCGTTTGGTATCCAAAGAGGAGGCTTTTAATTTTATTTCTGAAATAAAAACGACCCCCTCAGTACAGGAGCTCTCAAAAGTGTTGACCCGCCAAACGCAGGCACTCAACACCAGTAAAGCACCCAATAAAACGGCTTTTATCCTCTCTGATTTTCAAAAAAATATCACGGATTTAAATAATTTCAAAGATACTTCTATTGAAGTTAACCTTTTGCCGCTCACGGCGGTGCAGGAGAAAAACATCGCCATTGATTCCGCATGGTTTGAAGCACCCTTACAAATGATGGGTCAAACGAATCCGCTCGTGGTGCGGGTGACTAATTACACCAATGAAGATGTTGAAAACATAAAACTCAGCGTAAAACTCGACGGGCAAGACAAACCGATTGGCTTATTGAATTTAAAAGCCAAATCAAGTATAGAAGACACCGTGAATATCGCAATTTTGAGAAATGGCTGGCACGAGGCAGAATTGAGCATAACGGATTATCCCGTTCAGTTCGATGACCATTATTTTTTCACTTTTAATGTGCTTTCTACCATCAATATTTTATCCATTTATGATGGTTCTGAAAATCGCAATTTGAGTTCAGCCTTGCAAAGTGTGAAAAATTTTAAACTCACGAGCCAATCGAGTGGGGGCGTGCAATATTCACAATTCCCTAATTATCAAATGATTGTGTTATCGGGCTTGTTCCAAATGTCATCGGGTTTGGCGGCGGAATTGAGTCAATATATTAAAAATGGCGGCAATGTGGTGGTTTTCCCATCCCCCTCAGTAGATATGGCTTCTTACAGTAATTTTTTCAATAGTTTGCAATCCAATAATCTGACTGCTTTTGAAAATACACCCCGTGAAGTATCGTTTTTGAACTTCGATGAATTCATTTTTAAAGATGTTTTTTCAAATAAAACCGCCAATTTCAAACTCCCTGCCTCAACTGGCAACTACCGTTTGACAAACCGCAACGGTGAAAATATTATGACTTACCGCGATGGCTCAAGTTTTATGACTAAAAATAAAATTGGTCAAGGGCATTTATATCTATGCGCGGCGGCTTTGGATGATAAATCGTCGTCATTGGCGCGCACAGGTGAGGTTTTTGTTCCGATGCTCTATAAAATGGCGATTTCGAGTGCCAAAGAATGGAAAATCGGCTACACTATCGGAAAAGATGATTTCATAGAAGCCGATTCAAAAGGCATTGCAGGTGAAACATCGTACAAAATGAAGGGCGCAAAAGAGGAGTTCATCCCCGAACAACGCATCATTGCAGCTAAAGCTATTCTGGGAGTAAAAGAGGGCATCAAAGAAGCTGGATTTTACAGCCTTTTCACCCGTCCCGATTCCATCCTCTATAAATATGGCTTCAATTTCGACCGCCGAGAATCCGTTTTAGAGTATTTTGACAATAAATCGCTAAAAGATTTCGCCAACGATAAAATCAAAATTTTTGATGAAACAGCCGAAGCCAATTTCACAGCCGTAGTCGGTGAAAAGAATCAAGGCGTGAGTTTGTGGCGTTGGTGCGTCATTTTAGCCCTCCTTTTTTTAGCAGCAGAGACTTTGATTTTGAAGTTTTGGAAGGTGTGAGATACCCCTCAGTATAAGCCATAAAGAAAGTGAAAAATAGAGCTATTGCCTATTCTTCACTGTATTTAGCCAGAAAAGTAATATAACAAAAAAAAATCTTATTTGCAATATTGGAAGATTTAGCATACCAAGTGTGATTTTATAGGTGTATAACAAATTTACCAAAATAGGTGCAGCGCACCGAAATATAAACGTATAATAATACATATTTCGGTGCGCTGCACCTTAAAAGGGAGAGGATTAACAAGGCTACAAATATTGCGGTGCGCTGCACCTTTTAATTGGTAAATTTGTTATACACCCGATTTTATTGTTTTTATTTTTTGTAATCAAAAATTCAC
>JANPHO010000305.1:0-2445 GCA_031424515.1 Saprospiraceae bacterium
AAATTATTCACAAAGTTGAAAAAAACACCAGATACGGATAGGGGGTAAATGTTTCAAAAATGGGCGCAAATGCCTTATTAAATTTCGATGAACACTTTTATTTAAAATAAAATGACGCAAAGTTACAAATACCCCCTATGAATGCAAATTTCGACAATCACTCTCTTTTTAATATTTGATGACTTTTGTGATGTACTTATTAAAAAGGTATTACTCTACTATGGTTATCAAAAAAGTGCCCATTATTTATATTCTTTTGTTTCTGCCCGCTTGGGTTTTTTCTCAAACACTGGTAGATAAAAACGCGACTAAGCGTACCCAACGCCTTTACAAAAATATGCAAAAAATGGCACATGACAGTTCAGTGATGTTCGGTCATCAAGATGATTTGGCGTATGGGGTAGGTTGGAGAAATATTAAAGGCAAATCCGATGTACATAGCACACTCGGCGAATACCCCTCAGTATTTGGATGGGATTTGGGGCATATAGAAGTGGATTCGACGCGGGAATTGGATGGTATTCTTTTCACAGATTTGCGAGAATATATCAAAAAGGCTTACAAAATGGGGGCAATCAGCACTCTGAGTTGGCATTTAAATAATCCGGTGTCGGGTGGCTCGGCTTGGGATACAACTATGGCGGTAAAGCATATTTTGAAAGGTGGTAAAGAGCATGAAAAATTCATTTCGTGGGTGGATAAGGTTGCCAATTTTGCATTGTCCTTGAAATCAGGGATTTGGGGTAAAAAAATCCCCATCATTTTCAGACCCTTTCACGAACACACGGGCAAATGGTTTTGGTGGGGCGATGGCAATTGCACTGCGGGTGAATACAAAGCCCTTTGGCGTATGACGGTGGATAGGCTTCGGGTTCGCGGGGTTGATAATTTCATCTATGCTTATTCGCCCGATAATTTTAAATCAAAAGAGCATTATTTGGATTTTTATCCAGGGGACGATTACGTGGATATCCTCGGACATGATTTGTATCATCGCCTTCAAAAGCCCGATTCTACCGAATATTTTATTAAAAAACTCAGTAATAATTTCAAAATTATCTCTGAAATAGCGGAAGAACATAAAAAAATTATTGCTTTCACTGAAACAGGTTTAGAGACTATTTCGATGCCTAATTGGTGGACAGAAGTACTTTGGCAAGGCATTAAGGATTATAAAATAGCCTACGTATTGGTGTGGCGCAATGGGCGACCCAATCATTATTACGCCCCCTTTCCGAACCAAACAAGTGCAGCGGATTTTCAAAAATTCAGCCAACATGAACGGGTTTATTTTTCAAAGAAAGTAAAAGATAAAAAATTGTACAGGTAGCCACGGGACTGGTTAAGTAGTTGGGCTAAAATAACCGACAAAGGCAAATTATTTTTAAACGCCTACTTACTTAATTACATAAAACGAAACGAAATGAAATTAGCAACTATTGACCTTTTAATTATAATCGCCTATTTAATTACGACTGTCGTAATTGGTTTGGTGATGAAAAAGCGAGCGCAGCAAAGCCAATCGGACTACATGCTGGGCGGTAAAAAAATGCCGTGGTATATGCTCGGCTTATCCAACGCTTCTGATATGTTCGATATTTCTGGAACAATGTGGATGGTGACAATTTGCTTTGTTTATGGCATAAAAAGCATGTGGATAGTTTGGTTATGGCCCGTTTTTAATCAAATTTTTCTGATGATGTACCTCTCTAAGTGGTTGCGTCGCTCTAATGCTTCTACTGGCGCAGAGTGGTTACGGACACGTTTTGGCTCTGGTAAAGGCTCTGAGTTATCACATATTATTACAGTGGCTTTTGCTTTGATTGGTTGTTTGGGATTTTTGGCTTATGGCTTTGTGGGATTGGGCAAATTTATTGAATTGTTCTTGCCGTGGGAAGTAATTGCGCCTTATTTGCCTTTTTCGTTGACCCCTCAGTATGTGCCGCATTTTTATGGTTTGGTGTTTACTTTATTCGCCGTTTTTTACTCAGTTATTGGAGGTATGCAAAGTATTGTGTGGGGCGATGTGGTGATGTACAGTATCATGACGGTGGCTTCCATTTGCATTGCGATTATTGCTATGACGAATTTAAATGGTCAAACCTTGCACACGCCCGAAGGGTGGGCAAGCCCATTTTTTGGCTGGAATTTAAATATGGATTGGTCGAGTATCAATCCTGAAGTGAATAAAAAGATTGTGGATGATGGCTTTTCACCGTGGGGTGCATTTTTCATGATGATGGTTTTCAAAGGCATTTTTGCCAGCCTTGCGGGGCCTGCACCCAACTACGATATGCAAAAAGTGCTCTCTACGAAATCACCCGAAGAAGCCTCAAAAATGTCGGGCTTCGTATCTGTTATTCTTTTGCCCGTTCGCTATTCTATGATAATGGGTTTTACGGTTTTAGCGATTTTATATTACGATAAGCTCAATTTGCAATCTGC
>JANPHO010000306.1:0-2220 GCA_031424515.1 Saprospiraceae bacterium
TTGAAATAAATGAAATTATTGATTCGAAATCGGACAGTAAAAATGGTGTGACTTTATTGACAAAGGAAGGATGGGAAATAACAACGACTAAAGTAATAGTCGCTACTAATGGCTTTGCTCGGCGCTTGCTCCCTGACTTGGAAGTCATTCCAGCGCGCAATCAAGTACTGATAACGACGCCAATTCAAGGCTTAAAATTAAAAGGTTGTTTTCATTACGATAAAGGATACTATTACTTTAGAAATGTAGGGAATCGGATACTTTTAGGTGGCGGTAGAAATCTTGATTTTGAGAATGAAATGACGGATACTTTTGGAACTACCGATATAATTCAAAAAAGCTTATTAAAATTATTAGATACGACCATTTTACCGCGTCAAAAGTATGAAATTGATGGTTGGTGGAGTGGCATTTTAGGCATTGGTAGTCAAAAGAAGCCGATTATTCAGCATGTATCACCCAATGTGGTAGTAGCTGTAAGAATGGGCGGTATGGGTGTGGCTATTGGCAGCTTAGTAGGTGAAGACGCGGCTGAATTATTGCTCAAATACTGAGGGGGTACAGAAAAAATATTTGAAAACACTTTTAAAAATACACCCCTTTATTGCTTCGCAAATGCAATAGTGGCTATACTGATTTTCATATCTGGTGTTTTTTCTAAGATAGCCATTGCGCAGGCTTCCAGTGTAGCCCCTGTAGTTAGAACATCATCAACTAAAAGAACATGCTTATTACTCATTGATTTTGCCCAATTGGATGGTGGGGTGCAGTCAAAAATATCTTCAGTATTCCTCAAACGCTCAAGCCGATTTTTACGGGTTTGAGTTTCAGTCATCTTTGTCTTTTTTAGTACATCTGTTCTAACAGGGATGGAGGTCATTTCATTAAGCCCTTGGGCGAAAACTTCGGCTTGATTGTACCCCCTCAGTATTTCCTTACGGGGATGCATCGGAACTGGGATGATGCAATCAATATCTTTGAAATGGGCAGCAGTATGCATTTTTTGACCGAGCATTTTACCCAATTCAAAAGCAGCTTCCCTCTTATCCTCATATTTTATTTTATGAATCAAATGCTGTGTACGGCTCATTTTAGTGAAATAAAATAAAGCAGCACCTGTTTCAATAGTGAGCCGGCCATCAAATTTTTCAGTCAATAGGTTTTTTTTATTCAAATGAAAATCCGTGGCGGGGAGCGTCAATTGGCAGTCCATGCAAATAAATGACTCTTCGTGAGGCAAAGGCGTATCGCAAGCAAGGCACAATCGAGGAAAAAATAAATTAACGAAATCCTTCCAAAAGCGAATTAGAGTTTTCATCATAAGTAGGCGTTAAAAAATAATCGATAATTTCTGTCGGGCTTAAAATTGTGGAAAATACGGAGCGCAGCGGAAAATTTTCTATGATTTTGAGAGCCGACTTAAAAAAGAAATTGTCGGTTATTTTAGCCCAACTATTTATTAGCTTGTTTTAAAATAGTTTCTCATGGTAAATATACATTATTGGCGGTTTTATTCAAAAAATAAGGTATATTCTATTGAAAAAACATCCCTATACTGAGGGGTATGCTTTTATAATGAGTACTTTCAGAAAGTGAAAATTGATTTTGAGAATGAATTTCATGTGATTTTTTTTTAAAGAGATAAAACATCGACTGATTTTTTCTAATTTTGCACCCAGATTCACAATAGCACATTTCACTAACAATTGCGAAGTTTGAAAAAAGCCATATTAAATATCATTTTGTCGGTTGTTTTATTGAGCCTAAGTTCAATGACTTTTGCGCAGGACAGCCTTAACAGTGGTAAAAATACGGCACCTGCGATTCAAAGTACTCCGTCAACCTCTCAATCAAGAACGCCTCAACGGAGGCAAAATCGCCCACGAAGACTTACAGCAGCAGATTCTTTAAAACTTGCAGCAAGTAGAGATTCATTGCAAAAACTCAACGCCGCATCTGGTTCGGCTTTTAATATTGGCCAACCTAATGCCAGTGTTAATGTCCCTCCTCCGACAAATGCGCTGCCTGCACCAGTAGTGGATAATGTAAAAGTCCTTCAAAAATCAGATAACCCTTTTGATATTGTATCCTCAAATTCAGAATCGAAAGTTACAGATTCTGCGTCAATAGGAAAAAAAGAGACATCCGCTAATCCAAGTATGCCAAGCTTATTGGCACCTGATTTATACGCTAAAAACTTCTTGTTTTGGTTGTTTTTAA
>JANPHO010000307.1:0-8502 GCA_031424515.1 Saprospiraceae bacterium
CCCTTTTCCATCCAAATTAAGCATTTTTTGCTCGTAAGTGGGATTGAGCGCGCTGCCACCGTTGAATTTATTGCTGACCACCGCAGAGCCAAATTTGAACTCATGCTGCATCATTTCAAAGCGTACTTCTGCGCCGTTCACCGCTTGCCCGTTGGTATTATTGACTTTTACGGTAAAATTTGCTTTGCGCAATCGTTCAATGCTTTGCTCGGCTTCCTTGCGCCACAGAGCATCGGCTTCAATACCACCATATCTATTATTGTCCAAATCAAGGGGTAATTGATTAAAAATGATGCTTTTTTCATAATTGAGGCAAGCCACACCCGCAATTTCAATTGTCTGATTGGCCATAGCCAAATGCAGGCCGATGGTCATGCCATCAACAGCGTAAGCAGCTTTGCTTTCGATGGGAGCGAGGTACATTTTCCACGTATTTGTTGGGCTTAATGTAGCGGATATTTCCTTTTCATAAGTCGTTACATTTTCTGCAAAAAGACTGACTTTAGCATTGGGGGTACTGCTGCGCAACCAAATTACGATGAGAAATCTATCCCCTTTTTGAATAGCAGTTTTGTTTTTATAGTTGTGTCCAGCATCCCAAGGGTTAGTGCCTTGAGATACAATCCGCTGTTGACCAACAGTAAAAATGGTGTTGGTTGACGTAATATTGGTTGTTGTTCCGCCATAATTCCCGACTATTTGTTGCGTTCCCGCTTCCGTATTCGGTAAAACCCATTTAGCTGAAGTGGGTAAATTGAATTTTTTATTCAAAGAATCCAACAGTTTGAGGTGATAAGCACCTTGCGCTTGCAGATTTGAGAGGAAGCATATAAAAATAAAAATGAGTCTTGTTTTCATGAATAATGTTGTTAATAGTTTAAAATATTAAAAATGAAATTCTGGTTTGAATCGCGATGTAATATATCGAAAAATAGTTTTTAAAAAAAATAAAACGAAATTCTCTATTTTTGAGCTTTTCAAAAATAACATTTAAAATATATTTCATTGGCACTCACAACCATCTGGACAGGGTCAGAGCAGTACATCTGCGACCCCGATTTGGCGCAAGCATTTCACATCGCCCGAGTATTGGGCATGCCTCTTTTAATTGAAGGTGAACCCGGGACAGGTAAAACGGAACTTCCCATTCAATACGCAAAAGATCAAAATTTAGAACTTTTCACTTTTCCAGTAGGCTCTAAAAGCAATGTAGAACAGTTCGTCGCTAAGTTCGACCACGTTAAATATCTACGTGATTCGCAAGTGGAAGTGCTGAATGCGCAACGCACTGAGCGCGGACTTGACCCCCTCAGTAGTGGAGGTCGCAGCACCGAAAATTTGGACGATTATGTGCTCATGGGACCCGGGGCGAAGGCATACAGCAAGCCTCATTCCGTTTTATTGATTGATGAAATTGATAAAGCGCCCCGCGAATTTCCCAACGATTTGCTCTTTGCTTTGAGTCACCGACAGTTTGTGTTGCCCGAATCGGGTAAGTTGATCCAAGTCAGTGAAGAGGATATGCCAGCCATCGTCATCACGAGTAACCGTGAGCAGGAATTGCCTACGGCGTTCAAAGGGCGGTGTATTTATCATTACATTAGCTTCCCCGACCCGACGATGATGGAAGAAATTGTAAGGAAACATTTCCCGAAAATTGAGGGCGTTTTATTAGAAAAGAGCGTGAGCCTATTCTATCAATTGCGCAATATTGGTTTGGAGCGAGCACCTGCTACGCGCGAGATTTTACATTGGCTCAAATACCTCCAAAATTTCTCTTTGGATGAGGCTTTGAATAGAATTGATAGAAAAGAGGGCATGGGCGTATTGATAAAATCGCAAACCGATTTGAAAAAAATTAAACAGCGTTTTAATGTTTAATAGCCTGCCACAATATCTAAAAGACAATAAATTGCAAGGCGATGTGCGGACATTGCTTTTGCTTAAAAAGAGTATGGAGCGTGGGCTTGTCAATACTTTGGGCGATTTGTACGTGGTTTTAAAGGGCATCGTGACCAATTCGCCCAAGGATATTGGACCTTTTACAACGGCTTTTTATCAGTATTTTTTAAATATTGAAATCAATAAAGGGGAAAGTTTGGATGCCGCCATTTTAAGGAGCGAGACTTTTAAAGACTGGTTAAAAAATCAAGATGTCCAAGAGATTGAAACGTATGACCTTAAAGAATTGGCGGAAAAGTTTCTAAATGAGGTGCATTTAACCACTTATGACATTCAAAATATACTGAAAGGAGAGGATATTATTCAAAATGACGACCCCAATCGGGCAGATACTGAGGGGCCTGATGATGAACCCGTAGATGCCGTGAAAAGAGCAGCCGATTACAGCAATGTCTCTCTGGAAGAGCTCTTGGAGCGCATGAAAAAAGTGCTTGAGCAACAGAAAAGGCGGCATTCAGGCGGTACGCATTGGGTTGGTACGGGTGGTGCATCGCCTTATGGCAATGGTGGCGCGGCTCAAGGTAGCATTAGGGTAGGGGGACAAGGCGGCGGTAAAATGGCGCGTAAGGTCATGGGCGATAAAAACTTTTTCCCCGTTGATACCCACGTTATTTTACAAGACAATAATATAGATGTGGCTTTGGCTTTTTTAAAAGGCATAGAAGAGGAATCAGTTGAGCGTTATTTGGATATTCCCGCCACTATTACTGAGGGGGTGAAGCAAGGAGCCATTTTTTTACCGTACGAAAAGGATAAAATTGACCAAAAGGTGCAGGTGCTCCTCTTGATTGATAATGGAGGTTGGTCAATGTCACCCTATATTCAGTCCGTTACAAAGCTTTTTTCAAAGATGAAACGGCGTTTTGCCCATGATTTGAAGACTTTTTACTTTCACAATACAATTTATGGCGGCGCTTACAAAGATTCATTTCGCTTGCAATCGCAATTTGAAAACCTTGAAAAAATATGTTCTTTGGATAAAAATTACGCCGTTTTTATCATCGGCGATGCAGATATGGCGCCTTATGAACTCACAAAAGACAGTATGCGCGATTGGCAAGCCTTGAAAAAACGTTTTGAGCGCATCATATGGCTTAACCCCATGGATTTGAAATATTGGGAAAGCTCATCCACTGTTCACATGTTACAAAGTGTTTTTGATATGTTTCCGCTTTCACCTTACGGCATCGAAAAAGGAGTGGAGCACATGAATAAAAAGCGACGTTTTGGTAAGGCGAATTGATAAAATGGCTTTAGGTTTTCTTTAAATACTGAGCGGTTCTGAATGCTTGTGTAGTGTCGAGATGGTACAACACAAGCATTTTTTATTGGGCGAAAAGTATTGATGAGCGAAGATTTTAAACTTTTATAAAAAAATTAAAAAGTGTATTAAAATTGCATTATTTTGTCGTCGTTAAAAACTACTCTCATCAGTAAGATTCATTGTGGGTAGTAAAAGGGTCTTTTAAATCAATTTAAAATCAAGTTTTCTATGAAAAACATGCGCGCATTCCTCTTCGGAATTTCATTTTTAATCTCTTTCACAACCTTTTCACAAATAAACATCATACCCAAACCGAATGACTTGGTGATGACTCCCGAGGGCGGTTCATTCAAGATAACGCCAAAAACCAAAATTGTCATCAAAGACAAGTCATTGACCAGCACTGCCGAGTTTTTGAATACATATTTAAGAGAAATATACGGTTTTGAACTGACGACAACCCCCGTCGGCAACGGCACTAATCTAATTGTTTTGCAATTGGATAAAAACGCCCCTAAAACTACGGGAGCATATACCCTTATCAGCGATAAAAAATTTATTGCCATCAAAGGCAGTGATGCGGCGGGTACTTTTTATGGTATGCAAAGCCTTTTACAGCTTTTACCTACGAGCCCATCCAAGTCCTTGGAGGTTGCTTCTTTGACCATTAAAGATGCCCCGCGCTTTGGTTATCGTGGGATGATGTTGGATGTGAGTCGGCATTTTTTCTCCGTGGCTTTTGTTAAAAAATTCATTGATTACATCGCTTTGCATAAAATGAATGTTTTTCACTGGCATCTGACCGATGACCAAGGTTGGCGAGTAGAGATTAAAAAACACCCTAAATTGATGTCAATCAGTGCTTTTAGGGATAGTACAATCATTGGACATCACCCAGGCAAGGGCAAAGATGGGATTAAACACGGCGGCTATTATACTCAAGACCAAATTAAAGATGTTGTAAAATATGCTCAAGACCGCTTCGTGGAAGTCATTCCTGAAATTGAAATGCCGGGACATTCGGAAGCGACTTTAGCTGCTTTTCCAAATCTGGGTTGTACCGGTGGACCCTATATTGTGGCTCAAAACTTTGGTGTTCACAAAGAGGTTTTATGCGGCGGAAACGATGAAGTCTTCACTTTTTTACAAGATGTGATAGATGAAATTGCTCCTTTATTCCCTTCAAAATACATCCACGTTGGCGGTGACGAATGTCCAAAAGACCGTTGGAAAGAGTGCCCCAAATGCCAAAAGCGCATCAAAGACAATAATTTGAAAGATGAGCATGAATTGCAAAGTTATTTCATTCAAAGAATGGAAAAATACATCAATACCAAAGGAAAAAAGCTGATTGGCTGGGACGAGATTTTGGAAGGCGGGTTGTCAAAAACGGCGATTGTCATGAGTTGGCGCGGTGAAAAAGGTGGAATTGAAGCCGCTAAACAAAAAAATACGGTAATTATGACACCGACTACCTACGTTTATTTCGATTATGCCCAATCCAAACCAGAAGATTCTTTGGTAATTGGAGGCTTTTTACCGCTTGATAAAGTCTACGGTTATGAGCCGATTCCTAAGGAATTGACTCCTGAAGAAGGGAAATATGTCTTGGGCGGACAAGCCAATTTGTGGACAGAATACGTGGCGTATCCATCAAAAGCCGAATATATGCTTTTTCCACGCATGACGGCATTGAGCGAGGTTTTATGGAGTAAAAAAGAAAGTCGTAATTATGACGATTTTCAAAAACGCCTTTTAACGCAATTTCAACGCTACGATTTGTGGAAAGTGGACTATCATAAGGCTTGGTTGAAAGAGTATAAAAAATAAAAATTACTGTTATAAATAGGTAGAATAGCCTTTTTCTTATTAAAAAAATCGACTATTCTGCCTATTTAAAGTACTTCAGCAAGTATTTCACCAGACTAAGAGTCTATCCGATAACTTATTATGAGTTAGAAAAAGATGCGTTTTAAGGTTTTGAGTTACCATTATTTTAAGGATATTGCCAAGCTATATGCTTAGAATAATCTAAATACCCCCTCAGTATTTCAATGAAAAACATACTATTTTTACCTATTTCCCTGCTTTTTGCCATTAAAATCCTTGCTCAGAATCCGAGTAATGATTGGCTTATCACGCCCGTTGCCCAACGCAGCGAGATAAAAAAGGGCGACAAATTTATAGAAATTAAGAATGGTTTAATTTCGAGGCGCATCCATATTGCGCCCAATGCCGCCACCACAAGTTTTAAAAACTTGGTGACGGGCGAGCAGTTCATTCGCTCAGTCCGACCCGAAGCGCGAATTATTTTAAATGGTAAAACTTATAATGTAGGTGGTTTATATGGTCAAAAAGAGCACGCTTATTTGTTGGAAGATTGGATACCTAATTTTAAAAACAATGAAGCAGATTTTCAATATCAACGTTATGAAATAGGGGAGGTGCAACCACATTTCCAATGGAATTGTCAAACGTGGGCATCGAATAAAAAACTACCAACAGGCAAACATTTGAAGTTGTTTTTTACCTCCAATACTGAGGGGGTAAAAAATATAGAAGTTGTGGTGCATTACGAGATTTTTGATGGTATTCCCGTTTTAAACAAATGGTTGAGCATTGAAAATAAAAGTGATAAATCTTTGGGAATCAATCAAGTAGTGCATGAAATGATGGCTTTGGTGGAAGAAGAATCGGCAGTAGTGGGCAAGCCTGAAAAGATGAAAAAACCGCAAAAACTGTATATTGAAAACAATTTCGCCTATAATAATGCGATGCGTTACGAGCTATCTGACCAAGCCACGCATTGGTCAATTGACAGCACCTATACCTCGCAAGTGAATTATAATTACGAAACGCCTTGTGTGGTGGAAGTGTATCCGTTTTTAGGTGTGGGCATTGATTTAAAACCTAATGAGACCTATAAATCCATTCGCTCTTATGAGTTGATTTTGGATTCTTATGACCGTGAACGCAACGGTTTGGCGCGCCGTAAAATGTACAGTACGCTGTTTCCGTGGACGACTCAAAACCCCATTTTTATGCACTTAGTCAGTACCGACCCTAAGCAAGTGAAAAGTACTCTAGACCAATGCGCTGAAACGGGTTATGAAATGGTGATTTTGAGCTTCGGCAGTGGTTTGAATATGGAAGATGATTCGGAAGCCAATATTAAAAAATTCAAAGAATTGGCGGATTATGCGCACAGCAAAGGCATCAAATTAGGCGGTTATTCTCTGTTCAGCAGCCGTCGGATTGATGATGAAAATGATGTGATTGACCCAATTACGGGCTTACCCGATAAAGGCGCATTTTTCGGCAATGCCCCTTGCTTGGCGAGTAAATGGGGTATTGATTACCTAAAAAAGCTCAATAATTTTATTGAAAAAACGGGTTTTGACATTCTTGAACACGATGGACCATATCCTGGAGATGTTTGCGCTTCTACCAAACATCCAGGGCATAAAGGTTTGGACGACTCGCAATGGGTGCAAATGCAGATGCAAAAGCAGTTTTATCAAGGTTTGAATGCTAAAGGTGTGTATATTAATGCGCCCGATTGGTATTTTTTGGATGGCTCCAATAAAATTGCTTTGGGTTATCGGGAAGTCAATTTTTCGCTTTCAAGAGCGCAACAGAAAATTTTAAACAGGCAAAATATATACGACGGCACTTGGGATAAAACGCCTTCGATGGGCTGGGGTTTTGTGCCTTTGACAAAGTATCAAGGCGGTACCGACGATGCCATTTTAGAACCTCTCAGTGAGCACCTTACGGATTATAAACAATTGATGGTGCAGTATTATGGTGCAGGCGTGCAAGCCTGTTATCGGGGTCCGAGATTGTACGATACCGAAGCCACTAAAAAAGTCGTGAAAGAAACAATTGATTGGTATAAAAAATACCGTGATATACTCAATTCTGACATTATCCACCTCCGCCGCGCCGATGGGCGAGATTGGGATGGCATCATACACGTCAATCCTAATTTAAAAGAAAAAGGTTTTGTTTTATTGTATAATCCATTGAAAGAGAGTATTTTACGCACTATAAAATTGCCTTTATACTATACAGGTTTGACGGATAAAGCTCAAATTAGTATCCAAGAAGGAGTTGCAAAAACGTATAAATTAAATAGAGATTATTCCGTAGATTTAGAAGTTTCGATTCCAGCGGAGGGGTATATTTGGTTGGTGGTGAGGTGATTGAGGCTCCTCATTATTCTATGATTTTAAAAGGTATGCTCTATCATGATTTCAAGTTAAAAACAGCAACTTGAAACCATAATAGAGCCATTTTCATAGAAATAAAAAATGGGGTTCTTATCTGTTTTTAGGTTTTAAATAAAGATTAACAAATGTAGATTGGGGTTAAAAAATTGTTTCATTTGATTTTTTGGAGTTAAGCATTTATTTACTTGGGTGAGTTAACGACGTAAATTTGTATCTCAAAAATAATGAATGCAAGCACCAACCTATGAGGGGGGCTTTTGGGTACTCTAATAGCGGTTTTGACACCATGAATGGTATTTTATGGTCATTTTAAACTTAAAATTGCCTTAAAAACCGTTTGTTGAGTAAAAGCCACCAGTCATACAACCAAACCTGCTGCTCATAGTTTTTAATGGGGAAAAGTGAGTTTTAAAGGTGTATTTTGACTCTTTGTAAAGTTTTTTAGCTATTTTACTTTCAAAATCGAATGTATGCGTTTTGGTCAAATCATATTTTTTGTATTTGTACTGAGGGGGTGGGAAATTATCGCTCAAACACTGCCTCAAGATCCGTTGCAAGCACAACTGCAACGAACTCGCGAACTCATTGATACCAAAAAATACAGTGATGCCCAAATGCACATTTCAAAAATACTTTTAACAGCTTATTCACAAGGAAATGGTTGGTGTATTGGTGAAGCACAATATCAATTGGGGCAAATTAATCAATTCATCGGTCAAACGGATTCTGCAATAATTTTATATGATCAATCAGCAACCTCTTTTGAGCTATATTATTTCCCCGAACGCCAAGCACGTACTTTGAGCACACAGGCACGCCTTATACAAGGCAAACGCCAATATGTAGAAGCCACGGAACGCCATTTTAAGGTCTTAAAAATATACAATGAAAAATTAACGCCTGCTCAAGCTGAAAAAAACTTAGATATAAAGGCTTCCACATTAGAACGCATGGCTGTATTGATGACCAATCAAAAACAATACGACCAAGCAGAAGCCTATGCACTTGAGGCTTATCAATTGTTTGAAAAATTTGGGGATAAAG
>JANPHO010000308.1:0-2984 GCA_031424515.1 Saprospiraceae bacterium
TGTCGGAGTGACTTGAAGTCACTCCGACACTATTAAAAATCTCTGTTTATACTAAAAAGAGTATTGAAATGAGGTCTTTATTAATCCGACCACTAAAATTTTCATAGAACCAATAATTTTAATTTTTAAAATAAAAACAAAAAGCCTTTCAATTACGTTGAATGGCTTTTTGTTTTTAAAACATTATGAAGCACTATTTAACACTAACCTTTCTAAAATCACGTTAAAGTTGTAACTCTTTCATCACCACTCGTCTTAAATATATGAATAAGTATTCTTTTATTAAAAATGCTTTTTTTAACTTTGTTGGCTTTTTGGGAAGAATACACAACTTATTGATTTTCAAATTATTACAGGGTTGGTTTTTTAAGAATCCTATAGAATATTTCGGTCAGAGATTATGAAAATAAAATTCATTATTATACTCCTTTTTTCGATTTTTATGATATTTCATCTTCAAGCGCAGCCTTTAGCCAAGCTTAAGAGTGATGGAATGGCGCTTTTTAATGAAGGTAAATACCGCGAATCACTTGTGCTGCTTCAAGGCTATCAACGCCAAAAGGGGGATGACCGAGATATAATTCGGGCACTGGGGATTTCGGCTTATTACTCCAATCAGTTGCCGCTTGCCAAACAAATGCTCTCCGCATTGACTGAGGATAAAAAAGCAGACCCCTCAGTATTTTTGTTTCTCGGGCGCACATTGCATCAAGAAATGGATTTTAAAGGAGCCGTCAAAACATACAAAGAGTTTTTGCGCCGTACCAAAGATGAAGATGTGAATAGAAGAACAGTGATTGCGGATGTCAAGCGCTGCGCAACTGGAATGAAAGTTACGTTACAATCTGAGTTGGCTTTGGTCGAAAATTTGGGTGAAAATGTCAATTCACTTCATGATGAATTTGCTCCCGTACAAAGCCCAAATGATGAAGATAAAATATATTTTTCGGCTTCAAGAGAAGATGCAGAAGGTGGGTTACGGAATGAAGAGGGCTTATCCGACATGAAAAGCGGGAGATATGTGAGTGATATTTATTTTACGGCTTTTGATGGTGGAGATTGGATTATTCCCGAACATTTGAATAACGGACTCATCAATACTGCCCGTCACGAAGTGCTGTTGGATTTTACGAATAATGGTAAAAATATGTTTTTCTTTAGGGGATTGACCCAGTTTAGCGGTGAAGTTTTGGTGGATACTTTTAAAAGCGAAACGGAGGTAAGAAGTCTGCCCCCTCAGTTTTTGGGACCCATGAATAGCTTCGATGGTGATAATTCACTTCAATTTTTCAATGATTCCATTTTAATTTTTTCAAGCCGCAAAGCTGGCGGTTATGGTGGTACGGATTTATACTATTCGGTGCAATCGGAAGGGCGGTGGCAACCCGCTAAAAATATGGGTTCGGCTATCAATTCACCTTTTGATGAAACCACTCCATATTTAGCAAAAGATGGCAGAACGCTGTATTTTTCTTCAAATTCTACGGCTTCAATGGGTGGTTTTGACGTTTTTAAATCTACTTTTGATGAAGACAGCTTACGTTTTATGAAAGCGGTTAACTTGAATCGCCCGATTAACTCTGTGGGCGATGATACCCATTTTAGGCTGACACCTGATGGCTTAAAAGCGTATTTCAGTTCCAATAGAAGGGAAAGCAGTTTCGGTGGTAGAGACCTTTACACAGCGCTTTTTAAAAATACTCAAAAAGAGCAAAACCCAAGTATTCCAGTGATTTTTTACATGGTGGAATCCTACAAAGCCCGTCAAGCGCAATTAGGGGAGACTCCATCTGTTGCTAAAATAGCGCAATACACCATAAAACCCATTTTTTATGACAATGATGATGATGTACTGAGGGGTGAAAATCTCAATCAAGTGAAAATGGCTATTGGTTTAGTGAAGCAGTTTTCAGCATTAAAAATAGTGCTCATGGTGAATTCAAACGAGGGAGAAAAGACCTCTTTTGATATTTATTTTGGAATGAAACGCGCTGAAAAAATTGCTAAATATTGCGTTGATAATGGCTTGCCGAGCAGTAGTATTCTCATAAAATCAGTGGGTGCGAATTATCCGATTGCTAAATCTTTTTTAGAAGGTGTACCCAATCCTGCGGGTGAAAAAATGAATAGACGCGTAGATTTGACAATTGCTAATGTTACTACTGAACCCATTAAAATCAACTATGATATGCCGCCTGTATCGCAATTTATGGTTGAGCCGATTGGGGATATTATTAAAAAGCATAAAAAAGGGTTGAGCTATAAAGTGCAGGTTATCTCCACAAAGCGCATTTTCGACAATGATATATTGAAAAAATACGGTGACGCCATGTCAGAAGCCTCTGGTACTGAGGGGGTATATCAATACTCGGTTGGACTCGCCACTGATTTCAAATCGGCAGACAAATTGCGTCAAGATATTACAAAAGATAGTTTCAAGGATGCTTGGGTCGTGCCTTACGTGGATGGCATCCGTGTCACGGGCGATGATGCTAAGAGGTTTAGTAAAATGTACCCTGATTTATTGAATTATATCAATTATAAAAAGAAGCCGTAAGAGAATTGTAATCTAAAATAAATTAAGAAGTTAGGGACAAAGTAAAAAATAAACTATCCAATTTAACAATTCTACTGATTTTACTATGCGTTAAATTGCTTTTAAATAATTCAGGTTCTCTGAAAATTTTAGTGGAGTTCTGATACCCCCTCAGTATTTTAACTAAAAATCAATATTTTATGAAGTCTTAAGAAGCCTCAAAGGTTCCTTAAGACTGTTCCTCCACTAAAATTTTCAGAGAACCATAATTCATTATTTCTCAATCAATTTGCCTTTATTAAAACCAATATAATTGCCAACTTGGGTAGTTTATTTTTTACTTTATCCCTTACTAATAAAAAAGCCTTTGGAACGGGTTTACCAAAGGCTTTTTTATGATACTAATCTAAAAAGCACTCTTCTTTTTTACCTTTAAAAATGTATTTTT
>JANPHO010000309.1:0-17022 GCA_031424515.1 Saprospiraceae bacterium
TTTTTGGGTTTACCGGCGATCGCTTCTTCAATATTCTGCCACACTCTGCCAGAAGGTGTTTTGTCATCGAAATCGTGACGATTATCTTCAATAAAATTTTTTATATCCTTACTCATGGCCTTTCTTTTAGTAATTGTAATGATGCAATACCGCAACCCACAAAACATAGGAGTAAAAGCAACCAAAGCCACTTTTTCTTACTTTTCGAGTCGTTTTTCTCTACTGCATTTAGTGCAGTAGGATTTGCATCACCCCCCTCAGTATTTTCGATAAAAAGCACCGATTCCGTTGGCATTTCTTTATCCAAAAGTGATTGCATGGATGCCCAGCCTATGTCTTCTAATTCTTTATTTATTTTATCTTTCATTTATATGTAACAGACTACTAATCATATAATTAATCTCATTTTTGAATTATGCTCAATCATGGCTTTCAACTTTTCACGCGCATTTGATAAGTGCCATTTAGAAGTACCGACGCTGATATTGAGTCGTTCTGAAATTTCAAAATGTGTATATCCTTCGATGGCGTACAACCTAAAAACTTCACGGGTAGCAGGCGGCAACGTATCCACCAATTTTAATAAATCTTCAAAATACAATTGACCGAGTGCCGAGTGGTTAGAATTCCCTCCCCCCTCAGTATAAACATCATTTTGAGGCTCTTTAAAATCGTTTTCCTCTAAAACCACACTCGTTATGTATTGCCGATTGGCTTTGAAATAATCAGAAATTGCGTGAAAAACCAGTTTCCGAATCCACCCTTGCAACGACCCTTTGCCCTCAAATGTGTTAATTTTTTTAAAAACCCTTAAAAAACCATCGTTCAAAATCTCAAAAGCCCTTTCTCTATCACCATTTGCATAACGCAGGCACATCTGCATCATCACCGCAAAATGCTGACGATACAATATTTCCTGAAAAGCCCTTTCATTTCGGACACATCCAGCTATTATTTCTGCCTCTGTGAATGTCGTTTTCAAATTATTCCTTTAAATCTATCATTTTAATAGACAGCCAACCCCGATAAAAAGGTTGGGTCGGTCATTCAAAATTAAGGATAAAATTGGTATTTAAAACATAAAGAGCTGAAGTAGCATTTTACGGATGCCCCAAAAACAAAAATATCCGATGTTTATGCAACATCGGATATTCAACTTTTAAACCTTTATTTATTAATTAAAACAAATCAAACTGTTAATCACAACAACCATTTCCGTTACATTTTGCCACGGCTCTATACTGACTGTTATTTCCTTTCAGAAGCTTCACTGACAATGTCTCGCCCGTCTCATTTTCCATATTTCCCCACGATTTTCCATTGTCATTGGATGATTGCCATTGAATTTTGCAATCTACACCACCATTCAATTGTGCTTTAAGTGTAACATTAGTACCGTCACATATTGTACCTTTATCAGTAACGACTTGTACTGAGGGGTGCTCTACAACTTTCACTGGTAATGGTTCTGAGCTTTCTTCTAAGCCCGTTTCACCGCCTAAGACTTTTACTTTAAAATAAGTCGTTGTCGTTAAGCTTGGTGTAATAAAATTTCTATTTGTTGCGCCTTCTATATCCGAAAAGTGTACATTATCTGTTGAAACTTGCCACTGATAAGAGGCATATTCGTTCTCTCCTTTAATCGTAACTTCTAAAACTGTTGAACCTCCTTTACAAACTGTAGTCGTACCATTTATTTTAGGGTCAATTTCAGCATTATTCGCTGATACAGCAGTGGTAGATAAAAATTGTGTCAAAACGATAATTACAATGTAAGTCAAAGACTTCAAAGTATTGATTTTTAAAAAGGTCATTTTGTAGATTCTATTTTTAGATGAACGAGTGAAATATGGTTCAAATCTAATAGCTACTTTCTACTAACGTTGGAGAGTTTTCCTAATGTTTGTGACAGACTAATTTCTCTTGAAAACAAGCAATAAATTTTAAACAGAACGAATAAAATAACATACAATATATTCACTATTCATAAAACAATGAATATCAATAATATTTAGACGTTCTTTTATTGAAAAAGGTACAATTCAAATGTAAAATAAAATTATACAATTAAAGCGTGACGAGAATTCAGCCGAATATTATTGAAGAAATGTGGATGTGATGTAGAATATTAGTTTTTTGAAATTATTAGAACACAGGAATGAACAGTATCGGAGTGACTTAAAGTCATTCCGATACTATCATCAACAAATTTGGTACTCAAAGTAATAAAATACTGAGGGGTGCTATTTTTTATAAGAAATAGCCCATAAACCCACAAAAGTAATTAGTCCATTCAAAATCAATATTTCAAAATCGAATTTATAACCGCTGAACCAAGCGACCGAATTGGCATTGATGATATAAGTCAAAATAGGTGAAGCGATGCAGATATAAGGCGCCAAATTATCGCGAATATCTCTTTTGGTTAAAAAACCGAAGGCAAATAAGCCTAAAAGTGGCCCATAAGTGTAGCCCGCTGCCTTATAAATGGCTTCAATCACCGAAGAATCGTTGATAATGTAAAACAAAATAATGATAAAAAACAGAATCACAGAAAAGCCCAAATGCACCAAAGTCCTGGTGGTATGCGTATTTTCTTCTTTAGTTTCACTCTTTTGAAAACCTAAAAAATCTATGCAAAAAGCCGTTGTCAATGATGTCAAAGCTGAATCGGCGCTGGCATAAGTAGATGCTAAAATGCCCAAAAAGAATAAAACACCAATGAGTGGCGTGGAATAATTAAGTGCAATGGTCGGGAATAACAAATCAGTGCGCGGGGTACCGTTGATGACAGGAACGGCAATACCATTTTGTTTGGCATAAATGAAAAGGAGAATACCGAGCGATAAAAACATCAAATTAATCAACGCTAAAAGTGCCCCATAACTCATCATATTCACTTGAGCCCCTTTTAAAGTTTTTACGGTTAAGTTTTTTTGCATAATGTCTTGGTCTAAACCTGACATGACGATGCAAATACTCGCGCCCGATAAAAACTGTTTAAAGAAGTTTTTAGCATCTGACCAGCCATTTTCAAAGAAAAAAACCTTGGATTTAGGGGAATCAATGACGGTATTCACTATACCCGAGAAGTCAAGCCCTAATTTATCGCCAATGATATAAAGCGTCATCACTAAAGTGGTGATTAAGCATAAAGTTTGGATTAAATCCGTCCAAATGATGGTTTTAACGCCGCCTTTGAAAGTATAAGACCATATCAAACCGATAGTAACAGCTACTGTAACCCAAAAAGGAACGCCCAGGGGTTCAGTTACAAACTGATGAATGACCATTGCCGCCAAATAAAGCCTGAAACCAGAGCCTATTGTCCTTGAAAGTAAAAAAAACGCTGAACCTGTCTTATAACTGGCTGTACCGAATCGTTTTTCAAGATAAGTATAGATAGAAATGAGGTTTAATTTATAATACATGGGCATCAAGACAAATGCAATAACAGCATAACCCAGCAAAAAACCCATAACTGTCTGCATATATGACATCGAACGTGCTTCCACCCAACCCGGAACGGAGATAAAAGTAACCCCCGAAATAGATGTCCCAATCATTCCAATCGCAATTAAATACCAAGGCGATTGTCGTTTTGCCATAAAAAATGAATGGTTATCCGAAGCGCCCCTACTCGTGATATAGGAAATCAAAATCAAGACAATGAAGTATCCGATGATTAGAGAAAAAATGAGGTAAGGAGATAGTTGCGTTGGCGTCATATTGAACTGTGAATTTTAAACTGTAAATATGGTATTTACGCCTCAAATACTGAGGGGGTATAAATAATAATTTGGTTTCAAAATATTTCAAGGTTTGAAATTATAAATATTTTGAAATAAACAAGCTATTTATGGGGCAATAAAAAATCCGATAGCTTTTGGGCTATCGGATTTTTTATATTTTAATAGAAATCAAATTCATAAAATGAATAAATCGATAAGCTATTAATTTGTTTTTTCCTCTTCTTTTGGATCTACATTGCCTTTTATCATCAATACAACGTTAGTAGGATCTGTATTAGCTGTCAAAGTGACAGTCTTACTTTGAGGGCCATTTTTATGCGCTGAATCAAATATTACTTTGATTTCACCGCCTTTACCTGCTTTGATAGGCTCTTTTGGCCATTCAGGAACGGTACAACCACAGCTACCACGTGCATCGCTGATGATTAAATCGTTATTTCCTGTATTCTTGAATTTGAAAATATGAGTCATTTTCTCACCTTCTTTCAATTTACCCCAATCATAGCTCATTTCATCGAATTTGATGGTTGTAGTCTTGCCTCCAGTTTGGTTAACTGGATTTGCAGGAGCCGGTGAAACTTGATTAGCAGAGGGTGTAACTGATTCAGTAGCCGCTTTTGCAATCGGAGCCGCTTCTGTAGCTGTCGCAGCTACCGCTGATGAAGTGGCAGCTTGAGTAGGTGAAGTAGAAGGCATTGCTGATGACATAGAAGCCGCAGCAGTGTTAGAAGAAGCAGATGGGTCACTTTTACAAGCAAAAACAAACATTACTGCACTTGCTAAAGCTAAACTTTTGAGCACTTTTTTCATCTTTATAGGATTTTTATTTTTTTGAATATTTAAAAA
Organism: Saprospiraceae bacterium; assembly: GCA_031424515.1. Lineage (GTDB taxonomy): Bacteria > Bacteroidota > Bacteroidia > Chitinophagales > Saprospiraceae > JAAFJT01. Next base: position 4,599 of record JANPHO010000309.1, read on the forward strand.
CAGAACGAAAATACTAATAATAAAACAGTTTTACACTGAGGGGGGTTCTTTTTTAATAGAACTTTAACACAATGTTAATTATTGGTGATAGATGATGGGTGATAGTAGCATAATATTAAATCTATCATTTATCACTTATTGCCTATCACTCATCACCTAATTATTCATCACTCATTATTCAATAAATCAGGTCTTCTATCTTGAGTTCTTTTTAAAGATTGTTCGTAACGCCAATCGGCAATTTTAGCTTCGTGACCTGATAAAAGAATATCGGGAACTTTCCATCCTTGATAATCCGCTGGGCGCGTATAAACAGGCGGGGCTAAAAGATTATCTTGAAACGAGTCAAATAAGGCAGATGTTTCATCACCTAAAACGCCGGGTATCAATCGCCCGATGGCATCCACAACTATCGCCGCGGGAAGTTCTCCGCCAGATAAAACATAATCGCCAACGGTCAGTTCCATCGTGATGAAATGCTCGCGAATACGCTCATCCACTCCTTTATAATGGCCGCATAAAATGATGATATTATTCAACATGGAAAGGCGATTGGCGAGTGGCTGGTCAAATTTTATACCGTCAGGAGTCATGTAAATGACTTCGTCGTAAGTGCGTTGGGATTTGAGTTGATCGATACAATTCGCAATAGGCTCAATTAACATCACCATTCCTGCACCGCCGCCAAATTGATAATCGTCCAGCTGTTTGTGTTTTCCAATGGCAAAATCTCTCAAATTGTGTACGTGAACCTCAAATAAACCTTTCTCCTGTGCCCTTTTTAGGATAGAGTGATTAAAAGGACTTTCCAGTAATTCGGGAACGGCAGAAAGGATATCTATTCTCATATTGAATAAGTAGTTGGGCTAAAATAAACGTGGTTTTCTTTCTAAGTCGGCTCTCAAAATTTCATAAAATACTCCGCTGCGCTCCGCATTTTCTGAAATTTTAAGCCCGACAGAAAACCACATTTATTTTCATACGCCTACTTAGGTAACAGGACTGAGGAGACAGGCGACAGTTTTTAAAAAATTTGGTTTGTTTGGTGGTTTTAGAGGTTTAGTAAACAGAATTTCAATAATTTTCTTTGAAAATCATTGAAATTCTGTTTACTAAACTGCCCACCCACTTTTTTATTAAACTTCTTAATTAACTTTAAGCAATTCAACTTCGAAAATTAAAGTCTCATAAGGGCCTATATCAGCACCTGCACCACGCTCACCGTATGCAAGGTTGTAAGGAACAAATAATTTCCATTTTGAACCCACTTTCATCAATTGTAACGCTTCTTGCCAACCTTGAATGACACCATTTACTGGGAAATCAATCGGTTGACCGCGCTGAACTGAACTATCAAATACTTTACCATTCAATAATGTACCATGGTAATGAGTCGTTACTTTATCAGTAGCCTTTGGGATGACACCAGTACCATCCACCATGACTTCATATTGCAAACCACTCGCTGTTACTTTCACACCCGGGCGTTTAGCATTTTCTTCCAGAAACTTTTGACCCTTTTCAACTGTAGCCGCAAATTTTGATTTGCTTGCTTCTGCCATGTATTGGCTGAAAAGTTGGTTGGCTTGCTCTACTTTGATTGCTTCAGTACCAGCAATCGCATCTTGAAAGCCTTTAGCCATTGCATTGGCATCAATATTTATTTTTTCACCGTTTTTGAAGTTTTGGGCAAACAGTACGCCCAAGCTATAACTGACTGTATCCATATTATTTTTTAAATTTTGTGCAAAAGTAACTGCTGTGAAGCTTAAAGCGACAATACTCAAGAGAATTTTTTTCATTTACTAACTTATTTTTATTGATTTTAAAAAATTTGTGCAAAAATAGTTCTTTACTGCGAATTGAAGTGTTAAGAATAAGTCAAAATACTGAGAGGGTGAATATTTATTTCTCTATTGAGCATAAATACAATTTTTAGACGATAATTGTTTTAAAAGTCATTTCATAAAAGTAAAACGCACCTCATAGATTAACTGTGAGATGCGTTTTTTAAGTTTTAGAAACTCTATACTTTAATGATGTATCTGGACATAACCAGAGTAAATTTCACCAGTTTCTAAGATGACTTGATAGAAATATGTACCATCAGGAACAGCTTTATCATACCATGTGCCCCCCCAGTCATTTTTATAATCTTTATTTTCATAGAGCTTATTACCCCAACGGTTATAAATGATAACATTGGTGTTCGGGTAATCTTCTATACCTTCAACCACAAAGAAGTCATTTTTACCATCACCATTTGGTGAAAACCCGTTGTAAACAATTATGGTGTCGCATTTAATATGGACTTTAACATCCCCTAGATCACAACCATTTTCATTGCATAATTGGTATACAAATTCGTCATAATATTTCGAACTACAGAAATCAGGTTTAGGAGTGTATCTGAATATCCAGTTTCCCGCAGTGTCTTTTTCAAACACGCCTGTACCATATTTAGGCTCTGTCATCAGCGTAATCCTTTTAAATGTACCATTTACAGTATCATTTTTCATAATCGGAATGTCAATAATGGTATTGCGTTTCACTTTGATAGAATCATCAGTTGCAATTGGCAATAATTTATCCGCTACCGTCACCACAATAACTAAGGTGTCACAAACGCCCAAAGTATCGCAAATAGTCCAACACGATTTTGATGAACCGAGCGTTTTACCTTTTATTAAAACGCAAGTATCATTCAATGTTTGGAAATCTACCACTGTATCCAATGGATTTAAACAGTAATTGGCAATTTTACCACCTCTTGGACGATTGATACTCAAACACACGGTATCTGATTTGCCAATGTTTATGGTGCGCCTTAATGTATCATATTTGGATTTGACGGTAGTGTAGAATATCACTTTTCGACAATCTAAACTATCGGTGCATACTTCAAAACAAGCTGTATCCGTTCCGATTCTGATACCTTTTAAAATGATACAATTACCATCATCAACTATGTAAGTAACATTTCTATTAGAGGTTGATGCACAATTATTCGTCACCATATTGATTCTGCCCTTGAAATTAAGTTGACTTAGACAGATTTTAATGCTATCGCCAACCTGAATGGTATCAACGCTGATAATCGGATTGGGTTCTGTAACCTTTGTATTTATCGTAATGGTATCACAGACACCCAAAGTATCACATATTACCCAACATGATTTTTTACTACCTGCTTGCACGCCTTTCATGACGATACACGTATCATTGACACTATATTCAACAGCTTTATTCGTTGTATCCGCACAAGCATTAATGATTGGTGTGTTGCGTGGGCGATTGAAACTTATACAAATAGTATCCGATTTACCGACGATTATTGTATTATTAATAGTCCTGTTTCGAGGTAAAACTGTCGTTTCAAATATCACTGTTTTACATTCTAAACTATCTGTACAGACATCAAAACAAGCGGTATCTATGCCAATTCTAATACCTTTTAAAACGATACATTTCGCATCATCAACTGTATAAGTGACATTTCTATTGGATGATAAAGCACAATTATTCACGACACTCGAGATAGCTCCTTTAAAATTGAACTGCGTGAAACAGAACTTCAAGCTATCGCCGATTAAAAGTGTATCTTTTACTCGTATTACTGAGGGGTCTGTCACTGTCGTGAAAATAATAGTCGTATCACATTTTCCAAGTGTATCACAAAGAACCCAACAGCTTTTGTTACTGCCTACATTTAAGCCTTTGATAATTATACAAGTATCTGAGAGCTTTTCGTATCCCACCGATGTATTGCTTGAATCCGCACAAATATTCGTCAAAGTATATTTATTACCTGAAAGTCGCTTAGTTGTTAAACAGACAGTATCATTTTTACCTTTTAAAATATTTACTTTAATGGTATCAAGTGGTCTATTTAAAACATAGGTGTAAAAATTAACTTTACCACACACGAGACTATCTGTACATATTGTGAAACAAGCTGTATCTACTCCCACACTTATACCTTCAATATGGATGCAATTCGTTGAGTCAATTGAAATGTCGGTAAAACGGCTGGATGTAGATTGACAGCCATTAACTGCACTAATAATTTTACCTTTTAAATTTAAATTATTGAAGCAATATTTCGTACTATCGCCTACATAAATAGTATCAATTCTATTAATAATCAATGGATTGACTGTTATATCTATAATAGTAGTATCACAAGTGTTCAAGGAATCACATACGACCCAACAGCTTTTTGTAGAGCCACCATACATGCCTTTTATAATAATACAAGTGCCTGTAATAGTATATTCCACAGCCGCATTTAAGGAGTCAGGGCAAATGTTTTTAACAGTGAATGTATTGCCTTTTAGTCCTCTTTTTGATAAACAAACCGTATCGGATTTGCCTATTACTGTAGTAACTTTTATAGTATCTGGCTTTTTAATAAGTGATTGAGTGGTGAAATTCACTTTTACACATACTAAACTGTCTGTACAAATTGTGAAACAAGCGGTATCTATACCCACCTTTTGACCCGTCATAACTATGCAGTTAGAAGCATCAACTGTATATTTAACATTTCGATTAGAAGTAGTCGGACAGGTATTCGTTACGCTGATAATTTTGCCTTTGTAGTTGATATTGCTCAAGCAATATTTCGTACTATCGCCTACATAAACAGTATCTATTCTATTGATAATCAATGGATTGACTGTTATATCTATAATAGTCGTATCACAAGTATTCAGTGAATCACAAACAACCCAGCAGCTTTTTGTAGAGCCACCATACATGCCTTTTATGATAATACAAGTGCCCGTAATGGTATATTCAACAGCAGCATTTAAGGAATCAGGGCAAATGTTTTTAACGGTAAACGTATTGCCTTTTAAGCCTCGTTTTAATAAGCAAACAGTATCAGATTTACCAATTACTGTGGTTACTTTAATGGTATCTGGCTTTTTAGTTAAAGATTCAGTAATAAATTTCACTTGAACACAGTAACTACTATCGGTACAAATAGTCAAACAAGCAGTATCGACTCCTACAGTTTTACCGACCATAACTAAACAGTTGGAAGCATCCACTGTGTAAGTCACATTGCGGTTTGAAGTAGTTGTACACGTATTGATTACTTTGTTGATTGTACCTGTTAAACCCAGGTTACTTAAGCAATATTTCAAGGTATCACCTACATAAACGGTATCTTTTCGTTCTGATACTGAGGGGGTGCTGTACCCTCTTTTGGTAATTAATTGAGTATCGCGTACAGCATTACCGCATGAATCAACGGCTATCCAATTGCGCGTAAATACGCTATCCGTACCATTTAAGCGAGTGAACGCCAAATTTGGAGTTACAGTAGCACCTATACAATTATCCGTAGCGGTAACATTCGCATTCGGTATTGTATCTAAAACACTGATAATCAAATCGTTAGGCACACCAATCAACACTGGCGGCGTACTATCTGAAATTTTCACAAATATTTTATACGTACTTGTATTGCCTAAATTATCCCGCCCAGTCCAAGTATAGGATTTTAATGTCAAATAACCATCTACGAGACAATTACCATTCACAACAGTTGAATCAAAAGTAACAGTTGGACTCGGGTCTGCATTATCCATCACTTCCACACTGTTGACATAAAAATAGGTTTGATTGCTGCATGAATTAATTTTTAGCGTATCACCATTCGTTTTACCAATCAATAATGTATCTTTTGGAACAAAAACAGGCGGAATTGTATCTGGAGCCAGAGAATCTAATAAAATTTTGATACTCGTAGGAATGATACAGCCACTTGGTAAACTGGACATAATCATGACATTCAATTCGGGCTGTGTTGGTACTATAACGATTAAAGAATCAGTATCTAAAACTAAACCATTATCTGCATTAATCCATTGATATTGTTGAGCACCCGTACCTGCAATAATAACGGTATCACCCGTTTTAGCGTATATCGTACTGGATGTGATATTCATGTTTGAAACCACTGAAATATTACCCGTATTCAATGGAATTGGATAATAATGTTCTCCATTGGAAGTCGTGATTAATTCCGTTTTACAAACTGAAGCGTTAGTCGCACACAGCAAGTCTTTGGCCGCTAAGGTAGCCAAAGCCATATCAAGCGTGCCACCGCACGATAAAGTATCGCTGGCATTGACATCAAATTTTAACACAGCTTGCTCATTTTGGAGCAAATTAAGTGGTTGGAACCAAGTCAATATTTGAATATCTCCTACGTAAGTAATGCGTGGCTCACCCGGAATCCAAGTAGCTGGCGCAACTGCAACGCTTGTATTCGGTTTATATTTAATACCCAAAGGCAATTTTACACCTACTTCATCCGCTGTATCGCTTGGAGTGGTCAATAGGTTTTTAAACTTAACTTCAATTGTGGAATATCCTCCCGCAACGAACTGATTATTCGTCCCATTTTCAACCTCATAAGATTTTGGAACGGTAAGTGTAGCGCCTTGAATTTCGATTGGAACAGATTCTCCGGACTCAAAATTTGAGGCAGTACCGCAGATTGTTTTACCTTGAAAAGTGAAATAACTCAATGACCCGCTCTTGAAATCACAGTCATTGGTAAATTTCAGCTTAATTTTTACCTCATTTGAGTCATTCGGATTCAACGCGTTAAAGCCTTTTAAACCTTTTTGATGTAAAAAAGTATTCAACAAAGCGAAATCTGAAAATTCATACGTCTTTCCTTTCTGAGTTTGACCTACGCTCGTAGGTACTCCTAAAGCAGGTTTATAAGCTGAACCCGAGGGATAAGCCACTTCAATACTTCCTGGTATGAGTGTAGCACCTTGCAACGGAATAGTCAATCTCGTTTTTACATCATAGGCAATACCAATATCGGTATTTCTCAATAATATTTCTAAAGTTGTGGTATCACATATTCCGGGTTTAACCGTAATATTTTGATTGATAAAATTGGCATCCAAGAACGGATTTTCGGTTCTCACTTGAGCATTAATTACTGAATCGGCACAAGGGGCATATTCAGTCGGCGTCCAAGTCGGGCTTGAAGGCAAAGCACATAACCAACCTGTTTTAAATTTCAAATCAGTAGTTCCACATTCTCTGATTATCGCTTTTATTCGCACCACATTACACACATCATCTATTGTTTTTTCAACCGTAGCTTCAGCTAAACCATTTAAAAAAGCAAATGCTTTAGTAGAATCCGTTGGATAATATTTAACTTGATGGTTGATTGGCGTTAAATTATTGGTTATATCCGTAATGGAAATAACTTTAAAATTCTTTCCCGATTGATTAGGCGCTATTGAAATCCAAGAATTGGTAGCACTGCCTTTTTCATTGGTATTACACAATTTCACATCCCATTGTGCTGTATCGTTAGCAGTAGTAATGCTCGGATTGGTAACGGGTGAAAACTCTAAACTTGCAGGATATTTATAGACAATTTTTTGATTGGTAACAGTAGCAGTATCTTTTAAATAAGGAGAACAACTACCATCTCCTATAACTTTAGCATAATAACGATCCCGATAATAGATAGTGGGTTTGAAATAAAACACGCTATCGCCATTCATACTTCCTGTTACAGTAGCACAATTAGGTGTTGCTTTTATTCTGAGATTGAAAGCATACGATGTCAATAAATTTAAAGACGGAACGGCAGTGAGTGTATCAAAGCTCGCTCTATATTTACCCGTGCTATCCAAATTCGCTAATGGAAAATATGCATTTCCATAAACCGGATGGTCAGCTATTGAAATTTCAACTTTTGTTGTAAATGCTTTAACAAAATTAGGGTCATAATCAAAAGCAATAGAATCAACACCCACCGCTTGTCTGAATTCTTGACCGAAATACTTATAAAAATCATTATTAAACATAGTGATTTTATATTCTAAACTCGCCTCGCTACATCCTACAGGGAAATTAGAACTGCTTGGGTATGAAAACAATGCTTGTGACTTTCCTACTCTAAACAATGCACCATAATTATCGCACGTATACAATGAATCAGCTTCAACATGATAACCAAATGCTCTAAAATTAGGCACTTTTTCAAAAGTATATTTATATGGGCCTTCTGGATTGACGGCAAAGTTACCAATGAAGTTAATCGAGTCGCCTTTACTGAGGGGGCCTATTCCCAAGCCAACTAAACAACTATGCAAATCAAAATACATGGCTTTGGTCGTATCTGTCCTAACAGCTCTCATTTTAGAGGTGTCTATTGAACAGTTGTAGGTATTTCCACCATGCGTGATTTTTATTTGCGCATTTTTAAATGTGAATATATCGTTGATGCGATTAGAATCATTGCTCGAGATATTGTCATAAGAAATTAATACGCCAATGCTATCTGAAATTGCTGTGTTTCCAACAATATTCAACACTGTCATTTTAACAGAATCACACGATAAAGCCACTTTTGTATTCACTTCTTCTGCTTTCAAACTGGTGGTATATGTATCATCCAAAAAGCCAAAAGTCGTTCTTTCAACTTTAAAATCGACGGTTTGGACGCCATTAGCACAATCATAAGCTACATTAGGAACACAAGGAGGTGATGCATAATGTAAGCGCGGGCCAGTAATAGTATCGCAATACCATACATGTCGACAATCACATGGCGGACAGTAAAAAGCAGTTTCAATAGGAAACGCAGTTGAACCCGGAAGCGCCGTACAATCAGCAGAAAATCCAAATCGAGAATGGTATTCACCATTTAAAAACTGCGCATGGCTTGAATCTGCACTGAATGTCATGAAAACAGTATCATTCGATGTATTAAAAGTCAACAAAGGCATATTTACCTCAAACCATCTCATGCTCATTGAATCCCTAATTGCAGATACTCCTTGAGGCAATTTTATGGCGACTTGAATCACTTCTTGACCGCTACAATCTCTTTCAAAATTGAAAACATTGCGAATTTGAGAGCTTTCAATAAAAAAAGTCTTACCATCCGTGCGTGCGTCAGGGTCAACACAATTTTCAATATAATCACTCGAATTCACTGGGCTGAAGAAGCGCGGCTGCAAATAAGATGTTCTGGTTTGACAGCTATTGGTATAATCCAATCGTGCATTGAAGCCCGTTTCAAAGTCATTTGTGCAGAAATCCTCTTTATTACTCAGTGAAACACTACATTCTACTTCATATTCCACCGTAACCTCCAATTTATTGTTAATGGCTAAATCATCAAAAAAGCCATCATTATCTATATCTTCTAAGCCTCCTGCACCATCTGGATCAGTGGCAAAAAGAGGGTTATCTTTTATATCAATTATCGGATTAGTAAAAGTTGGAATATTAACTCCCCCTATTTTAATAGATGAAATTCGATATCCTGCATACCGCGCTTTCAAGGAATCACTTAAGCCAATACCAGCCGAGACGTCATACATAGTCCCTGTTCCTGCATCAACTTCAACACCTGTATTTGTAAATGTCACAGTTTGGCTACCATTTGCACAATATCCACCTACCACATTTGCTACTGAACCACTACTCTGAAAAGAAACATTGACTGAACCTTGACCCAGTTTAACCAAATCCTGACGCTTGATGGTATTGCAATAACGAGCATCACAGCCCCACGACATTTCGTGGGTGCTGATGCGTGATAAATCACAATTAGCGATGCATATTTCTTCTATAATAGTCACCGTTTCGTCTGGCTCAAATAAACTATCGCCATCGGCGGGGCCACTTACCCCCCTTGTATTGTATTTAAATATTGAATCAGGTATAATCATAGCGATTAAAGAATCGCCCGTTGCATTAAAACTCGGATTTTTTGTAAATGGAAAAACAATACCATTCACAGTAATACTTTTCACCGAAACACCGGGGCCTTGTGAATTGGTATAAATGAAACCTTTTACAAAACCGTCCAATCCACTATTATTAATGAGGGTTGTTCTTTGGTAACATTGCCCAACTCTTGCACCGCTTGGAGCATTGTTGTTCACCGACATAGTGAAAAATGGCACTTTAATCGGGTCGCGATATTCAGTTGAAAAATCACTTTCGGTCACCCCGAAAACCGTTACGCCTAAATCGTACAGAAAATCCCATCTATCCAATACCTCAAGCTGATCATTTTTACTAAGCGTATCAGTATAATCACAATTTACCCTTATAATGTATTGAATATCAACGGATGAGACAAAATTAGGTGCCAAATCAGGAAGTGCGAAGACTGGACTTGTCAAATCACTTGAATCCGTCATGACTACACCAGGAGATGAACCAGACGGTACGAATTTGACCAATTCTACACCTTTAAAAAGATTGAGTTTGGCTTGAATGTTCTGGCGAATAGCCGAAGCTAACCCCTCAGTACTTACGGTTACAGTGACGGTATCCGCATCACCACATACATTCAAATTATTGGGTACAGAAGCTGCATCCTTAATATTGACTTTGAGATTGTTTTGTGCTGAAAGCATAATAGGTAAACTACCTAAAATAAAAGTGAATGCTAACAAGCATAAATACTTGTAAATAAACCTCATGGGATATGTTGGTTTGATAAAATGGTTATGAGTATGTTCTTAATCTATATGCTTACAATTCGGGAGGCTATCACAACATTAAAACCAATTTCATGCCATTTTAAGGTACTATAAACATTGAGTTATTTCAACATGCGTATTATTTACACGCAAAATGATATACATAAAATATTGTCCGCTAATATTTTATATAGAATTATTATTGTAAATCAAAAAAATGCTTGAATATAGTGTAGTTCTAAGAAGAGGAGGGAACAGGTTTTTAAATTCAAAATAAATTTAAAAAATAAGTATTAATTTTATTTAAATAAGTCACAAATGTACGGTTATCCGAATCACTTAATCAAGGTGAGATACCATAAAAAGGGCATAAAAACAATAAATACACTTCATTGGGTATAACTTGGTTGAGAATATTTAAAGATAAGTACAATAAATTCGCGAATTAACTACATTAAAATGGGTAGTGATTTAAAATGTATGCTCATAATTTAGGTTCGACCCCGCTGGGGTCGCTACCCAAAATAGCTTAATATTTCTACAAACATATGAGTCCTCTGGACTCATTACTGCATCTAATATTGAGTCCAGAGGACTCACATATTTGTAGAAATAACATAAACAATAGATTTTCGAGTCCAGCAAACTCGCACATTTAGAATAGCATGCATGTTAAATCACTACCTTAAAATGAAGTTCAAACCATAAATCAAAATATGAGTGTTATTGGGTAAAATCCAGTAAAGTTTATTTTAAGCCATAAAAAAACCTTCCCGATTCTAAATAGAAAAGGAAAGGTTTTATATTATATTTTAAAGCAGACTTGATAAATAATAGAATAATTAAACTTTTAAAAGCAGATTTGATAAATAATAGAAGTTTTAACATTTAAAAGCCAATCATCTAAAATCTATCATCTAACTTCTTTAATATTTTTCAAATTACATCATGCCGCCCATGCCGCCCATACCAGATGGAGCGTGTGAGTGACCACCTGCATCTTTTTCAGGTCTGTCGTTGATGACACACTCCGTAGTCAATACCATTGCTGCAATTGAAGAAGCCATTTCCAAAGCAATACGAGTTACTTTAGTTGGGTCAATTACACCAGCAGCTTTAAGATCCTCGTATTTGTCAGTACGAGCATTGTAGCCATAAGCGCCTTTGCCGTTTTTAACTTTCATCAATACGACGCTACCTTCAACACCTGCATTTTCAGAAATAGTACGCAATGGAGATTCCAAAGCTCTACGAACGATATCAACACCTGTTGTCTCGTCAGCGTTTACGCCTTTGAAGCCTTCCAAAACAGAGATAGCGCGTACCAATGCCACACCACCACCTGCAACGATTCCTTCTTCAATAGCTGCACGTGTAGCATGTAAAGCATCATCTACTCTATCTTTCTTCTCTTTCATTTCCACTTCTGTAGATGCACCTACATAAAGCACTGCCACACCACCTGCCAACTTAGCCAAACGCTCTTGAAGTTTTTCACGGTCATAGTCACTTGTAGTCGTTTCAATTTGACCTTTCAACTGATTGATACGTGCCTTGATGTCTTCAGCAGAACCTTTACCATTTACAACAGTTGTATTATCTTTATCAACAGTGATTTTTTCGCAATTACCCAAAAGTTCTAAACCAGCATTTTCTAATTTATAACCTTGCTCTTCGCTGATAACTGTACCACCCGTAAGGATAGCAATATCTTCCAACATCGCTTTACGACGGTCACCGAAACCTGGTGCTTTAACAGCAACAACTTTCAAACCTGCACGTAAACGATTCACAACCAATACACCCAATGCTTGAGAATCAACATCCTCAGCAATGATTAATAATGGACGACCTGTACCCAATGATTTTTCCAAAATTGGCAACATTTCTTGCATGTTGCTGATTTTTTTATCATAGATAAGGATAAGTGG
>JANPHO010000310.1:0-27399 GCA_031424515.1 Saprospiraceae bacterium
GCACTTGCTTCGGGTATTACCCATTCGGCAACTCGCCAGGGTTTAATTTCGTTTTTTTTAAAATTTGTCGCACACTTTCGTGACTTATGCTTTCTACATACGACAATTCTACCATTTTATCTGATAATAGTCGCAGTGTCCAGCTACTCTGACCTAAATCAGGTTGACTACACCGCAAGGCAACCAATTTTGCTTCTACTTCCCCATCGAACACTTTCTTATCTAAATTCAAGCGCGGTTTGCCTGACAATGCCACTGATAAACCTTCATTAACATATCTCTCCCTAAGACGTTCTATCGTTCGAACACTGACTTGATAGTTTTTTGAGATATCCTCATCTGTCCATTTTTTTTCTCCATGCCTATCCGCTGCCAATAAAATCTTACTTCGCTTTGTGGACTCACTCGTTGACTTGTGTTTATTAACTATTTTTTCTAATTTTATCCGCTCTTCTGTCGTTAAATCAACATGATAGATTTTTGCCATGATTTTGTCTATTTTAATTTCTCAATACTCTAAAACACAAAAATAGGATATTTACCCGACACTATTAAGTTGACTAACTACTAGTTTGTACCCAGAATAGTGACTTTTAAGTATTCATAAACTCTTTGAATAGTTTCTCAAATAATTCGATTGAGTGTTGATTGTTTGAAGAATAAAACCGTATTAATCTAGGCCAATTAGACTTTATTTTTTCGTGTGGAGCCATTTTTGTATTAACGAAACTATTAAAACCTTCCCAAAATTCTTTGTCTTTACCGATTAAAATATTTTGTGAGTCTATCAATCCTTGATTATACCCAATTAACACTAAAAATATATCCTCTATTCTTTCTATGTTAAATAGAGCTGGCTTGCTCAAAATTGAAAGAATAAATGAGTATAATTTATCTTCTTTATTTGACTTCGACATTGCTTTAACTATTTTAAAAAATGAGGAAATAATTATTTAACCTCTTTTGTAAATTAATAAATTAATAGCTCTCCAGATAATTATTCTTTGGACTATACAGTATTTACCCATGTTCGAGCGGGTTCATTAAATTATAGACAAATTCAGCAAGACTATTCCCCATTTTAACGTAATAAGAATCGTCATAAGGGTCAATTTCAACTATTAAGCCCGTTTCTTTTTCAAAAACATATTTCATCATTCCTCCATTGGAAGCAAATATCCAATATTTAGAAAAGAAGCTAAAATCATTTATTTCTAAATATAAATTAGAATCTATCTGTTCTTGAATGGTAAATAGAGCCAAATACCTATCTCCCAAATGTCCTTCACCCCCGTCAAATTTAATTATAAATTCAACATAGTCCATTGGACATTTAAAATCTATTTTGTCCATTAAATCGTCAAAGGTAGATTTGGCTGGAATTGCGTTAAGGTGAAAAGAATAGTTATTTATCAGATATTGCATAATTCATTTTAGCTGCTTGAACGCTTGCGCACAGTAACTTGGTTCAAGTTTAAAACTTGAACCAAGTTTGTAAACATTTAAACCATAATACTCCCCTTAAAAACCTGAGTCGCAGGCCCGCATAACCACACGTTTTCAAAAGCCTCTCTTTCAGTATTTTTACTAAATTTCACTTCTAATTGCCCGCCTTTTGTCAAAATGGGCACTTCCGTAGCAGCACCATTTTTTAAATGAAAGGCGATAGCCGCAGCCGTTACGCCCGTGCCACAAGAGAAAGTTTCATCTTCCACGCCCCGCTCGTAGGTGGCGACTTCGATACCCTTATTTTTACCTTTTTTAATGATTTCAACAAAGTTGACATTCACACCTTCCTTTGCAAACCGCTCAGAATAGCGAATTGCCCGACCATTTTCATAGACATCAATATCCGTCAAATCCTCGGTAAAAACCACGTAATGTGGTGAGCCTGTATTCATTAAAAAATAGTCATTCCCTCGTTCAATGCCTTTAAAAGGCATATCAATCATTTTTAACTCCACCCAAAGGGACTTACCCAAATGAGCCGATTTACGACCCTTTTTAACAATGGCTTCATGCGCGCCATCAATAGCAATAAAAGTACATTTTTCATTAAAAACGCCGAGAAAATGGGCAAAAGCGGTCAAGCAGCGTCCGCCATTTCCGCACATAGACCCCTCAGTACCATCGGCATTAAAATAGACCATTTCAAAATCATAGCCTTCTTTTTGCTGTAAAAACATCAAACCATCGCCGCCGATGCCAAACCGACGGTCGCACAATTGCCTTATGATTTCAGTATCTGTTTTATTTAAATATTGCTTTTCACGCTGGTCAATCATCACGAAATCATTGCCCGTGCCTTGATATTTGTAAAATGGGATGGTCATAATTACTCTTTATTTTAATTTAAAAACTAAATTTCCTTGTTATTTAGTCGCTTGCGCACTGTCTGAGACCGTGTGTGTACATTTTACGGTCTTTGACCGTAAAATACAATGTGGTCAAAGACCACAAAATAGGCGCACACGGTCACAGACCGTGCGCGAGCTTAAAAATATATTTTATCTTGCCCCCGGAGGGCAATGCGTTCTCAAATAATCAGTAAATAATTGGCTTAAATGGGCACTTGTTCCTTCACCTTCATAAATACCATGGGAGCGATTGGGGTAGGGCATGACTTGAAATTGCTTGCCATATTTCACTAATTCATTAATGAGCATTTCAGCATTTTGATAGTGTACATTATCGTCGCCTGTGCCGTGAATATAGAGCAAATTACCCCTTAAATTTTTGGCATAAGTGATGGGCGAACCCGCCACAAAATCCTCTCTATTTTCTTGCGGGATACCCATATAACGCTCTTGATAAATATTATCGTAGGTCAATTGATTGGCTACGGCGGCAATTGAAATGCCCGTTTTATATATTTCTGGATGTTGAAACAGCAAATTGAGCGTAGCCGATCCGCCGCCACTCCAACCCCAAACCGCCACGCGGCTGGTATCAATAAAAGACCATTTAAATATCTCTTTAGTTGCCATCGCCTGGTCACGGATATTCACAATGCCTATTTTACGATAAATGGCTTTGCGCCATGCTTTGCCTTTCGGTGAGGGCGTTCCCCGTCCGTCGAGCGACATATAAATGTAGCCATCATCCGCCAAACTACCCTTGTATAAGGCATCGCCACCAATGCCATAATTATCTCTAACCGTAGTAGAAGCGGGTTCAGTATAGACTTGAAATAGGATAGGGTACTTTTTAGTGGAATCAAAATTAGTGGGTTTTACCCACCAACCGTCCATTGTCACGCCGTCTGCCGTAGTAATTTGGAAAAACTCCGCGGGATTTTTCTTCAATTTCACTGATTTCAAACGCGTGGCGATACTCCCCCCCTCAGTAAGCGGCTTGTGGTCGGGCAACGAAATCCATTCCATCACGCGCGGTGTCTCTCGGTTTGAAAAAGTATGGGTGGCAAATTTGGCGTTTGGTGAAAGGCTATAACTGTGCGTACCTTTCAAATTCGAATCGCCGACCAATTCAGGGCTTGTTGATGAGCCATCCAATTTCACACGATATAAATATCGTTGCGTGGCATTATTTGGAGAGGCGATGAAATAAACCAATCCATTGGCTTCATCAATGCCGCTTATGTCCGTTGCATCGTAATTGCCCTTAGTCAAAAGCGTTTCCTTGCCCGTGCGGTCAATGCGATAAATATGCTGCCAGCCGTCTTTTTCACTCGTCCATAAAAAGGAATTTTTATCCGAAAGCCATTCCCAACCTGCAATGTCAAATGAAACACCTGCGCCGTCTGGCACATCAATCCAAACATTGTCTTTTTCTTCCCAAATTGTTTTAGGAACGCCCGTTTTACTATTACAAATGATGATTTTCGCCTCAGTTTGTTTACGATTGAGTTGTAATAAAATCAATTCATTCGCATTTTCAGCCCAATCCATGCGGGGAATATAGTTTTGTGAAGGGTCGCCTTCCACTTTCATCCACTGCGTTTTACCTTTTTTAACGTCCACCACACCCACTCGACAAGGCGAAGGCGCTTCACCCACTTTCGGATATTCCACTGGAATCAAGCGCGGGTAAATCGAGTCAGTTGTATTCACCATATAATGGTCTTTGATTTGGTTCGCATCTATCTGCCAATAAGCAATTGATTTGCTGTCAGGGCTCCATCTAAAACCGTCCCGACAGTTAAATTCTTCTTCATAAACCCAATCAAAAGTGCCATTTATGAGCTTTTTAGTGCCATTTGTGGAAGTTAAAGCCTTCGCTTTATTGGTTGTCAAATCTTCAACATACACATTGCGCTCGCTCACGTAAGCTGCCATTTTACCATCGGGCGAAAGTTTGGCGAACATCAAAGTTGTGGCAGAGCGGCTTTTACCGATTTGAGTCAAAGTCTTTTTATTAAAATCATACACCCAATAATCTCCCCGCGTTTCATAACGCCAAACCCGTTGAGTATTGGTAAAAATCAGTATTTTAGAATTATCTTCTGAAAATTGAAAAGCCTTTATTTTTAAAGGCTCTTTTGCACCCATTGGCGTTAATTGCGCCGCAGAAAGAATGTCTGATTTTTGATTTTCAGGCATTGTATTTTTTATCAAAGACCCTTTTTCTACTTGAAATAAAGCACTGCCATCCTTCGCCCATTTCTGTTGAGCAAAAGTGTAACTGATTGATATTGAAATAATTACGAGTGCTAAAATGTGTTTTTTCATATTTTTATATTTGTTTTTTTTCGAAACCATACATAATTTTTTTTTCAGCCACGAATTAACGAATTTCACCTATTTAGATGTTGACAAATTTTATCGAATTATCCGAAATTGCCCTGAAAGGGCAATTAATTAGCGCAATTTGCTTTAATTTGTCAACATCTAAATAGGTGAAATTCGTTAATTCGTGGCTAAATAACTTTTATGTGTGGTTTTAAATTTGTTTTTTTTTAAATAATTGGAGGGAAACATGGTTGACATACCCCCTCAGTATTTTACACTATTTTCACTAATTTATAAGCGTAAATCGAATAGTTATGGCTTGTTTTAATATGAACTTTCCAGCTTCGTTGGTTTCAATGGCACCTGTAGAAGGATAATTGTTTTGTAAGGCACTCAAAGGTGGATAAACCGTCCAACCTCCAGTAACATTATCTCCATTCAAATTTTCAAGTGCCGTTTTAGGGTCTTTGATTTGCAAAACTTTTCCAATTTTAGAACCGACCGCGGCGGCTAACTTTTCAGCTTGCTGTTTGGCATCTTCAATGGCTAATATCTTAGCATTTACTTCAAGTTCTTTAATTTTGGAAGTTTTTGCATCAATTACTTGCCCATTGCAAATATTTGAAGCTTTTAGTTTGCGAACTGCCAATTGGAATTTAACGAAATTATTGAATTTTACGACAAATAATTTATGCTCGTAAGTGAAATAATCAGCACTATTAAAATCGTATCTTTCATCTTTTACAATTGCCGTTTCATCTATCCCCAAAGATTTTAAAATTTCCCAAACACTATTATAACGTTCTTCAATCCTCTTTTTCATCTGCATTTGGTACTCTTTGATACTTTTTTCAGACTGAACAGTGTCATAGACAACTACTTCACCAGAGTTATCATCAGAAATAATGATGGAATATTTGATTTCGTCTGGGATGTATTCAATTTCTGCTTTGCCCATCACTTCCACATATTTATGATTATCAAAATCGGCTACGTTTTGACTAGAAAGAAGCTTTGCACCTAAAAGTATAAAACAGACTATTAAAACAGATTTTCCCATTTTGATCATTTTTAAATTAAAAACCCAATACATCATCATCACTCCGATTATCCGCTACACCTTCCAATTTACCATTGGGCAGCATTAAAATGGCTTCAACTAAGCCGATATAGGGTCTTTCAATGATTTTATGACCCATTGCTTTTAATTTTTCTTGAGTGGCCATAGGCAAACCGTCTTTTTCCATCATCACTACATCGGGCTGCCATTGGCTGTGAAACCGCTTGGATTGTATAGCATCCGTCACGCTCATTTTAAAATCAATGACATTGGTGATGCATTGAAAAACGGAAGTAATAATGGTAGTACCTCCCGGCGTACCCACAACCATAAAGAGTTTACCTTCTTTGGTCACAATAGTAGGCGTCATACTACTGAGGGGTCTCTTTTGAGGCATAATGGCATTGGCTTCTCCACCAATAGCACCATAAATATTAGGCACACCCGGCTTTGCTGAGAAATCATCCATTTCATTATTCAATAAAAAACCGGCACCACCGACTACCGTGCGGCATCCATAGTTATCATTGAGCGTGGTGGTCAATGAAACAGCCCCCCCCTCAGTATCCACGATGCTCATGTGCGTGGTTTGCTCGCCCACAGCTGATAAATCACCGTGTTTTACGGCAGAACTCGGAGTCGCTTTATTGGGAACAAAATCCGAAAAACGCTTTTTAATATAGTCTTTATTCAGCAATTTATTCACTTGAACAGGGTAGAAATCCGCATCACCTAAGTGCTCGGCACGGTCGGCATATACGCGCCTTTCAGCTTCAATCATCAAATGCGCAGATTCAGGGCTATGAAAACCGTAAGAACCCACGGGATAATTTTCAGAGATACCAAAAAGCTGCATCAAGGCAATACCGCCACTGCTTGGCGGTGGCATAGTGATTAAATCGTAACCGCGATAATTACCTAAAAGCGGCTTTCTCCAAGTAGATTCGTATTTTTTCAAATCATCGTAAGTGATAATGCCACCGCCACGCATCATTTCCGCCACGATTTTATCCGCGATTTCACCTTCATAAAATCCAGCGCGCCCTTTATCACGAATGAGTTCGAGGGTGTGAGCGAGGTCTTTTTGTATTAAAACGTCACCCGCTTTCCATTCTGTACCATCCGTTTTAATAAAAACAGGGGTTTGAGTGTTATATTCTTTAAAATCTTTTTTATTGTCATTTAAACGGTTCGCTTCAGAAACTGTTATTGTAAAACCGTATTTAGCAAGGTCGACGGCAGGTTGTACCAGCTTTTTCCAATCTTTTAATTTGGAATATTTTTGGAACATTTTATAGCAACCATCCACCGTGCCTGGTACGCCCGATGCAAGATGACCTCTTTGTACTTTTTTATTAATGACGTTGCCCGCAGCATCCAGATACATATCTCTACTGCCCGCCAAAGGCGCTTTTTCTCTAAAATCAAGGGTTGAAACTTCATTGCCATCACCACTGCGGTACACTAAAAACCCGCCGCCACCGAGATTGCCCGCTCGTGGATACACGACCGCTAAAGCCAATTGCACAGCGATAGCCGCGTCAATGGCATTTCCACCTTTTTTAATGACATCAATACCGACTTGCGTTGCCAATGGATGTGCCGCTGATACAGCGGCTTTATCAACAATGATGGATTTGTGCGATTGATAACCCGTTGCGGGCTTCGTGACTTTGCACGAAACGAGTAAAATACTGAGGGGTAGTATAAAAGCTATAACTGAACGAAAGGCTATTTTTTTCATGTATAAAAACTTGATTAATTTGGTTTGAAATTTTGCTCCAAAATACAAAATTATGTACATCTTACAATACACATATTAGATGATACACTGGATAAGGCTGATAATCGCCTTTTTATTTAAAATTAAGCTGTACTCTATGTATTTTATAAAATCTATTTTTATATTTGTGTAATCAGTTACGTAATTAAGTATGTAATATTTTAATAAAAATGAAGACCATAGAAAAATTGGGTGAATTAGCATTAGCGAGTCGTTTGCGACGACTCAGCGATGTATTTATGCAGGATACTGAACGGATATATCGAAATTTGAATCTTGAATTTGAGCCTAAATGGTTTCCTGTTTTTTATGCGCTTTCTGAAAAGGGGCCCCTCAGTATAATGGCAATTTCTGAGGAGTTGGAAGTGTCGCATCCCGGAGTAATTCAGATTATTAAGGAACTTGAAAAAAGTGGTTTGGTATTTTCGGAAAAAGATGCTTCCGATAATAGAAAAAGGATGGTTGCGCTTTCTGAAAAAGGGCTTGAAATTTTGCCTCGATTGCAACTTGTTTGGAAGGCTATTATAGATACTAATTTAAAAACGCTGCAATCTCAAACGCATGATTTACTCTATGCAATTGAGGAAATGGAAGAACTTTTAAAAGAAAAAAATCAATATCAACGCATCATGGAAACTATCAAAAATCAACAACTGAACGAAGTGCAAATCATTGATTATCAATCTATTCATCGTGATAGTTTTAAGAATCTGAACGTGGCTTGGATTGAAAAATATTTCAAAATTGAACCTTCCGATTTGGCTCAATTAGAGAATCCAGAAGGCTATATCATTGAGAAAGGTGGGTGGGTTTTACTGGCTCAAATTGGAGAGGAGATAGTGGGTACTGCGGCTTTAATTAAAAGCTCAGACACCTTTTTTGAATTGGCTAAAATGGCAGTGGATGAAAAACATCAAGGCAAGCAAATTGGTAAAAAATTAGCGATTGCTGCCATTGAAAAGGCTCGTGAAATGGGGGCAAAACAGCTTTTTCTGGAAAGTAACAGAAAGCTGACACCCGCATTGAATCTCTATAAAAGTGTCGGTTTTAGAGAGGTGAAATTAAGAGATTCACCTTATGAACGGGCTGATATTCAAATGCTTATTGACTTGTAGCGCGTAATTCCAGTTCAGCAATTAAAATATATCCCACTTGCGGAACTGGAGTTCCGTGCTACTTGAATAATTTTTCAACTTCGGGCAACATCAAACTCGTCCATTGACTGTATTGCTTGGCTGATGGATGCAATTTATCACCTGCCACAAGGCTGGGGTCTTTCAATCCTTCACGTGAAATGGGGGTAATATCAATGTAAACGATACCCGCTGCTTCAGTAATTTGGCGATTGGCAGCGTTGTATTCATCAATTCCTTTACTAATTGCTTCTCTGCCGCCACCGAAAGGCGTGTAGGCATAATCGGGAATAGAAACAACAAAAACACGCTTTTTATTGCCATTAGCATACCGAATGGCATCATTTAATAGGTTTGTAAATTCCGTTTTATACTGCTCAACAGGGCGGTTTCGATATTGATTATTCACGCCAATTAGCAGGGAAACCATGTCATATTTATTGCTTTCAATATTTTCGGCATCAATTCCTTTGCGCAGTTCATCAGTTGTCCAACCTGTACGGGCAATGTTTTTTAATGATGAAACGTAAAATCCTTTTTCTTTCAAGGCTTCTGCCAGTTGGTTGGGATAGCGTTCTTTTTCTGCCACGCTTTCGCCGATGGTGTAAGAATCTCCTAAAGCCAGATAAGTGATACTTGTCAATTTGGTCGGATTGGTATTGGTAGAAGAATTCATAGGCAATACTGAGGGGATACTTTTTTTATTGCAATTAGGCGTTAATAAGCTTAAAATTACTAAGAAAATGAGATTTTTCATGTTAAATGCGGATATGATTTATTATTAAAATTTCAAGTTTAATATTTTTTAGGAAATAAATAGTTAAAATAGGAATTGTCAATTCAAAACAAAATTCGATTTAATCTATTGATTATCAAATATTTGCATTTTAAATTTAAAAACAAATATTGAATTTTGTATTAAATTTTATCGCTTAAGAGCTGCATATTTGTATTGTAATAAAACTCTGTGAACAACTCAAAGTTGAAAGAAAAGTTACCAGTCTTTTTCATTAAAATCAACAATTGAGTATAGATACATAATATTTATTTTTTATTTAAAAATTTAAATTATGTCGTAAAATGGCTTTTGGGGATGCGTGGTTGCTCTATTTTTTATATATTTGCAATAAGAAAATATTTTTTATTTATCTTTAATATGAAAATTAATCAAACTTAGTGTGACAATAATTCCAAATTATTTCACAGTCTCTGTATCATAACTTACGTGAAATACCTTTTTTAGGTTTTGCGGAAGGTACAGATTGCCAATTATTTCGTTTTATACTCAAACGATAATTTTATTTCCATTCATCTATTTTACCGATCAAGCCATTTCATATATTTCTTTTTTTTCGCTATTGAAAAAAGAGAGACCAATTATTGTTGAATTTTTAAACCCATATAATTAACCCTTTTCAGAACCTGTTAAAATTAAAAAACAACAGGTAGCATTAATAACAATTTAAAACATAACCCATGTACAAAACTTTACACCTTACTATTGCACTTCTTTTATCCATTTTTGGATTTTTAATTTCCCCAAAATTACACGCTTGCGGTTTCGATTTTGTTGGTGATTGTGCGACCGTTTCCCGTTTTTCGGTGAATGGAACTACCTCAGAGTATTTATTATCAAAATGTCCTTACGGCTCGTCATTGACGGCGAATTTTGGCTCTAATATCACGGATTTTAAACTGACTTATGCCTCTACCCAAACGTGGGAAAGTTGTACAAATAAAGCCATCCAAAGTTCGATTTTGTACAGAATCTTTACCAATGCCAATAATAAAGGCAGTTTTCAAAGGGTTAATTTGACACGTTTATCTTCGTTAAGCAATCCGCCTTACACGACTAAATTATATTCTGAAAGTTTGGCTATCAATCTTTTAAATAATTTGCAATCTAACACGACATATAATATTGAGTTATATTTTGAAATCGGAGTTGATTCGGATGGCAACGGTATTGTGGATGCCACGGGCGTGAGGGATAATTCAGGAGCGTATTATGCTTCTACTTTTCAAACTGGGAATATTGGCAACACACCACCACCTTTTAACTTGGTAGTTTCCACAAACGGAACTAATTGTAAGGGAAGTTCTGATGGTTGGGCTACTGTAAAATCCACTAACGGAACAGCTCCATACACCTATCAATGGTCAAATGGAACGACTGGCGATACGCTCAGAAATTTGAAAGCGGGCTCTTACACGGTTACTGCCACTGATTTTACTGGGACTAAAGTGAGCACAGCTTTCACAATCAATGAACCTGCGGGTATTTCTCTCAATTTGGTCGCTGCCAATCCAGCTTGTTTACAAAATAATGGTTCAGTAGCAATTACGCCAACGGGCGGCTTCGCTCCATATACCTATAAATGGAGTATCAGTGCAACAAGTACAACCATTACAAATCTGTCAGCAGGCGTTTATACCGTGACTGTTACTGACTCAAAAGGCTGTACGGGTACGGCATCAACTACTCTGATTGAAAACTGTGGAACACCTGGTTCGTATTGCAACTCGTCGTCATCTGCCCCTTGGAATGAGTGGATTGGACGTGTTCAGTTCAACACTTTGGATAACACCAGCTCAAAATCCAGACCTGATAAATACGCTTTGGGCTATTCAGATTGGAAAGATAAAAGCGCGGTAATTACTACGAATCAAAGCTATTTATTGACTCTTACGCCCGGTATTAGCTACGATGCTTACAGAACCAACCTCTATTTCCGCGTTTGGATAGATTTTAATGGCAATGGAACTCTCGATGATAGTGAAATAGTTTTAGAAAAAAATTCAGTCAGTCAAGCTGTTTCCAATACTATTTCAATTCCCGCAACGGCAAAAGCGGGTTCGACCATGATGCGTGTGAGTATGAAAAAAGATGCCAACCCGACTGCCTGTGAAACCTTCGCCGCAGGTGAAGTGGAGGATTATTCCATAACTATTTTATCTGGCGTACCCGTTAACTGTGATTTGGATAGCGTTCCACCCGTGTTACTAAACTGCCCAACAAATATCAATTTAGTAACAGTGGATTCAGTGGCAATTGCGACGTGGACAAACCCGACGGTCACTGACAATTGTACAGCTACCCCCTCAGTATCCAGCACTTTTAATAGCAACGATGTCTTTAGAATAGGCACCACAAACGTTTTCATTACGGCAAAAGATGCTAAAAATAATCAATCTACTTGCAATTTTAATGTCATTGTAACTAAACAGGTTGTAGATACTACCACTGGAGGTGGCAATGATTTAGGATTAACTGTAGAGTCTGCTTCGCCCACTTTCAGCCGTTTCACCACTAAAACCTTTCGGGTAAAAGTGGCAAATACTTCCGCGAGTGCTTACACAAATATTAAAATCCAATTTAAATATCCCGCTGGAACTGCTAATGGCGGAACCGTAGTGCCGTCAGTGGGTATTTGGAATTCATATTGCTCAGGCGGTGTGCAATGTTTTGAATGGACTATTCCGAGCCTTGCTGCTAATTCAGTAGGCACATTAGATGTTCCTCTTTTTATTTTAGATGTCAGAACGCCCATTACAGCAACTGCGAGTTTATTAAATTCAACACCTGTAGATACCAAAACGGGCAATAATACGGCTACTTTGATTGTCAATCCAACAGTCAGCTTTGTAGATGCCCCTTTGTTTTTGAAAAAACAAAGCCCGTCACAGCTCGTTCCAATAGTGATTCAGTCCATCGAACCGACTTTGACTGAGGGGGATATGTTTATTCAATTAGAAAGTATTCGAGCGCAAAGCGTTGATTTTCAAATATTTAACGCTTTGGGTAAAATAGTAAAAGTTGAAAGAAAAGATGTGGAAAAGGGGCAAAATAGGCTTCAATTTGATGTTTCAATGCTACAAAATGGCATGTATTTCATTGTTCCTATGACCAATATTGCGCACAATGTGCCTACGAAGTTTGTTAAAATATAGCCTAAAATTTGGAAGTTAGATTTATTTGAAAAAAGAACCCCTCAGTATTTTCAATTGAAATACTGAGGGGTATTTTGTTAAATCAAAATTTTAAAAAATTAGTTAACTGCATTCAATCAACCTAACTCTAAGTGTATTTGAGCAATATTTATTTTAAGCCGATTTTGATATCCTGAATGTGATAGTATTATTTTTTATATTATTAGGGTCTTGATAATTTTCGTAGTAGATTTGCAAATGAAAAAAGAGTTGGACTGTCTTCAAGGTTTAACTTTTTAAAATACTGATTATCAATTAGTTGTAAATTTTTAATGCTTTTTCAGCAGACCCTAATTACTGAGGGGGCTAAGATTTCTAAATTCATTTTTAATTAAAACAATGCAAAACCCTACAATTACTATTATTGGTGCTGGCCCAGCGGGTCAAATGGCGAGTTTATTTTTAGCCAAACGGGGCATTTCATCCTTATTAGTTGATAAAGGAGCGCATCCGAGATTAAAACCTTGTGCCGATGTTGTTACTGGGCAAGCGATTCGTATTTTACATGAATTAGACGCTAATTTGCCACTCGATAAGGCTTTTACGGATAAATATTTACCAATTAATGGTACATTGTTACATACGCCGGATGGTGGGCAATTGGATATAGCTTTTTTGCCGTTAAATAAATTGGAACATTTACCGACTTGTATAGCTATGCCTCGTATGGAATTTGATAATTGGTTGCACCAAAAGATTCAGCAATCGCCACTTGTTGAATTAAAAGAAAATACCGCCATTACGCACTGGGAACGTGACGAGAAACTGCAAGAATGGACTCTTTTTGACCATAAAAAAGAGCCTATCATTAAAACGAAATTACTCATAATTGCTACGGGTTCAACGGCTTCTTTACCTTTTGCGGTTGGAAAATTGACGAAGGAAGATGAGCATTTTGCGGTTGGTGTTAGGGGTTATTTTAAGAATGTGGGCAATGACAAATTCCCTAATCATGCGGAGTTATTTTTCCATCGAAGACTTATGCCTGGTGGGTTTTATATAGCACCTTTTAAAGGCGATACTGCCAATGTAAATATAGTTATTCGCAGTGATGTGGCTAAGCGTAATAAATTGAATATCAATACTTTATTTTGGGAAGCAATAGAGTTACATCCCACTTTGAAAGAGCGATTTAAAAATGCTGAGCAGGTCGGCAAACTTGAAGGAAGTGCTTTGCATTTAGGTACTAAAAAACGGACAATTTCAGGCGATGGTTACATGCTTGCAGGTGACGCGGGCGGTTTGATTGACTTGATTTCGGGCAATGGTATTCCGCAAGCAATGATTAGTGGAAAATTTGCCGCTGAGCAAGCGGCTTTTGCTTTAGAAAAGAATAATTTTAGTGCAGAAGTTTTAAAAGATTACGATAAAAAAGTATTTAAAAAAATTAGCAATGACTTGAAATTAGGTCGCATTATGTCGCCTTTTTTGAGCAATAATTTTGTTTTAACTGCCATTACTAAAGCTCTTAATTTTCTTGCAAGTAGGAGAGGTGCACAGGAACAATTGCGCAGTTTATTGTACACCCCAAGTGTAGTGAAGACATTGATAAATCCAATGTTTTATTGGCGGCTTTTGTTTTAGTTTTGAACCCCTTGGCATTTTAAGACATCTTTGAAAAAAGGTATGAGAATGTTTTGTTTAGAGAGTCATGTGCGAGTCACTATTTCTTCGAAATTTTAAAATCCAAAAGAACCCCTCAGTATTTTCTATTGAAATACTGAGGGGTATTACGTTAAATTAAAATTTCAAAAAATTAATTGACAGCATTCAATCGACCCAATTCTGAGCGCATTTGAGCAACACTCATTTTTTGAAATTTGAGAGGCGGAACCTCTTGTCCCGTTTCTATCTCTTGAATAGCAAGGCTCGGACCATCTTTATAAAATGACATAGCTACAATCCATGCTTTTTTACCCCTTGGAACATTTTCAAATGCTACTTTATCGCCATCAAAATTATCTCCTATGGCTGCCATCCTATCTTTAAAAACGATTTTAACGTCCAAATTATCCGCTTTTTTCAAATGAGTATCCACTAAAACGGGGTCATCGTTTCTGGCAAAATAATCACAATTGAGCCAACCCAATTTATTGGTTTGGAAGAAATAATAATTGATATCGTTTTTACTAATATTGCCATTTGCCAATCTCGCTGAAACGGCTTCATCCTGAATTTTGAGCCAACGCTCAAAACTTTTTTGCCATTTATCCCTTCTTTCTTGATTTATTTTATCTATATGACTTCTTTTTTCATCGTATCTCTTTTTGAAATCTGCCAATCGGGCATCATAAACCGTGCTTTTTTTACTTAAAGCAACGAGGATATTGGCGTAGCCTTTTACACCCAATTCATCTTCAAGTAGTTTGTATAATTCACTGTGTTTAGCTCTGTGGATGAACTCAAACCCCATTCTTTCAATATTGTTCGCCTTACCATATTCAGCTAAGGCTCTACACGATCTTGAGAGCGTTTGATCAACTGTATAAACTTTTACAGTTCTGATTTTGGCTACTTTAGTTATAGTCGTTTTAGGCGTTCCCGTAACTATTTTTTTTATAAAACTGCCAATACCACTTTCTTCTTCAATTTTCGTAATTGAATCTGTTTTTTCAATCGAGGTAATAATGTACAAATTTTGGCATGTATCACGTGGTATATGATTGCTCATAATGCGATAAAAATTATCGCTGTGAGGATTAAAATGTTGAAAATTTTCACTGATATAATGCGCTAAATATCGGTTATCAATTGGGGTCATATTGATTTCCGCTTCATTATAATAGTCATACGGGGTGAAAAGGGCTCCGTTCTTGTTCTTATTGATTTTGACGGCATCGCTTGCCATTAAATTCCAATCAACGCTATTTTTACCGCTTTTAGGTGCGGAACCATAGAAGTATTCCATCTGAGGTTCATAATTGGTTGTAGGAATTTTGATGCCCAAATTGCGGTTTTCTTTTAAATTTACAGATTGGCCATCGGCTGTAAAAGCATCTAATTTTATCATTCCACCACTATTCAAAAGCCGATTTTGAGCCATTGTGGTAAGGTTTTCAATAAGCATATCAGCTTTTGTCAAAACCTCTTTGACACTAAATTTTATCGTCGTTCCAGCGGGAACGTCAAAGCTTTTGGCGGGTATAATGATGAGTGTACCATTGGTGCACAAGATAGAAGTATCACGGTCGGTATCAATTAAAAAATCCTGAGTCGGGTTGCTTAATTCCTTAAAAAGCGTAGTTATACTGAGGGGGGTAGCATCATCCGTTGTGATGGATTTTTTAGGCGGTGTATTATAGCAAAATGCCACAATATCCACGCGACGGTTCTTCTTTTTACCCTCAGAACTCGTGTTATCAGCAATTGGTTCATCTTCACCTAAAGCCATTTCACTGAAAGCCTCCAAGGTAATGGATTGGCTTAAAAGATAGCTTTTTACGCTTGTGGTACGCTTTTCAGAAAGCTTTTGGTTGTAATCGTTGCTGCCGTCACTATCCGTATTGCCTTTGATCACGATGTTGTAATACGGATACTGTTTCAGACTTGTAAGAAAGGTATTGAGGATGTTTTTACTGTCATTTGTCAGCTCTGATTTATCCGTCGCAAAATACACTTCGGTGCGTATTTGATTACTTGTTTGGGCAGAAAGAGCTGTGCAGAAAAATAATCCAATGGAGAGAGTAAGTAAGCGAATCATTTTAAAATTGGTTGAGAAGTTAGTGTAAAAGTTTTAACTCTTTGATAACTTAAAAACCAATTAGAATATTTTACTTTTTAAATATTTAATTTTGAGCCAATTTTTTAAATACGAATTTCTCAAATCGACCGCTTATGCGAGGGTATTTTAATGAACTTTTATCCTTGGAAACGTTAGGGAAACTTTTAAAGTTTTCCTAACGTTTTTCGCAACCAATAACCAATAACCAATAACTAAATCGTATATCCAAAATGCTTCAATAACCTATCATCATCCCGCCAATTGTCCCGAACTTTAACGGAAAGCTCTAAAAAGACTTTAGTTTGAAGGAATTCTTCTAAATCTTTGCGGGCGTCAACACCCACTTTTTTAATAGCCAAACCATTTTTACCGATTAAAATCACTTTTTGATTTTCACGTGCTACGTATATTGTTGCCATGATGCGGTCAAGCGGTTCGCCTTTTGTGGTAACAGTTTCTTTAAAAGAATCGACAACGACTTCGCAAGAGTAGGGGATTTCGTCGCGGTAATTGAGGAGGATTTTTTCACGAATGATTTCAGCAGTGAAAAAACGCTCAGGTCTATCCGTGAGTTGATCTTTTGGATAATATTCGGGACCTTCGGGCAGGAGCGCTTTGATATTATTTAAAAGATTATCGGTGCCCAATTTTTTTAAAGCGGATATTTCAAAAACCTCCGTAAAATTGATTTTTTGACATAAATCCGACCGATATGACATCACAACCGTCGGAGAAAAAACATCTACTTTATTGATTACCAAGAATTTAGGATAATCTACATTTTTCAATCTCGTGAGAATTGGGTCATCAATATCAAACTTTTCATTGGGTTCGGTGACAAAAAGCATCACATCGCCATCTTCAAAAGTACCTTCCACAAAGGCATTCATGGCTGATTGCATCTTATAGGCCGGCTTGCGGATATAGCCAGGGGTATCACTAAAAACTATCTGAAAATCATCGCCACTTAATAAACCAATGATGCGGTGACGGGTTGTTTGGGGCTTATTCGTGATGATACTCATGCGCTCGCCCACGAGAGCATTCATCAAAGTGCTTTTACCTACGTTTGGGCGACCGACTATATTGACAAAACCTGATTTATGCATTTTCTTAAAAATTAAAATATTGAGGGCGCAAAGGTAGGTATTTTAAGTGAAATACTGACGGGGGCTATGATTTGACTTTTAAAAGTGGTCTTTTTAATGGAATATATGCCCAATATTGAGCTATATAACCTTATTACAGTATTGTTTTTACTGCTTTTTTATGTAAATTTGCATATTGAATCTAGAACATAAACTCCTCCCATTATAAATATAGTTTTGAAATAATAGTAATATTCTATATGAAAATGCTTATTTTTTACAAAATTAAACTGTATTTAATCTAAATTCTACTTGATATTAATGCAATTATCTGTTTGGACTGAATAAGCCTAACTGTGTTTTTATTGGACTCCATTTATATTTTTACAAAAAACATCCTATGACAAACAAATATCTAAAGACAATTAGCATTTGTCTATTCTCATTCTTCATTTTATTGAATAGTGACTACTTATCAGCTCAAACTGCAAGCATTACGCCATGGAGAAACGATGCTAAAGCCGTTTACTCAATTGTGCACGATGATTACAGCAACTATGTTCTGGGAATTTTTCAAAATGCATATCCAATAGCCACTCAAAGAGGAATAAAATTGAGTTTTGGTGCTATCACAAGTGCTTGTGGACCCACTGAATGGGCAAATGCAAGAACCATGATTGCACAAGGTGGGCATGAATGTATCAATCACAGCCACAACCATAAATGCGGTGAATGTAGCAGCGGTAACCCTAATTGCACGACTGTTGATTATGGTTGTGAAGGCTTGACAACGTATACTACGACCAATTTTGCGGATGAGCTGACTCAATCTGATAATATTATTCAGCAACAAACAGGTAAAAAAGCCCGTTTTTTTATCCATCCATACGACCATCATACATCTGAAATTCTTGATTATTTGACGAGTTTAAATTATTTAGGTTCAAGGGCGGGCACGCAGGGTCAGGTAAATCCTGCCAATTTTGCTAATCCTATGAAATTAAATTATTTCGTTTGGGGGCCATCGGGTGGTCAAGAGACGACAGTGGCTCAACTTAACGCTGCTGTGGACGCTGCTATCAATGTGGGAGGTTATACCATCAGAGAATTTCACAATGTGGGACCAGGCTCAATCACCAATCCTTGGGGGAATATTACGGTCACCAATTATACCCAGCATCTGAATTATGTAAAAACTAAAATGGATGCCAATCAAGTATGGTCGGCGACCATGTCGGAGGCTATAACTTATAAAATGCAACGGGAGGTTTACAGCCCAAATCTCACCTACAACGCTCAAACAGGGTTATTAACGGTAGCTTTTGCTACTGATTTGACTAAATTAAAAGGAATATCGCCAACTCTTTTTACCCCCTCAGTGTTTGTGACGCCTATTACCCTTAAAATAGATGTAACGGGGATTTCAGGAACTATTTCTGCTACGGCATTGCAAAACAACGCGGCTGTGAGCTATACGAGAACGGGTAATATTTTACTTTTAAATGTATATCCGTACAATGGTGCAGTGACTTTAAATGTAGATGTTTGCTCCGCAGATACTCAAAAACCTGTATTTAGCAATTGCCCAACAGATATTAATCTTTCTACTACTGCAACGACCGCAATTGCAACGTGGACACCACCGAGCATAACTGATAATTGTTTACCAACTCCCATTAAAACAAGTAATTTTGAATCAGGAACGGCGTTTCCAATTGGCTCAACAACAGTTGTTTATAATGCAACGGATGCAAAAGGCAATACAGCTATTCCATGCACATTTAATGTATTGGTGACTCAAATTGACCCATGTTTAACGGATGCTGAAAAGCCGAATTTTATTAGATGCCCATCCAATCTACAAGATACCACTACCGGAGCATCTAAAGCTGTAACTTGGATACCGCCTACTGCCACGGATAACTGTACTACATCACCGGTGGTCACGAGCAATTTTGTGCCCGGCTCAATATTCCCCGTTGGCTCAACAACTGTAAGATACGATGCTAAAGATGCACGAAATAATGAAGCTTTCCCTTGTACTTTTGTCGTAATTATCAATAAAGTTGACCTATGCGCAACGGATACCATAAAGCCAATCATCGTCAATTGCCCTTCAAATATTAGTTTAACAACAACTGGAACAACGGGAGTAGCGACTTGGGTAGTGCCTACAGCCACAGATAATTGTGCGGCAACCCCTTCTGTAATTGGCTCCACAACATCGGGCACCGCATTTCCAATCGGAGTCACGACTGTAACGTACAACGCAACAGATACAAAGAGCAATACTGCTATTCAATGTATTTTTACAGTAACTGTCGTTAAAATAGACCCATGCGAAACGGATACCATAAAACCAATTATCGTCAATTGCCCCGCAAATATCAGTTTAACCACAACCGGAACCAGAGCAATAGCGACTTGGGTAACACCCACAGCTACTGATAATTGCACACCAAACCCCGAGGTAATTTGGAGTTTTACCTCAGGTACTGAGTTCCCAATAGGCGTGACGAAAGTGGCATATGATGCCACGGATGCAAAGGGTAATGCGTCTATTCCATGTATTTTTACAGTAACTGTCGTTAAAATAGACCCTTGCGATACAGATACAGTAAAGCCAATTATCGTCAATTGTCCTGCAAATATCAGCTTGACCACAACGGGCACAACAGCAGTAGCGACATGGGCAGCACCAACGGCAACGGATAATTGCGCGCCGACCCCTTCAGTAATTGGCTCAGCAGCATCGAGTACAGCATTCCCAATTGGCGTTACAACTGTGACTTATAGTGCTGCGGATGCAAAGGGTAATACCGCCATTCCATGTACATTTACAATAACGGTTGTTAAAATAGATCCTTGCGCTACGGATACAGTAAAGCCAATTATCGTCAATTGCCCATCGAATATCAGCTTGACCACAACAGGGACAACGGCAGTGGCGACATGGATAGCACCAACGGCAACGGATAATTGCGCACCGACCCCCTCAGTAATTGGCTCAGCTACAACGGGGACTGCCTTCCCAATCGGAGTTACAACGGTGACTTATACTGCTGCGGATGCTAAGGGTAATACCGCCATTCCATGTACTTTTACAATAACGGTCGTTAAAAT
The DNA here is from genome assembly GCA_031424515.1 of Saprospiraceae bacterium. GTDB lineage: Bacteria > Bacteroidota > Bacteroidia > Chitinophagales > Saprospiraceae > JAAFJT01. The sequence continues at coordinate 20,587 of JANPHO010000310.1, forward strand.
AGATCCTTGCGCTACGGATACAGTAAAGCCAATTATCGTCAATTGCCCATCGAATATCAGCTTGACCACAACAGAGACAACGGCAGTGGCGAGATGGGTAGCGCCAACGGCAACGGATAATTGCGCACCGACCCCCTCAGTAATTGGCTCATCTACAACGGGTACCGCCTTGCCAATCGGCGTTACAACGGTGACTTATAATGCTGCGGATGCAAAGGGTAATACCGCCATTCCATGTACATTTACAATAACGGTCGTTAAAATAGACCCTTGCGCAACGGATACTATAAAGCCTGTTCTCGTCAATTGCCCATCAAATATCAGCTTGACCACAACAGGGACAACGGCAGTGCCGACATGGATAGCGCCAACGGCAACGGATAATTGCGCATCAACCCCCTCAGTAATTGGTTCAGCATCATCGGGCACTGCTTTCCCAATTGGCGTTACGACGGTGACTTATAATGCTACAGATGCTAAGAGCAATACCGCTATTCCATGTTCATTTACGGTAACAGTTTCATCAAATCCTGCTTTACGAGATTGTGATGCCTTAGTTGTGGTTAATAATAATGGGGCAATCAATATTTCTGGAATCACCAATTTGGCAACTATTCAAGTTTTTTCATCATCTTGGAGCACTGTATATTCTGCAACTGTCACCAGTCCTAGTGTGAATATCCCTAACCTTTCAACGGGAGGGTATATTGTGAAAATTGCTTTGTACAGAGTAGCCAATGGTTGGACATTTATTTGTGAAAAAAGTTTTAACGTCACTGTAGCTATTGGTGGTGGTAACGTTTGTGATACGGATATTGAAAAGCCAGTTTTTACAAATTGTCCAGCCAATATCAATTTGACAACTTCAGGAGCAACCGCAATTGCCACTTGGACACCACCTATTGCAACTGATAATTGTACTGTTACCCCCTCAGTAACAAGCAATTTTAATTCAGGAACTGCATTTCCAATCGGCATTACCAATGTGACTTACAATGCAACGGATGCTAAAAACAACGCAGCAGTGCCTTGTACTTTTAAAGTAACTGTAACTACTGCGAGCTCTTGTGCAACAGATACCGAAAAACCTGTTTTCAATAACTGCCCCTCAAATATCAATTTGACGACTTCGAGTACCTCTGCATCAGCAACTTGGACTGCGCCAACTGCCACAGACAATTGTACTGTAAATCCAACAGTGACCAGTACCCATGTTTCGGGTGCGATATTCCCTTTGGGAGCTACAACGGTGCGATATACGGCTATTGATGCTAAAAACAACGCTGCAATTCCGTGTGCATTTGTTGTTACAGTTACTCAAGTAACGAATGTATCACCATGTGATGCTTACGTAGTTAAAAATGGGGGAAATTCAATTGATATTTCTGGATTGAGCAATACGACAACTATTCAAATTTTTAATGCCACTTGGAGCCCAATTTTTAATAATCAAACGACATTGGCGAGTATTAAAATTCCCAATATAGCGCCAGGCAATTACTACGTTAAATTACAGAATTATCGTGTCAATGGTGGTTGGACGTTTTTATGTGAAAAGACCTTAAATGTTACAGTTTTGAGTACAGCAACGGCCTTTTTACAAAGTAATGTTGAAAAATTAACCATTCAAGCTTCGGCTGAAATGAATCGCGTGAGGGTTGAGTGGGTGACCAATACGGGCGATAAAAATGATTTTTATATTGTTCAAAAATGGTTAAACGATAAAAATGATTTTGAAGACTTAAGCACTATCAACAACGTAGATGCGAAAATGAAACTTCAACAGCATGTGTATTATGACAACCAACCTTTTTCAGGTGAAAATTTATATAGGGTAAAACAGGTTTCTCAAGATGGAACTTTTAAGTTATCTGAAACGGTAAAAGTGGTGTATAGTGCATTGGAAGGAGTGAATATTTTTCCAAATCCTACTGATTCTAAGCTCTTTATATCATTCAAAGACTATTCTTCAAATGATTTAACGGTGTTTCTCTACAACAGCATTGGGCAACCTGTGAAAGTTGAAAAAGCCAATAATAAAGTAAATGCGCTTTTAGAAATGGACACTGCTATTTTGCCAGAAGGACATTATTTAATCAGAGTTGTTTCTAAAGGTAAAAAAGATTTCACAAAGCAGATATTTGTGGTGCATTAGACTTGTTTAAATATAAATATCTACACCTATTTTTTTAATTAAAAAGGACTTTCAAACTATAATCAGCTTGAAAGTCCTTTTTTAAATAATAAATATTATTAATTTTATGGCACAACTATTTTAGTAGTCATTTTACCTTTAGCCGTTGTAATCGTAGCGATGTACATACCTGAAGGTAAATTATTGACAGGTATTGAGATGCGATTATTGCCTTTTGCCAATTCCTCAGTGCGTAAAATCAAGGCTTTACCTTGGAAATTCGACAAACTGATTTGTGCCAAACCGCGCTCAGGTAAGTTGAAAACCAATTCAGTCAATTCTGACGCTGGATTCGGGTATGCTTTTAATGCATCTTCTTGAACAGCAATGCGTTGACGCGCTTTATTGTCAAAAACAAGGTTTTCAATACTGATTTCAAATGGTTTTGCCGTTTTACCGTCACCTTTGATGGTGAAAACGACATCTACTAAGTCATTGGCATCTATTGCTTGATTTGTACCGTTGCTGAAATCTTTTAATGATAAAGCAAACTCTTGCTTTTCATGGTAAAGACGAACCTCCATACGGTATTGTTTAGCCCAATCTGTAATGGATTTTTTAACCAAAGTTACTTCCACCACACTGTTACCTGATGCTGTAAATGATAGGTTTTGATATCCGCTCATATTTGCTTCTGTGCTCGCTGGGCGCAATGAACGGAACAATGAAACATAATCTTTCACAGTACCCCTCAGTATCGGGTTGCGTTCAAGGGTGAAAACTCCTGACTGACCGAACGGAATGGCACTGTTTACTTCAAAATTATCAACTTTTGAGTTCTGCTTATTGTAATCCAATCCCCAAGCGCCATCAGCAAAATACAAAGCATCATATTCAGTGGCTTTATTATTTTTCATCGTAAAACCGAAATCAAAAATACCACCCACATTCAATTCAATAACTTCTTCCTTAGCACCGCTCAATGTGATGGTTTTATTTAAAGCCCCTCTTTTTTGAGTTTCGCTATTCGTGTAATTACCTGATAAAGTGATTTGAGTTGCGGCAATCGGATTTTGAATATTTAAAGTCAAAATACCGTTATCGTAGCTACCTTTTTTAACAAATACTTTTGGTACTGATGGTTGAACAGTGCTCAATAGAGTAGGGTATTGCTCTTTGAATTTATTCAATATCTCCAAAGCTAATTTTTTAGCATTTGTAGATGATTCTGCCCATACTTGGAAGTTCCAATAATCAGGTTTCGCTGGATAAGCATCTGGCGACCATTGACTTGTAACGAGTACGGTGGTAGCGTTTTCTTTATTCACTGAAAAGTTGATATTGTACTCAACCACGCCATTTTCACGTTGTAAAACTGATAAAATGAATGGTTTATTTTCAATTTCAATCTTTTGAGTCGATAAAAGATTAGAACCAATTAAACGATCGCAGATAACTTTTGTGTGGTTATAAACCGCGTCTTGGGTTTGGGTTGATAAAATTGCCGCCAAACGCCTTTTAGAAGTATTATCGAAATAATCCACTGAAACCACCTTTTTAGCGTTGGTAATACCAATCAAATCAGTCGGTGAAGTGATATATGATGTTGTTGCCGTTGCAAATGGTTTTTGTGGGATGAAACTTTCTAAATCGTTGTCACCTCTCGTTTGTAAACCACCTTTTGAAGGCTCAATGAACAATTGTAAATCTCTTGGATTATCGTATGAAATCGCTTTTCCCTCGGCTGATACTGAGGGGGTCTTGAGTCTTGAGTAATTGCGTTGTGCAATCGCTTCTGCAAGACAACCATCACTCTCCAAACCGCCATCATTGCCTGATGTAATCGGTGGTACTGCACAACTTGCACTATTCGCCTCTAATGCCGTAGTTGGACTGTAGCAATTAAAGATTAAATCATGAAAAGTTGCGTAATAAGTACCAATATTCACGGAAGCCGCTGCGCTAACCAAAGTACCAGACGATGGTGAAGCACTTGTGTGTAATTCTAAAACAGTACCTACTGGCGTGTTACTTGCCGTGATGCCCGTCAAATTAATCGTTAAAACAGGACATACATTGCTCACTGAAGTAGCACTCAAAAGTGGTGCTTCAATTCCTGCGTTACAGCATGGCACAATCGAAGCTGTAACTGAAGCCGTTGGGCTATAGCAATTAAAACTCAAATCATGGAAAGTCGCGTAATAAATACCTGCACTTAATGAAGATACAATATTCAATTTAGTCAATGCCGTAGGTGTTGCACTTGTGTGCCATTCTAAAACTGTTCCCAAAGGTAAATTACTTGCTGTAATTGTAGTTAAGTCGATAGTCAAAGCTGGACAAATATTCACTTTTGCAGCAGCACTCAAAATCGGTGCACTATTACCTGCTTTGCAGCAAAGATTAACTGATGCTGAAACTGCCGCAACTGGGCTATAACAATTAAAAGTTAAATCGTGAAAAGTCGCATAATAAGTACCCGCACCCACCGCACTCACTGAACTTAATAAAGTTGCACTTGAAGGTGTAGCACTGTTATGCCATTCTAAAACTGTACCTATAGGTGTATTAATTGCAATGATAGTCGATAGATCAACAGTATTTGCAGGGCAAATATTACTTTTTGCACTTGTACTTAAAACGGGTGCATTATTACCCGCTTTGCAGCATAGAGAAACCGTAGCTGTTACAGCAGCAACAGGGCTGTAACAATTAACAACCAAATCGTGGTAAGTTGCATAATAAGTACCCGCACCCACCGCACTCACTGAACTTAACAAAGTTGAACTTGAAGGCGTAGCACTTGTATGCCATTCTAAAACAGTACCTACAGGCGTATTACTTGCAATAATAGTCGATAAATCAACAGTTGAAGCAGGGCAAATATTGCTTTTAGCACTTGCACTTAAAACGGGTGCATTATTACCTGCTTTGCAGCAAGCGGTAATTGTTACATTCAGATTTCTGGTAGGACTGTAACATCTATTAGTAGCATCATAAAAAGTTGCGTAATAAGTTCCCGCAATTACCGCAGTTGTCGTTGTGATTTTAGTTAAAGCGGAAGGTGTTGCGCTTGTATGCCATTCCAAACTTGTTCCTGCCGGCGTATTACTTGCCGTTACAGTTGATAAATTTGCCGTGGTAGCGGGACAAACGTTCGATAATGTAGATACATTCAACGTTGGAGAACTTGTACCTGCATTACAACAAGCAGTAATTGTTACATTCAGATTTCTGGTAGGGCTATAACATCTATTAGTAGCATCATAAAAAGTAGCGTAATAAGTACCCGCAGTTACTGCAGTTGTCGTCGTGATTTTAGTAGTCGCAGTAGGCGTAGCACTTGTATGCCATTCCAAACTTGTACCTGCCGGCGTATTACTTGCCGTTACAGTTGATAAATTTGCCGTGGTAGCGGGACAAACGTTCGATAATGTAGATACATTCAACGTTGGAGAACTTGTACCTGCATTACAACAAGCTGTAACCGTTACATTTAGATTTCTGGTAGGACTATAACATCTATTAATAGCATCATAAAAAGTTGCGTAATAAGTTCCCGCAGTGACTGCAGTTGTCGTCGTGATTTTAGTAGTCGCAGTAGGCGTAGCACTTGTATGCCATTCCAAACTTGTACCTGCTGGCGTATTACTTGCCGTTACAGTTGACAAATTTGCCGTGATAGCGGGACATATATTTGATAAGGAAGATACATTTAAAGTCGGAGAACTTGTACCTGCATTACAGCAAGCAGTTACAGAAACACTTAAATTTCTAACTGGGCTATAACAATCAGCCGTTAAATCATGGAATGTAGCGTAATAAGTGCCTGTTCCAACACCAACAGCAGCTGGGTTTATAACTTTAGTCCCAGCATTAGGCGTAGCACTTGTATGCCATTCTAAAACTGTTCCTGCTGGTGTATTATTCGCAGTTATGGTTGATAAATTAATTGTCGAAGCAGGGCAAATATTGCTTCTCGAAGAAACACTCAAATTCGGTGCTGTCGTTCCAGAATTACAAACTACGTAATTACACGAAAGTATCTGAGCTGCTATACCTGGTCCTTGAATTGTTAATAAAATAGTATTACAGCCAAGTGATGACACTGAGGCAGTTGCACAGTCTGTTTTAAGAGTTGAAGCGTTCGATGTTACCGTTGTTCCCGTTCCAGGTGTTTTAGGTAGACTGAAGAAATTGGTTGAACCTGTACAGCCTAAATTGCCTTGTAAAGTATAAAGTTTTGATGGTATATTGCTCCCAGTAAATGTAACCGTATAGTCTATATTAACGGTATAGACATAACCAAAATTACAGGTTGATGGGACATTAACTGACTTAGGTTTTAGTGTGACATTTACAGTGTAACCGTCTGTAGATTTTATATTAAATGTACATTGGCTTGAAGCTTCAGTACAAATAAATAGAATGGCTAAAAATGAGATGTAAATAGTTCTGATCATGTGAAATAATTATTGTAAGATTCAAATCATGCGGATTAATTCCTATCGATTAATGATAAAACTATGCCTACACTGACTACATCTACACAAATAATTAGCTCTTTTTGTGACAGAATAAAAAAAAGACTTACTGGTGGATAACGGTTCGTTTTTTTTAAAAAAGCTTCTTTTTAAATGAAAAAGGTATATGATTTACTGTTTTTTTATTTTAAAAAA
>JANPHO010000311.1:0-2308 GCA_031424515.1 Saprospiraceae bacterium
CTACTTTTGGTAAAAAAAGAGCGACTTCACTTTTATGGTATTTAGATGGTTATGTAGCACCTGAGTATGCCATGCGTAACTTAAAATCGACCTCCAATGAATACAACGATTACCTCACAGCGCGTGACACTGTCGAAAAATCCATGTATGCCTTTGGGGCGGGTGTCAGGGCTACAGCGATGCTTCCAAGCGGCTTTTTACTGAGGGGGGGTATCGTGTATGCGCAGACCAATGAAAAATTTCAAAAAGATAGTTTTATAGAGCAAAAAATTCGATATATAATTGATAAAAATCTAACTACAGGCGGATTGGATACTGTAGCGATTGAAGTATCAAGTGGTATTTTAAGACAAACACGCTATAACCATTATCGCTCTTTTGATTTTACAATTCAAGGCGGCTATGAATATCCGCTTTCTGATAACCTTACTTTAGGGCTTAATGCAGGCGTGAATTTCAATATTCGCACTGCTATGAAAGCGACTGTATTGGCACAAGATTTACAACCGCTCGTAGTCTCCACTTCTAACACAATATACCGCACTACAGTCGGTACAAGTGTAGTAGGAAGCGTGGCAGCTTATTGGCGACTCAGCTACAAATGGCAACTGATGATCGAACCTCAAGTGCGTTATTATTTAAATCCTATTTCAAGGACGGATTATGTGCTTAATCAGAAATACATCAATATTGGCTTGAATACAGGTTTGAGATATAGGTTTTAAAAAATCTTTAAAAAAATCAATGTTTAAGCAGCGAAAATAAAACTTAAAGCATCTTAATTATGAACAACTAAAGAGAAAAGCAGCTGCAATTAAATTACAAGATGTTCATTAAGTAGTTGGGCTAAACTGAAAGCCTATTTATCAATTATTTATGGCATGAACAAAGTTTACATTTTAACATGAAAAAAATACTTTTTTACATATCTATATTTTTCGCTTTGATATTAAGCGAGGGCTGTTATAAGGATAAAGATGAGTTTATTGTTACGAGTGTTGAAAAAATACCCGTGAGTAATGCAAAATCAGATACAATTTGGGAAGATGAATCGAAATTAATTATACCCTCAGGAGTAACTGTCCCGCTTTTAAATATTGAAAAACTGATAAAAGAGCTCAATTTACCGATATTAAAAGATACTTTCATAGCCGAGCAAGGCGGGAAACTTGAATTACCAGATGATATAACACTTGATTTCCCTTCTTTTTGTTGCGTTTATAAAAACAATAATCAGCCCTGTAAAGGTAAATTGGACGTTGAATATTTGGTTTTGAGAACAAAAGGTGAATTGATTGCCCATGATAAACCGACTATATCGTTAGGTAGGTTACTCACTTCTGGTGGTGTTGTTTATTTAATGGTCAAACAGAATGGTGCTGAAGTAAAATTGGCTCCCAATAAAACAGTAAAAGTCCGTTTTAAAACCAAAACTATTGAATTAGGCATGCTTCTTTTTGAAGGTAAAAGCTTAAATAGATTGCAATTTGACTGGTTTCCGATTAACACAGGCGCAAGCCGTGATATAGTTTCCACTTGGGCAGATTCTTCCCAAGAGAAAAAAGGGTATCAACTGCTTCTTGACCGTTTTGGTTGGATTAATTGCGATAAATTCAATGATGAACCGAATCTGACAAATAAATTCTGTGTGGCTGTTCCTGATACTTTCACTAACCGCAACACAAGTATTTATTTAGCTTTCAAAGATATTAATTCAGTTGTAAAACTTGAGGGCGCACCTTTACTGAAGCAGTTTTGTATACCTGTTAGTTATAAAGGGATTCCCGTAGGCAAGCAAGTTACGGTCATTTCTATCTCAAATATTGATGGTCGCTATTATGTTGCAACCCAAGAAGTAAAAGTGGAATCAACCAATACTATTCGCTTGATTCCTCAACGGTTGACAGGTGACGAAATAAAAAAGAAAATATTAAATTTATAATTCTCTCATTCCTTCATGTTCTGAATAGACGAAGTCCTTGCACATACTGCGAGGACTTTTTTTTTGTAAAAAAATGAATTTTACAAATGTATGATTTACATTTGCTACGAATTTGTTCGTATTTTATTTTAAGTTTTGCAGCTAACTCATTTATCATTCCTAAAACACTTTCCCAACGTGAAAAAGCTATCAACATTTATCGCTCTTACATTCATTTTATCGTCCACTTTTTTAAAAGCCCAATCTACTACTGATAAAACAACCACTAAAGTCAAAGTTTTTTTAGATTGTACGCGCCCTTGGCTATGCGACGAGGAGTTTCTTCGAACTGAATTAAAAATGGTGGATTATGTCCGCGACCGATTT
>JANPHO010000312.1:0-13176 GCA_031424515.1 Saprospiraceae bacterium
TCTATTTATTTTGAAAATGCAGAATTATATTTTTAATTTCTCATTTTATAATGATAAAAAAGTGTTTTTAAGGTATTATTAATATAAAATTCAGAATAAAATATTTAAGATACGATTCTAATAAGCGTTTAATTATCGTAAATAAAATAAAACTCTAATTGCGAATAATTCGCTGATAGTGTATCTTTGTACTATCATTATAAAAATAAAGCAATTTTAGTTTAAATTTTAAAACAGAAAAGTCATGGAAATCAAAATATTGCATCATTCATCAGAAGAATCAATTGCTCGTAGAATCGGAGACGCATTATCAAAAAGCGGTATTTCTTCTCAATTATCAGATACAGAGCAAGCACCCAACGGTGTTCATATTGAAGTGAAAAAATTAACTAAACAACAAGATAACTCAACAGAGCCGCAATCTTTATTGACGTCCTCTTTCGTAGACATTGATTCTACGCCAGGATATTAAAAGTAAAAAAGAAACATACTTTAATGGGTCATCTCAGTTAATATTGAGGTGACTCATTTTTTTTTGGATAAAGCGGGTTGTTTTAAAAACTAAGTTCGTTATTTTATAGCATAAAACTTAATTTTGCCTTTTTACAGATTTAGATAAAATCCTCACTTTGCATACAGTTACAATTAAAGACATAGCCAAAGCTCTCAATATTTCTACTTCTACAGTTTCGAGAGCCTTGCGGGATAGCTACGAAATCAATCCTGAAACCAAACGTTTGGTATTGGAATACGCCGAGAAACTCAATTATCGGCCTAATCCAATAGCTTTGAGTTTGAAGGAGAATCGCAGTCGTGCCATTGGTGTGGTTGTGCCCGAGATTGATAACTACTTCTTTTCGCAGGCTATTAACGGTATTGAAGCGATAGCTTATAATCGGGGCTATCATGTTGTGATTTTTCAAAGTCACGAATCGTATGAGCGTGAGGTTGTAAATATAGAGCATATCGTGGCACGAAAAGTGGATGGGCTTTTGATTTCACTTTCAGGTCATACAACGGATGTTTCACACCTTAAAAATTTGGAAGAAAAAGGCTTGCCCGTGGTATTTTTTGATCGAGTTACCGACGATATTGATACCCATAAAGTCGTTGCTGATAATCATGAAGGCGCCTTTAAAGCTGTTGAACACCTCATAAAAACGGGACGTAAACGCATTGCCTTAGCGGCGAGTTTGCCGTGGCTCTCCATCACCCAAGAGCGTGTAGAAGGATATAAAGCTGCTTTAGAAAAATACGGTATTCCTTTTGATGAGAACCTCATCCGTTATTGTGAATTTGATATTTCTGAAGTGGATAAAAAAGTCGGTGAGTTATTAGATACAAAACCAGATGCTCTATTCACGGCGAGTGATCGCTTGGCTTTAGCATGTTTGACTTCTTTAAAATCGCGCAACATTTCAATTCCTAAAGAGGTGGCTGTTTTAGGTTTTACGAATATCAAAGTGGCGGATTTATTGTCGCCCTCCCTCAGTGTTGTTTCTCAACCTGCCTTCGAAATGGGGCATACGGCAGCAGATTTGCTTTTGGATTTGATTGAAAAAAAGCAAAGAGCCTTGCCTTTTCAGACCATCAAATTATCTACAGAATTAATTGTGCGGGATTCTTCTCAGAATAAAGAGTCGTGACTTTAAAATAAACCTAAAAACGACATTTCTTTTTATTCCCCAATTTCCTTATCATTGCAAGATGTCTTTCCTGCAAAATAGCCCTTATGTGGACACTTTGGTGTTGAATGCCCTTCGCAATGATGATGAAGCAGCACTCAATTACCTATTTACCACCTATTACAACAAGCTATTTCGTACGGGGCTAAAACTCGGAGCATCCAGCCAAACGACAGAAGAAGCCATACAAAGTGTGTTCGTGGATATTTGGCAATATCGGAAAACTTTGGGCGAAGTGCAATCTTTTGAAGCATATTTGAAAGGCTCGCTCCAAAAGCGTTTGTCAAAGATGTCAATAACCAATATTAAGCAGCCATCATCTCCCCCCTCAGTATTAGCCGATGAAAATACCTCCGAATTATTGCTTTCAGTAGAAGCCTACGAGCAAATATTAATTCAACAAGAAACCAACGATACTAAACGTCAACAACTCGCTGCTGCTTTAGAACAACTCACGCCTCGTCAAAAAGAGCTCATCACATTGCGTTATTTTGAAGAAATGAACTACAACGACATGTCTCAAAAAACGGGTTTGCAAGTGGATTCTATCTATAAAACCATTCATGAAGCTTTGAAGCGGTTACGCTCCATTTTAGAGAAATAGTCGATGTTTTACTTTTTTTAAAATAATTCTAAAAAATCAGGAAGATTCAGATTGAGGCTCTCCTCTATATTATTAAACACCATTTTAATAGTAAATTATTTAAAAAGAAGATGAATAAATCAGATTATACCATTGATGAACTATTGCTCAACGAATCATTCTTAAATTTTTATTTTAAAAAAAATGAAGATGATGTCTTGGATTGGGAAGATTGGATAGAGGATGACTCTGAGCGTCAAGTATTGGTAGAAAAGGCTTTTGGTATCTTAGACCGCCTTTCACTCAAATGGAATAAAGTAGAATTAGAAGTCAGATACCAGCGCGTACGGGAAGAGTTAACGGTTTTAGAATCTGCTAAAATCATCGCTTTAGAGCCGATTACCAAACGAGTATATTGGTGGCGATACGCGGCAGCGGCTTCCGTCGTTTTGGCTCTCGCAACGTGGTTTTTAATACCTAAAAATAATACCATCTCAAAAGATACCCCCTCAGTATCAGCGACCGAAAAACTAGTAGAAGAGCCTTTAAAAAGGGCTTTGGTGCGGTTTTTTAAATTGCCGGATGGTACTAAAGTACAGTTGAAAGTAGGTAGCGAATTGACCTTAGCGGAAGATTTCGGTAAAACTGAAAGGGTGGTGACACTGAAAGGTGAAGCCAAATTCGAGGTTGCTCATGATGCTAATCGTCCTTTCAGAGTAAAAACCGACAATGTGGTGACTACTGCTTTGGGGACAATATTCGTGGCGCGAAGTACAGCGAATGGCAAAATGGGGCAGGTATCATTGATAGAAGGTAAAGTAAAAGTAGAATACAAAGCAACTATTAATAACGATGCACCTAAAGCTGCTGTCATGTTGACGGAAGGAACTCAGGTTCGTTTTGAAAAAGAAACGCCCGTTTTTTCTGAAATTGAGAAATTACCTTCTCAAATTGTGAATTGGCAGCAGCTCAAAGTGCTTTCAGTAGAGAAAATGCAGCTTTCAGAAGTGTTTTCAAAATTGAGTGATACTTATGGGGTTCGTTTTGAAGGCGTTGATAAAGAATTGGCTAATTATTCTGTAACGGGAATGTTTGATACCAATTTGCCCCTCTCCGATATCATGGAAGTTCTGGCTTTTGCCAATGATTTTAAATATAAAATTCAAGGAAAAAAAGTAGTGATAGTAAAGGAATAGTGCTTAGTTGATGGTGCTTTGTGCTTGGTATTTGTAATGAACCAAGCACTAGGTACTACTAACCAAGCACCATAAATTAGTTTTTATAACAACAAAATGTATAAACAAACAATGAAAAATTACCAATTTTCGTGGCTCGTTGTATTGGCGAGTCTATGGGCAAACTGCTTGGTTGCTCAAGCTCAAGCAAGTGTTAGATACGTCAACAACTATGAGTATCAGACGAATCAATCCACTTATCGAATAGGCTTTTCTCAAGCGACTATTAATGAGGTTTTTAATAAAATAGAACGGGTAGCAGGTGTCCGTTTTATTTTTAATGAAAATAAAATAGGTCAAACTGTACCTGTAACTATTGCCGAAGGCAATTATTCTTTGGATCGCCTTTTAACGATTATTGAGGTGCAAACCAATTTGCAATTCAAACAGATAAACAACATGATAGCGGTATCGAGGGCGGTAAAATCGACCCCCTCAGTATTGATGCCCAATTTGACAATTGAAAAAGTTGAAATGACAGCGCCACCAGTTTCGGGTAAAATTACCGATAGTAAAGGTGAACCTTTAGTGGGTGTCAGCGTGGTGATTAAAGGTACTTCAAAAGGAGCTGTTACTGATTTGGATGGTAGGTTTCAATTAGAAGCCAAAGAAGGAGATGTTTTAGTGATATCTTTCGTTGGTTTTCAAAAGAAAGAAGTAACTGTAGGCGCCGGAGAAATAAATATTAAATTGGATGAAGAAACGTCGCTTTTGAATGAGGTTGCCGTTGTTGGCTCACGTGGTAAAGCGCGTACGGATGTGAATCGCCCCGTACCAGTTGATGTGATTAACGCCAAAGAATTGCAATCAACTGGTCAAGTGGATTTGGGTCAAATGGCTCAGTTTACTTCTCCATCTTTTAACTCCGCCAAATATGGTATCAATGGCGTGGCGAACTATGCCGACCCCGCTACACTGAGGGGTATGTCGCCTGACCAAGTTTTGGTATTGGTGAATGGCAAACGCCGCCACCAATTTTCAGCGTTGAACTTGAATGTAACGTTGGGCAAAGGTACGGTGGTGACGGATTTGAACTCAATTCCCTCATTGGCAGTGGATCGCCTTGAAATATTGCGCGATGGTGCGGCGGCTCAATATGGCTCGGATGCCATTGCGGGTATTGTGAATTTGGGCTTGAATAAATCAGTTGGAAAGGGCACATTTAGAACCCAATACGGACAAACGAAAGAGGGAGATGGCGCTTCATTTATGAGTGCTATCAATTATGGTTTTAAATTGGGTAAAGAAAATAGCTATCTCAATGCGACTTTGCATTACCAAAAATCGGAAGGAACAAATCGCTCTGACCCGTTCACAGGACGCATTTACATGGCAACGAGTCAGCCTCAAGCGCGGGAAGACAGTATGCGGGCAGCTCGTGGGAAGTGGCCTACATCCACTTCGGGCACGCCTTTTACCGTTTCAAAATACGGTAGCAATCCCACTACGGCTTATCAAGGCTTCGTGAATATTGGCTATCCCCTCAGTAATAACTGGAATTTGTACTCTTTTGGCGGTTTTTCGAAGAAAGATGTGGCGGCAGAAGGTTTCTTCCGCAATGCTATCCCAACAGATGCGAATTCCAACGTTTCTATTTATCCCGATGGTTATGACCCCGATCTGCCGGGCACTTCGGTGGATTATTCGGGCGTAGTGGGCATTAATCGGAAATTGGATAAGGGCTGGAATATGGATTTTAGCACCGGTTATGGTTATAATTACCTTGACCTTTGGGCTAAAAATACGACCAATCCATCCATGGGTGCGGCTTCACCAACTGAATTTTACGTGGGAAGAAGTGGTTTTGGACAAAGTACTACCGAGGCGAATTTATCTAAAAATTTAGATGGATTTTTAAATACAAAATCATTCAATTTGGCTTTGGGTGGTCAGTTCCGCGTTGACTTTTTTCAACAAAAAGAAGGGGATGTCAATTCTTACACCGTAGGACCTTTGGCTAAAACAAATGGGAAAGCACCGGGGTCAAGTGGTCGTCCGGGTATTGCTCCTGAGGATAGGGTAGATGTTAATCGAACCAACGTTGGTTTATACGCTGATGTTGAAACGGATATTACGGACAAGTTTTTAGTAGCGGGTGCTTTGCGTTTTGAAAATTACAGCGATTTTGGCAATAATATTTCAGGTAAAATTGCTACCCGATTGAAATTGACTGAGGGGTTGGCTTTGCGTGGTTCCATCAATAGAGGTTTCCGTGCACCTTCTTTGCAGCAAATCAATAACTCGGTGACGACATCCACGGTGCAAGCTGGAGCGATTTTACAGACTAAGCAATTGAGTAATAGTGACCCACGATTGAAGCAAATTGGCATCGAAGACCCTAAAGCGGAAACTTCTTTGAACTATAATTTGGGCGTAACAGCAAAAGCGGGTGATAAATTATTGTTCACTTTGGATGCGTATCAGATTGACATTTCTGACCGTATCATCATTTCAGAAGCTTTAACTGTGAATAGTGTGGCGGCTTTGAAACCCATTTTTACGGGTTTTCAGCAAATCTCATTTTTCACCAATTATTTGAGCACAAAGACTAAAGGTATTGACTTTGTGACCACATTTAAGCACAATTTCAATGAAAATAGCCGTTTTAACGCGAGTTTGGCTTTGACGGTGAACAAAACAGAAATTGCTTCGGCAAGAAATACGCCGGATGTTTTGCAAGCAGGCACAACGGCAAAAGTGTTGATTATTGACACGATTAGCCGCAGTTTGATTGAAACATCGCAACCCCGTCAGAAGGTTTTATTGTCATTGGGATACCAATTGCATAAGTTTAATATCACTGTTCGGGCAAATCATTTTGGCGAGGTAGTAGCTTGGGAAAAACCGGCTGGACAGCCACACCGCAGTCAAACATTTAGCGGAAAAACCATCTATGATTTGGTTTTGACTTACGGTATCGGTAAAAACGTATCGATTTCGGTAGGTGGCAATAATATCACGGATGTCTATCCCGATAAAGTCTTTTCCAACTATGCCTCGTATTTTACGGGTCAAACGCCTTACACACGAAATGCAAATCAGTTTGGTTTTAATGGGGCATTTTATTACTTAAATGCGACTTTGAATTTTTGATTGGTTTTATATATAATTGGCTGATTTCCAGGGGTTAAAATCTTTTAATCCCTGAGAATCGGTAGTTTCTCTATTTCTTACGGGGAAATGAACCTCAATTTTTACCTTGTGAAAAATATTGGGATGGAAATATTCGGCTTATTTATACTCGGTTGTTTCGGTGGTTTTTTATTTGGGATGGTCGGTATTGGCGGCAATGTTCTTTATATACCTATTTTTAGTTTTCTTTTGACCCGTTTGGGTTTTCACGATGAAGAATTGAGTCGAGCCATTATTGCCAATGCACTTTTGATATTGGTTTTTACGGGTTCGGCAGTGAGTTGGAAGCAGTTTAGAGTGGGCAATTTCTTTTTACGTGAAATATTACTCACCGCTTCGACAGGCGTTTTAGCGGCAATTGTACTGACGGGTATCATCAAATCGGGCGATTGGTACAATAAAAAGATGTTTGATATGGTTTTTACCCTGATGTTATCCATAACGATTTTTCGCCTTTTTACAGTAAAACCTAAGCAAAATCCGCTTTCAAATACCCTTTCAACAAGCCTTTTAACTATTCCATTTTTATTAGTCGGTCTTTTTACGGGTAGTATGACTGCGCTCTCGGGTATGGGTGGCAGTATCGTTATGATTCCTCTTTTCACGGAATTCGTGGGTTTAGAGATGAAAAAAGCCCATTCTATTTCGGTAGGGGTAGTGCCAATTATGGCATTGAGCATATCCATTTATTATTGTTTTGGGCAGCCCAATATTCTGCCTTTGCCCGTAGGTCAAGTAGGGTATTTGAATTTTAAGATGGCAGCACCTGTTATCATGGGTTCGATTCTAACATCTCCTTTTGGGGTACAAGCGGCGCACAGGGTAAAACCGATTACTCAGCGTCTTGTATTTGCGAGCATTGTAGGCATTGTTTTATTAAAAATGATATTAAATTTGGCGGGTGTTATTTAAAAATAAAAAACAAAATGAAAAAACTCTTTACAAATCTTACTTTTTGGGTTTTGACGGCTATTATTTGTGGTATTTTATTGGGTCATTACGCTCCTGATATTGCCTTAAAGCAAGTTTTAGAGAATGATTTGAAAACCACTTTTTTAGGACAAGAACTCAAATTAGGCAAGACGATTAGCGAGTTTTTAAGTGGTTTGTTTATTTCTACCGTGAAACTCTTCATCAATCCCATTATCTTTTTAACTATTACTTTGGGCATTGTCCAAATGGGGGATTTGAAAAAAGTGGGTAAATTGGGCGCAAAAGCCCTGCTTTATTTTGAAGTGGTCACAACTGTTGCGCTCATCATCGGTATCGTAGTAGCGAACATTATTCGCCCCGGAGATGGCGTTACTACTGAGGGGGTCAAAGGAGACATTTCAAAATACACGCAAAGTGCCGCAGAATTCAGTTGGTTAAAATTTTTACAAGATAATTCAACTTTGCAGGTACTGATTTTGGCGATTCTATTCGGTGTAATTATGTCAAAATATCAAGGGCGCAAACCTGTAATTGATGCACTTTCTGTGGCTTCAAAATACATTTTTAAGGGTTTGCACCGTGTGATGTTGTTTGCACCGATTGGGGCTTTTGGCGGCATGGCTTTCACAATTGCTAAATATGGTATTAAAACGTTGCTGCCTTTGGCTAAGTTAATGGCAACGGTTTATACGACGATGGGTATATTCGTAGCACTGGTTTTATGGGGTATTTTAAGGATGTATAAAATCAATTTGTGGGATTTTTTAAAATACATCAGAGAGGAATTATTGATAGTTTTAGGCACTTCAAGCTCAGAAGCCGCTTTGCCTAATTTGATGGAAAAATTGGAAAAAATGGGTTGCTCCAAATCCGTTGTGGGTTTGGTAGTGCCAACTGGTTATTCTTTTAACTTGGACGGCACGACGATTTATCTTTCGATGGCGGTTATTTTCTTAGCGCAGGTTTTCAATGTGCATTTAAGTATTAGTCAAATGCTGACAATCATTGGCATTTTAATGGTGACATCAAAAGGTGCAGCGGGCGTGACAGGCAGCGGTTTTATCGTTTTAGCGTCCACTTTATCGGCGGTAAAAGTGATACCAATTGAAGGTTTGGCTTTGTTATTGGGCGTTGACCGTTTTATGTCGGAAGCGCGCGCAATAACAAATTTCATTGGCAATGGCGTGGCGACTATTTGGTTAGCGAATAACGAAAAGGAATTTGACCGTAAAAAAATGGCGTATGCCTTTGGTCATGTGGAGGAAACGGAGGATATTTTGATTGATAATTTGGGGTAAAAACCGTAGAATTATAAAAAAAGAAGCCGATACTGAGGGGTCAGTATCGGCTTTATTTTTTTAAAAGAATTTTAGTTCTTTTTATCTCTTCGATGTGAAAATGGTCTCCAATGGCTTTCTTTCTCCGAACTTCTATTATCATTTCCTCGCGAGCTCACCATAGGGCGCTTGGGTTGATTGGATGATGAAACCGGTGGTCTGGCTCCCGCTCGCTCAGGCTGCTTATTAAGCATTCTTACTGAGGGGTATTGCACAGGAGTATTGTTTTCGGATTCAAAAGGGTGCGGTGAAACAAGCGGCACTTGTAGCGCAATCAATTTCTGAATATCTCTTAAATACTCCCTTTCTTCGGAATCACAGAATGAAATAGCGATACCCGAAGCGCCTGCACGACCCGTCCGACCAATGCGGTGAACATACGTTTCGGGAATATTCGGCAATTCATAATTCACAACGTGCGAAAGAGAATCCACGTCAATGCCCCGCGCCGCAATGTCCGTAGCCACCAAAACGCGCAATTCGCCCGCTTTAAAAAGATTCAAAGCCCGTTGACGAGCCACTTGCGATTTGTTGCCATGAATGGCATCTGCACCGATGCCGGCTTTATATAAGTCCTGCACAAGTCTATTCGCACCGTGCTTGGTACGCGTGAAAACCAATGCCGATTTGATGTCTTTATCCTTTAAAATATGGATTAAAAGGCGTCTTTTATCCTCTCTTTCAACAAAATAAAGGGCTTGTTGGATTGTTTGAGCCGTCGAAGAAACAGGCGTTACTTCCACCTTTTTAGGATTATTCAAGATACCAGAAGCCAATTGTAATATCTCAGGCGCCATAGTAGCGGAGAAAAACAAGGTTTGGCGCTCTTTAGGTAGTTTGGTCAAGATGCGTTTTACATCGTGCACAAAACCCATATCCAGCATTCTATCTGCTTCGTCGAGAACAAAAAACTTAATATCGTTGAGTGAAACAAAGCCTTGTTGCATCAAATCCAGTAAACGACCGGGCGTAGCGACGAGTATATCAATGCCCGATTTCAAACCATCGGTTTGAACATTTTGACCAACGCCACCGAAGATGACTAAGTTTTTTAAGCCTAAGAAGTTGCCATAAGCATCAAAACTTTCTTTTATCTGCATGGCCAATTCACGGGTAGGCGTGAGTACCAATGCTCGAATGGGTCTTTTTGAAGAATTGGGCGCTTTATTTTCCGCCAATTTTTGTAACATGGGAAGAGCAAACGCAGCGGTTTTACCAGTGCCAGTTTGGGCACACCCTAATACATCGTGACCTTCTAAAATTAAAGGAATGGCTTGCGCCTGAATAGGTGTAGGTGTTTCATACCCTTCTTTTTTGAGGGCATTTAAGAGGGACTGTGAGAGTCCGAGAGATTCAAATGTCATGTATTTTTTTTAACGCGCTGCAAAAGAGGGGAGTGTTTTTTAAATAAATAGAAAGTATTTTATGTGGAAATAGTGAGACTTTCCCCTTGGATCGGGCTTAGATTATCAGTAATCCGCCTAATGTCTCAATGTTTAAATACTTCAATAACACTTTAAACAGCAAAATGAAGTGCAAAGATACAATATTTTTTCGAATTGGTGGAGATTAAGTTATTAGTAACGTTTTTTATAAGGAAACACTTTTCAAGTGTGGTGATTTATTGATTTTTAAAACCCTAAAACCGCCTTTAATTTCCCTTTTTAGTTTAATATTGTAGTTCTAACAAATCCATCCAATCCAATCACTTTCAATATGAATAGAAAAGAATTTTTAACCAATACCACCTTAGCCGCAACGGGCTTAACGAGCCTTTTAACGGCATCTTGTAAGCCGAATTCAGAAACTAAATCGGCAGGCGTTGCGTCTGACCCGATGGATAATTTTGAATTGAACGAAGCTACCGTTTCTGAACTTCAAGAAAAAATGGCTTCGGGCAAATACAGTTCCGTACAAATTACGACCATGTATTTGCAACGCATTGCAGAGATTGATAAAAAAGGACACGCTCTAAACGCTGTCATTGAGCTTAATCCTGATGCCCTCGCCATTGCAAAAGCGATGGATGAAGAAAGAAAAGCGGGGAAAGTGCGCGGGGCGATGCACGGTATTCCCATTTTAATAAAAGACAATATTGATACGGCCGATCAGATGATGACCACGGCGGGTTCGTTGGCTTTGGTGGGTCATAAGGCTTCAAAAGATGCTTTTATTGTTAAAAAACTGAGGGATGCAGGCGCGGTGCTTTTGGGTAAAACCAATCTGTCGGAATGGGCGAATTTCCGTTCCAGTCAATCGTGTTCGGGATGGAGCAGTAGGGGAGGGCAGACCAAAAATCCGTATATTTTAGACCATAATCCATGTGGGTCGAGTTCGGGTTCGGGCGTTGCGGT
This sequence comes from Saprospiraceae bacterium, assembly GCA_031424515.1. Lineage (GTDB taxonomy): Bacteria > Bacteroidota > Bacteroidia > Chitinophagales > Saprospiraceae > JAAFJT01. The sequence goes on from JANPHO010000312.1 coordinate 11,260, forward strand.
GGCGGCTAACTTGTGCGCCGTGGCGGTGGGTACTGAAACGGACGGTTCAGTTACGTGCCCGGCGTCCGTGAGCGGATTGGTGGGCATAAAACCCACGGTTGGTTTGTTGAGTCGTTCGGGTATTATCCCCATTTCGCACACGCAGGATACGGCGGGTCCGATGGCAAGGACGGTCAAAGATGCAGCAATTCTTTTAACGGCTATGACGGGTTTGGATGCCGACGATACAAAAACCAAGGAAAGCGAAGGCAAAGTGGCAGCCGATTACACCACGTTTTTGGATGCAAATGGGTTGAAAGGTAAAAGAATTGGCGTTGAAAAAAAGAAATATACCAACCAATTTCTTCAACGCTTGTTCGATAAAGCAGTGAATGATATGAAGCAACAAGGGGCTGAAATTATTGAAATTGAATTTTTGGATAAAATCAATGCCAATGGTGAAGCTGAGTTTACGCTCATGTGTTATGAATTTAAATACGGCATCAATAAATACTTATCAACGGCTAATTCGCCGATGAAAACATTGAAAGACTTGATTGATTTTAATAAAAAAAACGAAGACCAAACAATGCCCACTTTTAAACAAGAAACCTTTGAAAAATGCGAAGCAAAAGGCGATTTGAACAGCAAAGAATACCTCCAAGCCTTAGAAAAAAGCCATAATGGATCAAAAACAATAATTGATACCGTAATGCAGCAAAATAAATTGGATGCCATTGCTGGGCTGACAATGGGACCCGCTTGCAGCATCGATACCATTTACGGCGACCGTTGGGGCGATGTCTTTTTTACGGCGCCAGCTGCCACGAGTGGTTATCCGCACATCACCGTACCATGCGGCAAAGTATATGATTTACCCGTTGGTTTGTCGTACATCAGCGGAGCGTACAAGGAAGGAGAACTCATCCGCATTGCTTTCGCCTACGAGCAAGCCACTAAAAACAGAATCGCTCCAACATTTAAAAAAGCTTTTTTAGGATAGTTTTAAGGTGTGAAACGTACTTTGGTGTTTTATCAAAGTACGTTTTGTTACCCCTCAGTATTTTTGCCTTTTTAGCTTGTTTTTCTTTAAATATCGCTTGAAATTTGTCAAAATTATTGATAGTTTTTATTCAGTCGCAATTGAATTACATATTCTTTCAAATATTCTCCTTTTTCCTTATCAGCAAGTGATAAGTAGTTTTTCATTAGCTCATTATCCTTTATATTTTCGTTTATTACCCATAAACAACCAATTTTATAATGCTCGTCATCTATAATCCGCCAAGATTGATTTATTAAATTCTTAATGTCATGATAGCCAAGTTTACCAAGCGTCATCAGCGATAAACGTTTAGTATATTCGTCTTCATCTTCGTAGAATTTTAAAAGTATTGTCTCTATTTCGGGGGTGAGTTTTTCAAACTTTTGAAACGAAAAAACTATTTGGGATTTAGCATCATTAAACTCTGGATGGTTTAATTTTAAAAGAGTTTTTGACAACATTACGAAATCAGTTTTTTGCATCTTCCCCATAAGTGATAATTGCGAACCTTTAGTTAGCCAAGCTATCATATTTCCTAAGTCCCAATTCCGTGCGATTAACCAGAGTAAATTGATTTGGTCTTCTTCGTCTAAATCAACAAATTCCTTATTTTCAATTAACTTTCCGAAAAAAATCTCAATTTCTAACCAATTTGGATAACCAGGGTCATCAGTTAGCAATTCTTTAATAGCTTCGAGGGTATAATTTTCTGCCCACCAATTTCTAAAGGCTTTAACTTGTTCTTTTAAAATTGTCTTTGTAGATTTCATTTTATTATTGCCAACTCGTATATTTTGGGAGAATTTTGTCAATTTAATCCCGTTCTTTAAATTCTTCCAATGTTCCTCCAAGAACGGGGTTTGTTGTGTGAAGTCTCTGACTTCACACATATC
>JANPHO010000313.1:0-3142 GCA_031424515.1 Saprospiraceae bacterium
GCGGCTACTTGAGCCATCCACACCCTAAAAGGCTCCGCTTTCGGCGAAGGGATGGACATGATAATCCGCAGCACCCCCTCAGTATTAGCGACATCGGTTAAGCGATTTTTACCGTCAGAAGCAGGCATTTTCAACTGTCCGATTTTTTCGGACAGTTCATTAAACCCCTCAGTAGTCAGCTTTTTTTTCAAATCTGACCAATATTTGCGCGGTCTATCAGTTTCAGTGAGTATTTCAATGACATCAATAATGGAGAAATACCATTGCTCATTCTGCCATACCCGCCGAATATTTTTATCTTCAAAAGCGATGAGTCTGTTATCCATTCCTTTTAAAATGACGATTCTAAAATTTTATCGCATCAAACTTAAAAAGAAATTGAGTAACCCATTCTAAATGAGCGATAAAATGTTTTAAAATAAAAAAGAACCCTAGTAATTTTTGGCACTTTAGAAAACCCGTGTCACCGCTCCGAGCGGTGGTACGGATTTACCATAAAATATGAGTATTTTCAATGAAATCTTTATGCTTTATCCGTGCCACCGCCTTAAAGCGGTGACACGGGTTTAAAGTGCCAAAGTAGAATTAATTTATTAAACAATATCTTATACTTGTTTTTACCTTTGCGCTGAAAAAATAAGAAATGAATATGAAACCTACCATCGTTTTTGAAGATGAAGAAATAATAGTGGTGAATAAACCCGCTGATTTATTGACCATTCCTGATAGATTTGATACCGCCAAACCCAGCCTTTACGCCGAACTGAATAAGATATACGGAAAAGTGTACATCGTTCATCGTTTGGATAGAGAGACTTCGGGCATCCTTGTTTTTGCTAAAAACGATGTGGCACATCGGCATTTGTCCATTCAATTTGAGAATCACGAGACATCTAAAATCTATACCGCACTTTTGGATGGCGTATTGCATCAAGATGAGGGTGAAATTAACAAACCCATCGCCCCGCATTCATCTGTTGCGGGTAAGATGGTTGTTGCCAAAAGAGGAAAAGATTCACTGACGTTTTATAAAGCAGTTGAAAAGTTCAAATATTTTACCTTAGTCGAAGCGGATATCAAAACGGGAAGAACGCATCAAATTAGGGTGCATTTTCAAAGTATTGGTTATCCATTGGCTGTGGATGCGCTTTATGGTAGAAGAAGTGAATTAAAACTTTCGGAAATAAAGGCTAAAAGTTTTAAAATTGGAAAATTTGAGGAAGAGCGTCCTATCATGAGCAGAACGACTTTACACGCCTCAAAACTTATGTTTAAACACCCGAAAACGCTCGAAATGTTAACTTTTGAAACTGAGCTACCCAAAGATTTCAGTGCATTATTGAATCAATTGAGGAAATGGGGTAAATAATTGCTTTGATACTGAGGGGGTAGTCATAATGTTCTGAATTTAAAATCAATATACAAAGCATTAAAATCAAATGCTTTAGGTCAAAAATCAAGTGTTTTAAAAGTTTGATAATCCAATTTTGAACTAAAAAATGTCGGAGCGATAAAAAACCGTTCCGATATTTCTATTTTTGAAGCGATTTTTTACTTTCATATCGAAAAAGTTACCATTCGTACAATCATAACTACCATTCATACAATACGCCAACTTATCTTTTTTTTTATTTATATATTTGTGTTAACAATTTTCAAGATACTTTCGATGGATGGTAAATCCAGCGGACTCGAAAAAACCATTGACTTTAATCCAATGGAATAAACACATAAAGCTGCCGATTTAAAAACCATTTATTCATTTTTTAATCTTTTTCCCCTATGACACGTTCCGAATTGGATACTCTGCGCGCACAGTATCTCACCATGGTTCCTGCTGATTTTATTCGCGGAGCCTTTTTTTCTAAAGCCCAAATTGAAAAATTATTGAATGCCCACCCTGATGCTTCGGGTCTGTTTTTTTACATTCTACCCGATGAATCTGGGAAAGCCAAGTTCACAGTTTATGCCGAAGCTTTTGATGCCAATCAAAAACCATATCCTGAAGAGGCTACAAGAGGCTTAGGTGATGATGACGGTTTGATTCCAGGTGATTGCTGTCCTCCAGATGTACATTGTCCTTGATTAAATATAAAATTTAGGAATAATAGAAAAAAGGCTTGTCAAACAATAGTTTGTCAAGCCTTTTTTCTATTATTGCATTTTGTTATTTCATAATAAATCATTTTTGATAATTTATGAAAATATACATAAAGAGATATGTTTTCTAAGCTACGTCGAATTAATAACATTTGCCTTTTTCTACTGATTAGCTGTGTAGCTACTGCACAGTCTAATTTGCCATTTCATTTTAATGAATATGGTTCAAGTAATGGATTAAGTTCAGTCTATTCTACATTTTTTCTAAAAGATTCAAGGGGATTTGTGTGGATTAGTTCCACAGAAGGGCTTAATCGTTTTGACGGGCAACGAGTGAAGGTCTATAAAAATATTCCCACAGATTCGACATCCCTGTACGATAATAATATTCAAAGCCCATTTTTTGAAGATAATAAAGGAGATATTTGGTTTTGTACTGCTTATTATTTACATCGCTATAAGCGGGCTACCGATAATTTTGAAAGGATTTGGATAGCAGATAATGATAATCAAAGAATACCCAGCGAATTCTATGCTTTTGACTTAGATACTGAGGGGTATCTTTGGTTGCGAATAGGTGCATGGAACGCCAATCCAAGGTTGTATAAACTAAACACTAAAAAACAAAACGCAAATGGGCAATATGAATATCATAACGTATCAGAATTCAATGGCTATCGAACAGTTAGAACTGCAATTGATAAAAAAACAAATTCTTATTCTATTTATTCTTATCCTAGTAAATCTGGGTTTGGCTTCACCGAATATATTAGGAATAATAATGTAAATCCAAAATTAGAGAGTAGTTACTTTACTGATAAATTTAAAATAAGAGCAGTACTTACTCAAGATTCAATAAATTTATGGCTGGCAACTGATAAAGGATTAGTGTCTTTTGATAAAAAACAAAAAACATTTAAGATTTTTGATAAATATAATAGTACACTCATTCATAATCTATTAAATGCTGTTGAGTGGCGAGATGACAAAATTATTATTTCAACTGAAAAAGAGGGGATTCTTTTTTTTGATAAAAAGAGTC
>JANPHO010000314.1:0-14139 GCA_031424515.1 Saprospiraceae bacterium
CTGTCATGGAACTTTATATAGGTATGTCTAACAAAGCCGAATTACAGCAAATGAAAAAGAAAATCAAACATTTCAATATCGTTCATCTCAATGAAGCCGCTTCTCAAAAAAGTGTCGAACTGATAGCTGAATACCGTCTAAGTCAAGGAATTAGAATACCTGACGCACTTATAGGAGCAATGGCGGTCACTTATGATTTAGAACTTTTCACTTACAATACAAAGGATTTTCATTTCATACCAGACATAAACTTATATCCTCTTCCCTGATGATATTGACGAGGTGATTCGTAATCACCCCGTCAATTAAATTTTTATACAGAGGGAAGTTATTTCCGAATCTCAGTAATCTGTACTTTGGGCACTAAAACCTTATTCACTTTTTCTAACTCCAAATCCTTATCCAAAGTAAAAGTTGCCGTCTTTTTAATATCTGCTGACGACGCACCAATTTTTACAGTGTATGTACCAACCTCTGCCATCCAAGAAGATGTAGCTGTATTGAAAGACGCTAAATCATTGGCAGTAAGTGTGAAAGTCATTGTTTGGGATTCATTTGGCTTTAATATATTCGTTTTACCAAAAGCTTTTAATTCCATATCGGGCTTAAATAACTTTCTATCAGGCGCACGCAAGTACAATTCAACAACTTCTTTTCCTGCCACTTTTCCCGTATTTGTGATGGTTATTGTTGCCGTTATTTTATCTTTAAAGTTGGTGGCACTTAATTTTACATCGCCATAAGAGAAGTTTGTGTAAGATAAACCAAAGCCAAATGGGTACGCTGTTTTCACATTAAATGTGTTGAAATAGCGATAACCAATGTAAATGCCTTCTTCGTAAGTGATTTCAGAGGGTTTGCTTTCAATCATACTTGCAGGTTTGTTATCATTTGTTGCCAATTCTTTACCCGGAAAATTCTTTGAAGACGCTTCATCTTTATAATTTATGGGAAATGTCGTCGCCAATTTTGCGGATGGATTAACTGCTCCACTTAAAACATCCGCCACAGCATTACCCGTTTCCAAACCTGTTTGCCAAGACAATAAAATGGCATCTACTTTGTCACGCCAAGTAGCGGTTTCTATAACACCTCCAATGTTTAACACCGCTATAACTTTCTTTCCTTTGGCACGAAAAGCTTGTGATACTGCGTTAATCATCGCCGTTTCAGCAGCTGTTAAGTTAAAATCAATATCCAAAGTTCTATCGGCAAATTCGCCCGAATTTTTTCCAATTGTGATAATCGCCACTTCATTATCGGTAGCCATTTTTGCTGCCAAAGCCGCATCAATCGGCATTTCAGGGATGGCAACTATTGGGTCAAAAGGTGTTCTTGGCTTTGGTTGTTTCGCTTTTTCAGCAATAGAATACGCTTTATAAGTTGTTGTTAAAGCTGCATCAACAGTATATTTTGCATTTTCTAAACCTTGATTCAACGAAATCATATAGGCTTTATGCACATCGCCACTGCCTGTTCCGCCCGCTATCATATTGTAAGATGTATTGCCAAAAACAGCGACTTTTTTGCCCGTTGCAAGCGGTAAAGTGGCTTCGTTTTTCAACAAAATCATCGCGTCTGCTGCAACTTTGCGCGAGATAGCCGCATTTTTTTGTAAGTCGGGTTTATTAGAATATTTAAAGCCTAAGAAAGTAGGTGATTTGAGAATCAAATTCAATATTCTTTCGACGTTTTCATCCAAGGTACTGAGGGGTAGTGTCTTATTATTAACCGCCGCCACAATAGCATCTTTTTGCGTCAAATTACCAGGCATCAATAAATCATTACCCGCTACCATTTGTTCTACCGCATTTTTTCCCGCAAACCAATCGGTCATGACCATACCTTTGAACCCCCATTCTTGGCGCAAAACGGTGTTCAATAACTCTTTACTCTGTGAGGTATATGTGCCATTGATTAAATTATACGACGACATAATTGTCCACGGATTAGAGTTTTGCAGGGCAATTTGGAAGTTTTTTAAGTAAATTTCTCTTAAAGCTCTTTCACTGACTTGCACATTCATACTCATTCTGTTGAACTCATTGTTGTTAGCCGCAAAATGTTTGATGGATGTGCCTACGCCATTCGATTGAACACCATTCACAATCGCTGCCGCCATGCGTCCTGATACGAGAGGATCTTCTGAATAATATTCAAAATTGCGCCCTCCCAATGAATTGCGGTGAATATTCATCGCAGGACCCAACAAAACGTCGATGCCGTAATCCCGTACTTCACTGCCAAAAGCAACGCCGAGTTCTTTAACCAAAGCCGTATCCCAAGTCGAAGCCAAAGCTGTCCCAATAGGAAATGCTGTTGCATAATACGTTTTTGAATTGTCGTTATTTCTAATGGCATCTATTCGTACACCCGCGGGTCCATCAGAAACGGTCAAAGAAGGAATCCCTAAACGGGGAATTGCGTGCGTCCGCCCTGCTGCACCCACCACTTTTTCAGGGGTTGTTTTATCTGCTTCCGCAATCGGCGGAAACATTTCGGCAGGTAAGCCCGGTACAAAAAAGCCCATTCCTATCACGAGGTTGGCTTTTTCATCCAAAGTCATCGCTTTGATAACTTCTTTTAGTGAACTTTTACCCAATTGAGGCAAACTGGTCGTTGTGCCTATTTTTGTGGGTGTATTACACGCCATGACGCATATTAAAATGAGGGTTGATAAACCAAAACAAATTTTTTTCATAAATTGAAATTATTTTAAAACACAGTTTACATTTTTAGATGGTGGTTTCGTTGCCAACCATTTTCTTCAAAATTGATATTCTAAACGATTAATTGCGCAAGAACCGATAATTGTACATAAATCCGACATCTCAAATCAGAAATTGATACTTCATTCCTAAAGTTTTTTATTCTCTTTTATAATCTTTTGATATTCAAAATAACTCTGCTTCGGTATGCGCTCTTGCGTTTGAAAATCCACATATATTAAACCGAGACGCTTGGTATAGCCCGATACCCATTCAAAATTATCCCAACCACTCCAAACCATATATCCGTTCAAGTTTGCGCCTTCTGTTTTAGCTTTTAGTGCATACTCTATGTGGCGTTTGATATAATCGGCACGCAACGGGTCGCTCACTTTATTGTTTATTACCACATCTTCTCCTTTAAAGCCCGCACCATTTTCAGTGATATACATTTTAGGATTGCCATATTCTGTTTTCAAACGCATCAATATTTGGTACAAATATTCAGGCATAACGGGACCGACATGAGACTTCACCGAATCGGGATTATTGTCCAACCATTTTAAAGATATTGGAGAATCTTCTCCTTTCACAATAGCGGGCGCATAAAAATTAATACCTAAAAAATCGGGTTTATGCTCAGCAATCAATGCCATATCCTCTGCATTGGGTTTGAAAGTCGGATTGTATTTTGCCAAAGAATCCAATGCCATTTTAGGATAACTGCCTTTGTAAAGTGGGTCTAAAAACAAACCGTTTATTAAGACATCTTGGAATTTTGCGGCTTCCACATCAGCAGGTTTTGAAGCATCCCACGGTGCGGCAGGGTTCAAATTAAGGACAATACCAATCTCGCCTTTTAATTTTAAATCGTGGTAAATTTTTGTTATTTTAGCATTTGTCACCATCTGACGGTGTGCTTTTTGCATTTGGCTCATGTAATACTCTTTACTGAGGGGGGCATCTTTAGGCGCGTTGAGCATATTTTCAACTAAAAAAAACTCAATATAGGGCTCATTAAAAGTGATAAAATGCTTCACTTTATTGCCATATCGTTTCAAGCAAATCGTCGCATAATTGAGCCACCAATTTTCCATTTCGGGATTGCCCCAACCGCCTTTTTGCAGCAAAACAGCAGGATAATCAAAATGATAAATGGTTACAAATGGCTCAATGCCTGCCGCCAACAAATCGTCAATCAGCACATCATAATGTTTCAAAGCGACTTCATTTGGCGTACCTGTTCCGTCGGGAATAATACGGCTCCAATCCAGTGACATACGATAAGAATTTACACCCAATTCTTTCATCAGCTGAATATCTTTGAGGTACTGCGTGCGGTCGTACATATTGATTGAGACATTGCCCGTCATTTGTTCGCCTACTACCAATTTGGTAATCTGTACTTTATTAGTTAAAAAATCCCATTTGGATTCGCCTTTGCCGTCTGTTTGATAGGCGCCTTCTACTTGATAAGCGCAGGTGGCAACGCCCCAACGGAACGGTTCAGAAGTTTTATCGCTTGCTACATTCGTACAAGAGAAAAGCATTATTGTAATGCCTAAAATTGATGAGATTATCTTTTTCATTGTTGAGTTTTTTTATAATTACTTTTTGATTTTGCATTCCCACAGTCCCGCTTCTGTCCAGATTCGAGATGTTTTGAGAGGTGCAATTTTTTACACACTTATTCCATATAATTCAAATCCTTGTGAAAAGTCTCTTCCAAGTTACTGAGTCCCCAAAAGGCAATTAATATTGCAAAAACGCCCACCACCATTGCCGATTTAGGCTCGCCTAAACTCGGTACTAACCAACCAAATAACAGCGTTTGAGGAATGACCGTTGCTCGTAAAATATTCAGAGAGGAAGTTGTGACGGTTGCTCGAATATTCGTTCCATATTGCTCGGCGGCTAAGGTCAATAGCACAATTGAATAGCCGACGCAGAAGCCAAGAAATAATAAAAGTCCGTAATACAATTTCAATGATTGATTAGCAAACATGAAGAACGCAATTAACCCAACTGTGTACATTGTTAAATACAAACGAATCGCTTTTTTACGACTTTGAAGGTATTGACTGACAAATCCACCTGTCAAATCGCCAAACGTGAAACCGATAAAATAGTAGGTAAACACGGCTGATACTGAGGGGATAGGATTCATACCCCAAGCCTTGCCGATTTCGGGTGTGAAAGTCATCACGACACCATTGACGAACCAAACAGGGAATCCGAGAACACAAATACTGATGTATTTTTTAATATAATCCTTATTTTTAAACAATAAGCGCAAATCGCCTCGCGTGCTTGTTTTTCCTTTCATTTCATTAAAAAGACCCGATTCGAGAACCCCCAAACGTAAAATGAGCAACGCAAAACCCAACCCACCACCCAACTGATAGGTGAATTGCCATGAATATTTTCCGCCAATATATGCCCCAAAAATTGCCCCCAACATACCACAGCCGCCAATAAGTGCAGGTCCGATACCCCGATACCTTTGCGGCATTTGCTCCGTCACAAGCGTAATTGCAGCCCCCAATTCACCTGCCAAACCAATACCTGCCAAAAAGCGCAACAGCAAATACATCTCAAAATTGGTGGCAAAAGCATTGGCGAAAGTAGCTGATGAATACAAAATAATAGACCCAAACAGCACCGAAAGCCGCCCCATTTTATCGCCAATGATACCCCATAAAAAACCACCTATCAGCATACCCACCATTTGGATATTGATGAGTAAAACACCTTTTGTCAGCAATTCGGATTGCGGCACGCCTACCTCCAAAAGGCTTTTTGAGCGCACAATACTGAGGATAATAATATCATATAAATCCACAAAAAAGCCTAAAGCTGAGGCGATTATGGCTAACCAGATGTGTTTTTTCATTTATTTAAAGTTGGTATTTCGTTAAAAGTAGTAAATACTGAGGGGGTGATTCGATTTCGGATTTTAGATTTCTGAAGGCGGTTCTAAATTCTAAAATCGAATTTCATATTACTGTACCTTATGTGGTAAATAAAAATGTACAGTAATATTATCGAATTTATATTATCAAACTCAACAAACCTACGCCCAATGCATCAAAACCACCATCAACCGCAATGATTTACCCAATAATATAAGCAACTTCGAGGCGGCATAAAAAGTAAACCGTATGGGTGTAACCAAAAGTTATCATCAAATTCTTTGGATGTGTAACGCATTTACCGAAATGAGGTGCATCCCGAGCACTCGACTATTTCAATTTAGTCGCAAAAAACAACCCTAAAACAGCTAAACTTGATGATATCCACAAAAAAGCAGATGGGTCAATTTTATCGGACAAAACGCCCGCCATTGCAGGGACTAAAACCCCACCGACTATTTCACCAATAGCCGTAATCAAACCAATTGCTTTGGCTTTTAGGTTGTCGGGCACAGCTTCCGAAGGAATGACTGCCGCTATTATAGGCAGTGTTCCCATTGTAAAATAAGTCAAAAACATAGCGGGTAGTTGTACCTCCGAACCTTTTAAAAAATAGACGGCAAAGGGGTACAAAATACCAATAGCAATAGCCCCGATTAAGACCCGTTTTCGCCCTATTTTATCGGATAAAGCAGGAAGGATAATGGAAGATAATAGTCCCGAAACACCCAATAAGCCCATAGTTTTACCCATTTCATCGTTAGACATACCTTGCATTTCGACAAAATATTTGGATATAAACGGCAAGGTTGCAAACCACCAACCGAAGATGCAACAAGCCAATGGAATACCCCATTTGATATTATTGTACTGCATCAATTCGGCTATATTCAACGTAGATTTGTCTTGCGTGCCTTTGCTTTCAGCCGTCGAAGGCTTAATGTAAAACCAAGTTAACAAACCCATTAGCAATCCTGGCGCACCCGCCACGTAAAAAGCATTGCGCCAGCCAATATTTTCAGCAATTTGCACCAATAATACAGGTGCCAATATTGACCCAAACAAGGCAGAACCAACGGCTTGTAAAAGACCCGAATTCAGACCCAAACGATGCGACGAAGACTCGCGCTCCACAAAATTTTGCGCCAAAGGAATAACGGGTCCTTCCGCAAAGCCCATCACCAATCGAGCTATCAACAAAGTGACAAAAGATGTCGCCAAGCCCGAACCAAACGAACAAATAGAAAAGACGAAGACAGCCACTAAAAAGACCATTTTTTTCTTATTATTCGTTTCTGCCCAAGCCGTTGTAAAAAAACTGGAGACAGCCCACGCAGCCGATAAACCACCCGCCAACAAGCCAATCTGTGTATTATTGAGTTGCAAATCTTTGGCAACATAAGGCATCAAAAAATTAAGTGCCAAACGGTCAAAAAATAAACAGCCAAAAGTAAGTGCCATCAAAAGCACTGTGCCGTTTTCGTAGGTAAAAAGTCCTTTTTTCATTGTTTGAAATTTAAAATTGGTTACGCCTTCTTTTTGTAGAAAATATACTGAGGGGTCATTTTCCAAAGAAAAAATCAAAAGCAATTTGCGCCATATTTATATCGCGAATGGATTTTCCAATCATTGCGGGTGGTGGCGTTTTTGTGGGTACACTCAAAACGTGTCCACCATTTTTAACTTTTATCAATCGAATATCGTATTTTTTGGTGGTCAGAGAGAACTGAGTTGCCGTAGTGCCGTCTTCTTTGTCTATATCAGGAAAATCAAATTTCACTGCTTTTGAAAAGTCTTTTTTTGCCAAATTTGCCCAATAGTTCATAGTTTCATCAGTAGAAAGGACATTGCCCCGTTTTGCTCCACCCGTCATCACGACTTCACCACCATTATAAGGATTGATTTTGTCGCCCGTGCCGTTAATGACCATCATTGAAACTGGTGTATTTGTCGCTATGCAATCATCATTGGAAGGTGTCGGCAAACCAGCACTGACTGCCACGTATTTTTTGAACAAATGGGGTCTTTCTTTCGCCAATTTGAATACTTCATGTCCCCCGTTTGAATGTCCGACCACAAACACTTGCTTTCGATTGACGCGGTATTTTTGAACAAAATAATCAATCATTTTTTCAAAAAACGTATTGTCATCAATATTCAAAAGATTTGCTTCAAAATTGGCTTCTTTTCGGCACTCATTCCAATGGTCTTTGTAGCCATTCGGGTACACCACAATGATATCTCCTTGTGCATCTGCCAATTTACTAAACCAATGTTCCGTAAATTGCGAAATGCGTTGACCACTACCACCTGAACCATGCAGTACAAATATCAACTTAGGTTTTTTAGGCAGATTTTGAGGTGTATGGTACAAAAAACTACGGCTGTATGCGCCAATTTGCATAGAATCAGCCTGTAAAGTTTCGTACACATTTTGGCTTAAAAGCGTTATTTGGGCTATAAAAATAGCCAAGAAGGTTGTGCAAAATTTATTCATTGTTGTTTGTTTTAGTCAAAATACTCAGGGGTATCAATGTGCAAATAGAGACAGCCGTTTAAAGCTGCCTCTATTGCTCACCAAATATGTATGAAAAAAACGCTTTTAAAACTTATAAGTTGCCGTCAAAAAATACGCGCGTGGCATAACAGATAATGTTGAATAGACGGCATTCGGATTTGCATCAAGTGCTGCCTTTGTAAAGCCTTGCGTGTCCAATGAAGCAGGGAAACCACCTGGGGCTGCCCAACTCATGACCCCATAAGTATTCAACACATTATTGATAGACGCATTGAGTTGGATACGTTTTGAAATAGTATAACCCATGTTTAAATCAAATGCACTGAACGCAGGGAGTTCGAAAGCATTGCCCACATTTGCCCAACGTTTGCCCATATACTGATAATTGATAGAGGCAAAGAAATCACCCGCCGTGTAAGTTGGCGTAATCATTATCATTGTACCGATATTGTCGTTCTTTTTACCATGATAGTTGACTTTTTCATCATCAGCAGGCCCGTTTGTTTTAGCCAAGTAAACAGAGAACGAATCAGCTACCGAGTTTTGGAAAGTCGCCACTGCTCGAATACTGAAGTTCTTAGTTAATACCGCATTGCCCTCTAACTCCAAACCTGCTGTGCGAATTTTTTGATATACGCGCGGAGGTGCGTAATAAGTCAAGTCAGCATTTTGGAAAATTTGAAAGTTCGGAACATTGCTCGCTAAAGTATAGAAAGGCGTTGCAAACAAGCTGAATTTATCATTTTTAAACTTCAAACCCAATTCTGCCATTTGGATATTTTGCGCTTCTACTGAAATACCCGAAGTCAACTGCTGATTAGCAATGTCCATAAAATAGCTCAAATCAGGTGTTTTACGACCTTGTGAAAAACGACCATAGACTGCAAAAACATCGCTCACTTTATAGTTTGCGCCAAAAGAATAGGAGAAAACATCGCCAAAGCCGAGTTTCTTATCATAACTTTGTTCTGGATTTTTGGTAAAAACACGACTATCATATAGTGTTAAAGAGTCACCATCTGCGCCTAATTTGCTGTCCGTACCGCGTTTTGGCGTTGTGAAACTTGATTTAATGCGGAAGTTTTCAGCGCGAATACCCCAGTCAATATTCAGTTTATCTGAAATATCCCAGTTGTGACCCAAGAAGAAGGCCGTTTGGTTAATGGTTGCTTCGTTGTTATACAAACCGCCGCCACCAACGTTCATTATACCTTGCTTATTAGTCAAATCATGCTTAACGCCCGCCAAATTAGTGTAGCGAATCGCCACCGTTTTGGGTTGGCTCTCAACTGTGGCAAATGTTTGTGCCGCAGGAATCAATGTCAAGCGTGTTGCTTTTGACGATACCGCATAAAGACCACCCGTAAAAGTCATATTTGACAATTTTTTAGTGATAGTTGCTTGATTCATAATATCGTTCAAACCATTTTCGCTGTATGGATTAGGATTGTATAAAACAGCATTTGGCATAATAGCACTTCCTGGAAGGGTCAAACTGCCAGCAATAACTCTCGGAGGACCAGGTGCAGTCGGTGGTAATTGTTGTACAGTACCATAACTTTTGCCTGTTGTTGGGTCATAAAATTCATAAGTACCCATGCGCCCAACATTACCGCCGACACCATAAAATGTCAATTGGTCAACTCTAAATGGAAACACAACGGCTGTAGTTTGATTGATATTATCTTTGTTGGATATGCGGAAATTGTTGTTAAAAGTCCAACCCTCTCCAAAACGTTGCTCCCAGCTAAAACCTGCCGCGAGTTCATTGTAGGCTTGTACTTTTCGAGTATCATAATTAATATCTCTATCTAAACCTGTAAGTGTTTTGGGTATAGTGTATTGCAAAGATTGAACTAAGGTAGAACTTGTATTATTAAAACCGGGAGCCGCTTGTGGGCTTGTGAAACTCGTTGAAGGTGTGAACTCAAAAGGCGCCGTATTATCGTCCAATAATTTGGCATAAACCTTAATTGAGCCTGAATTGTATTGTTTGATAACATTGGCTTTTACTTGACCACCATAGCTCAATTTATAACCGGGGTTTTTAGGTCCATCGGCATTACGATAAAAACCGCCGACATTGAACGTCAAAGACTTGTCTTTACTGAGGGGCCCTCCAATATTGAAATCACCCCGCAAATAAAGGTTTTGTCCGTTGCCTTCCAAACCCACTCTTGTGCGAACTTCGCCACCGAGCGTTTGTCCCCCTTTTTTTGACACATAATTGAAAAGACCGCCCGGTGCATTAGGTCCTAAAATGGACGCTGTACCGCCACGGACGACTTCCACACGCTGAATAGTAGCATCCGCGCGCAAAAACGCATCTGGTTGTAGCAAGCCCGAAATACCCAACACAGGCAAACCATCTTCTTGCATAGACACATAGAAAAAGCCGCCATTGTAGTTCAAACCACGTGTATAAACTGCACTGCCCACTTCACCTTTTGCCGAATTGACATAAACGCCCGGCATATTTTTAAGTAAATCAACTGAGCTACTTGGCACTATTCTATCCAATTGAGCTGCATTGAGTGTAGAAATAGCAACCGAGGCTTGCATACGTGTGCGTGGGTCAAAAACCCCCGTAACAACCACTTCGTCCAAAGCATCACTTCCTTCTAAAGTAACGGAAATCGAGCCGTCAGCCTTGACTTCAACCGTTTTAAATCCAACAAATGACACTACCAAAGTAAAACCCCGTGCGACATTGTCCAACGTAAAAGCTCCATTCTCATCCGTAGTGGTACCGTTGTTTGTTCCTTTAACTAAAACCGATGCACCTATAATAGATGAGCCATCACTGTCTTTGACAGTACCTGAAATTTTTTGTGCGAATAAGCCTATCGATAAGAGTGTAAAGCACAGGCTTAGGAGTAGCTTAATCCCGCTTTGCGGGATGCATTGTAATTTTTTCATATCAATAATTGCGTTGTTTAGTTATGAAAATAAAAAGATTTTCAATAGAAAATTTTGTCTATTTTCTACAACACAAAATTACCTATAAGCATACCCGACTGTTATGTAAAAGAAATCAAAAAATATGCACTATCAATCCATTTTACGGTAGAAGCGAATATTTACTCAATAAAGTGGCTCTAAGACAGGCTTACTGTTTAACTCTAACCGCCTTCGTCTCAAACATATTCATCATCATGCCTTTCAAATTATCATCGTCCACTTTTTCTAATTCCACCGTTAAATCATATCCTTGGGCTGTAAAACCGAAGGTAAGTTTACTGGCTGATTCGTCAACACTTGTTACTGGAATAGCCTCAGATTTATCATTAGTAGGATCTTTCAATTCACCTTCCAATTTGCCTTCTTTACGGGTGAAAGTAGCAATCAATTTAGCATCGCCTTGTGGTGTACCGAGGAATACGACTTCCCATTTGCCAGCATAGAAATCAACCGCAGGAGTTTCTTTTGCAACAGCTGGTGTAGGAGTTGCCGTTCCGGTTTGGGCAAAACCATTTGTCAATACTGAAAAGAATAATACGAATAGAACAAAACTTACTTTTTTCATTTTTATAATCTGTTTAATAGTTAGATCTGATTTTTTAAAGTCTATTGAATATCTATTGAAAATACTGAGGGGTACTTATTTTACCGTTTCAAAAAAACTAACTTTCATCTTCATTAATAGCGTAGATATTCCCAACGCCTATTTGTCCATTTTTTAATTCGTATTCTGCCAAAATACGCTTGTATTCTTCGCCTTCAAAATCGTCTAAATAAGCCCAATTAGCAGGCAATTCATCTGAAAAAAGGACAAAAACGGGGATTTCTTCTTGTTCTTCAATACTGCAATGTTTGAATCCCAAATAACCTATATCCGCACCCCAACCCTCTTTAAATAACTTTCCTCTTACAATTCCTTGTTGCCAATCACCTTTGATATGCTCAACGACCGAATGATTGGGTGCATTTGGCGCAAGTGACCCATAAACAATAAGCGTTTTTTCTGCTTCCATAAATTCTTAAGTCTCAGATTAAACAAATGATTTCGGATTTCAGCACACGCCGAAATCCGAAATCCAATCTACAAAATTACTATTATTCTTTTTTACCTTCAAAACTCATCCCCATCGCTTCCATTTTCATACCCGTGACTTTGTTGCCGTCATTGCGGACAAATTGAAGCATCGCCCTACCACTTGCATCGTATTTATCGGGTGTATCGGTGGGTGTTACTTCGCCATTATTGCCACCCGCATTCATGATAACTTTACCTTCTTTTACACTAACTTCAATGTATTCAAATGGTAAACCCGTCATTTTATATTTGCCAGCATAATCCTCAATATTGGCTTTTGGTAATTCAGCAGATTTTGAGGCATTTGGTACATCCGCTGTTTTAAACTCAACTGCCAATACCACCATCAATGAACGACCTTCGGATTTTGGGTTTTGGAAAACAATATATACATCGTGCAGACCCTCCGTTGGAGCAATACTGATACTCGTAGGTTTACCACCAAAACCAGCCGCATCGGATGGCTCAAGAAATGGCGATTCTCCTACAATTTTGCCAGTTGGTGAATCTAAGTGAATCTCTATTTTACCACCCGCTGCATTCAATTGGGCAATGGGTGTCGCCGCCATAATTTCAACTTGCGTAATCAACGCCAAATCCGTTTTACTTAAAACCATGTACGACCCTGATTTTGTAGGAATACAAAGCGCATTACCCCCAAAACTCATTTTATTAACGTCTTCATATTTATCAAAACTGTGCATTGCTACTTTCGCATTGCGCAATGTGAACGTTTGCTCAGAAGTCAATGCTGGGATACCGTTGGCTCCTTGGTCTTCGTAAGCAGCTCTCAAAATATAGGTACCAAATCCCTTGTCTTTTGACGTTATTTTTGTGGTAAAACTGCCTTTTATAGGCAATGATTTATCCGCTTCATTTGAAAGGCTTAATATATACCTCGTCATTTCAGCAGCATCATCCGTTGATAATTGTGGATGACCTGCCATGGGTACTTCTCCCCAAGAACCACTACCACCTGCAATAATTTTCTTTGTCAAAGTCTCCAAAGCCGTTTTACTGCCTTTGTATTTGCCTGCTACTTGAAGATACGATGGGCCAATTGATTTGCTTTCTCTTTTATGACAAGACTTACAATCACTCGCTTCTATCAGTTTCAAACCTTTGATTTTGGTATCCGCTGAACGGTGACCTTGTGCAATTTCAACTTTATCATAACCTTCGGGCAAATAGTCAATTTTCACTGACACTTGCTCAGGCGTGATGCGTCCATCCGCCAAACTGCCATCTTCTTTATCTTTCACTTTTACTTCATAATCAAAGGATTTATTAGCAAAGAAGAACGTTTTATTGCTTTTAGGCATATCAAAACTCAAAACCGGTGGTTCATTTCCTGCTGAAACTTCCATGGATTGAGTGCTTATGCCACCTTTACCGTCTGTTACCGTCAAAGTTGCTTGATAAATGCCCGCTTTTTTCAAAATCACGTTCGCATCTCCTTGTTTAAATGTCTTTTTAAACCCTTTTTTATCTTTTGAAACGACCGTCCATTCGTATTTTAAATTATCGCCATCGGGGTCTTTTGTACCCTTCGAAGTGAGGTTAATACTGAGGGGTATCGAACCGCCTAATTTATCAGCCGCCATTTCAATTTGTGGTTTGCGATTACCACCGTTGTATTCAATGCGGATTAAACGCGCATCATCATTTGCGGTAAACCAACCAGAACCATATTCGAGCATGTATAAATCGCCATTTTCAGCAAATTCCATATCCATCGGATTGCTAAATTTATAGCTTGGCATGAAACGCTCCATGGACTTGTAATTGCCTTCTTTATCCATCGTCACGGCCATAATCCAACCACGCATCCATTCATATTCCAAGAATTTACCATCGTAATATTTTGGAAAAGCTCGCTCTGCTTTTTTAAAATCTTCGGTGTAATAAACAGGCCCCGCCATCGCATTGCGACCACCGCTACCCACCAACGGGAACTCTGGTGAC
>JANPHO010000315.1:0-1890 GCA_031424515.1 Saprospiraceae bacterium
ATCTTCGCTTTGTTTCTCGGTCAGTAATTTAACCTCTATTTGCATTTTTTTTAACAAATCTGAGACTAACTTTAGTTCTGTTTTATCTTTCAGAGATACTAATAATGCGTCCATATCTAATTTTTAAAATATTGAAAGTTATTTTGTACAAAAACAAGGAAATTGAGTGAGTAAAACAAAGTTTAAATTTAACCTCCTTCAAGCAACTTGTCATCTTCACCACTTTTGAGATTTCTAAAGTTAGCATCTGAAACAACCTTTTGACCTGTGGCAGCTTCTACGCGCTCTAATGCTTCACCTGCGGTTTTACCTCCTTTTTCGGCGGCTTGTTGGTTTGCAAAGAAACCCTTTGCATCGGTATTGACGGCAATTGTTTTAGTGACTTCTTCACCCAACGATGTTAAAAGAAGTTCTAAGTTGGTCATGTGATCCCGTAGATTTTCTTTTTCAAGTCCTTTTAATTTGGCGTGTTCACCTGGGGTCAATCCAAACGTATTTTTGGCAATGGTGGCGGTTAAAATCGAATACTCTTTATTTTTTTCAACACCCCGTTTTTCCCATTCTTCGGTTAATTCTTTTCTAACATCAATGTTTTTTAATCGTTGTGCAATCCAGTCTTTTGGATAACCTTTTAGGATGTAATATTCTGCCTGCCGCTCGGTCAATAGTTCAGGGTCGTTAAATTCATCAATGGTTCGTTTGCCTTGTTCAGCTAACCACAATTTTAATGGTTCTGCTTTAGGTGAAGGTACGGACATGACAATTCTTAAAATGCCCTCCGTATTTGTGCAATCCGTTTTATAGTTTTTACCGTCTATTGCTGTAACTTTCAGTTGTAACCAAAACGGTTGCAACTGACTTTCAGATAATAACCCTTTTTTTACTTTAGTCCAGTATTGTCTCGGATTATCTGTTTCTGCTAATACTGAAATAATATCAATAATCGCAAAGTACCATTGTTCATCTTGCCATACTCTACGGATAGCTTTATTTTCAAAGGGTGTAAGTTGATTATCCATTGTTTTGCTATGTTTAATGCTACAAAAATACGGAATTTGTTTTAAAATCTAAACAAGCACTGCTACTGTCGTATATTCCCCGCTACCATCGTCATACACCAAGCCCGATTCGAGAACCTTTACCCACGCGTGGGCTTTTAATTGCCCTTGTTCATCTTTTGCTAAGCCGAGGTAGAGTAGGGCATCTATCTTTCGGCGGCTCAGGAGGTATTTGACGGTGATGGAACGGACTAAGCAGGTATTTGTCCAAAAGACATGACGACTGATGGAATCTACGGTTTGGAATATGGTTTTTACTGAGGGGGTACTGTCATTATTCGTAGGACATGGTACATCTGCTTGATAAACTTTAAAGCCAAAGACTTTCTGTATGATGCGGAAAGGCAAGCCGATAACCATTAATTTGGCTATGGTTGAAACCGCAAAAGCCTCAAGGAAAAGCAATTTTCTTGAGGCTGGGTATGACCATAATCGAGTCACCCATCGCAGCACGGGGTTATGACATTTCTATCAATCCCCTTTCAGCAAGAGACTGAATAAATTCTTCTGTCTCTTGCTTGCAAGTGGCTTCGTCCACATCGTATTCGTCCATTAGTTGCGTACACAGGCTTTCTATGGTCTGTGGCGTTTCCAATAGCTCCCAAATACGGCTGCCGATGGGGTTCAAGTTGTAGTACATACCTTTCTCACTGCTCATCATGACGACTTCGTCGTCTATGGTGGAGGAGAGGATTTGGGTGGATTTAATAAAATAACTCATGTAATTCTAACAGCCACTCCCAGCAGTTTCAGCAGCCACACAAGCGAGTCCATCAGGACCTATTAGAGTCTTCGCCAATGTTTTTTGAATTGATAATTCGGATTGAATTTC
>JANPHO010000316.1:0-4559 GCA_031424515.1 Saprospiraceae bacterium
CTCAGCATATATACCCGTTTTTCAAAGATACAATTCCTGAAATTTATATCTCCATAAGTCGACATACCTTCGATATTTATGCCTCTTCTAAAATGAATTTTAGGTAAAACCACCCGTTGTGCGAATCGAATATTATTAAAATATAGCTTGTTGGGTATTTCTATCATAGGGTAATTGGCTACTACACTATCCCACTTGAATTCACTATAACGGGATTCTGCACCATTTAAATAGCGAATATCTGTCGTTTTATTACCGACGATATTCACATTATTCATTTTTATTGTGGAATCAGGCGCAAGCGTACTTATCTCCTTTATAAACTCACTGATACTCATAGTCCGCTCGTATTTTACCTCATTTTGAGCAATACTTTCAAGGGAAGAAAAAAGGATAAAGAATATTAGAAGTGCATAGAGTTGTTTCATCGATAAATTTTTGACCCCTCAGTATTTTTATTAAAAAAGGCAATATACAATAATAGTGAAATTACTGAATATTGCCTATGCCTACCAATATTTTTCTACCAAATTACTTTATTTCACAGCTAAACATTTCTTTTCCTTCTAAAAAGCCCTCCAGTTTATCGCCGATTTGCACAGCGCCCACGCCCTCAGGTGTGCCTGTATAAATCAAGTCCCCTTGTTGTAAAGTGAAAAACTTAGAAATATAGCTTATCAAAACGTCAAAACTGAATATCAAATCCTTTGTAGAGCCGATTTGCACATCTTGACCGTTCTTTTTTAAGTTAAAATTGATATTATTTTTATCAAAACCTTCAAGCGGAACGAACTCGCTCAACACGGCTGAATTATCAAATCCCTTTGCAATTTCCCACGGCTGACCTTTTGCTTTGAGGTCGTCTTGCAAATCGCGGGCGGTGAAATCAATGCCCAAGGCAATTTTATCGTAATAGCGGTGCGCAAATTCGGGCTGAATTGCTTTTCCGTTTTTACAAACCTTTAAAACCACTTCAATTTCGTGGTGCAAATTTTTAGTAAAATCGGGATAATAAAACGGTTTATTTTCCAATAACAAAGCCGTTGGCGGCTTCATAAATATCAAAGGCTTCGTCGGAATAGCATTATTCAACTCCTTTGCGTGATCAGCTTAATTGCGCCCATTGAATAATATTTTATTTTTTTTTTATTTAAATTCGGTCCCACCGCTAACCGGGGTGGCACGGTTATACTTCATAAATCACAACTTTTCAATTAAAAAATTAGTCATTTTGGTATATAAATGAAGCCTTGTGACGCCGCCCGATATACCATGATTTTTATTCGGATAATAATACGTATCAAATTGTTTATTGGCCTTTACGAGTGCATTCACCATTTCCACTGAATTTTGAAAATGCACATTATCATCAGCCATGCCGTGAACCAAGAGATAATTTCCTTTCAATCTATCCGCAAAATAAACGGGCGAATTATTTTTATACCCCTCAGTATTTTCCTTCTCAGTTTGCATATACCGCTCAGTGTAAATGCTATCGTACCATTTCCAGTTGGTGACGGGCGCAACGGCAATGGCGGCTTTAAATACGTCATTTCCTTTTAAAATGCACAAACTGGACATATAACCGCCGTAACTCCAACCAAATATACCGATACGTTTGGCATCCACAAAAGGTTGTGAACAGAGCCATTTGGCAGCCTCAATTTGGTCAATTGTTTCGTAATGCCCCAACTGCTTGTAAGTCATTTTTTTAAATTCTTCACCGCGTGCGCCCGTGCCACGAGGGTCAACGCAAGCAATAATATAGCCTTTTTGAGCGAGCATTTGATACCACCAATAATCCTGACCTTTCCATTGGTCAACCACTTGTTGACTGCCGGGACCCGAATATTGAGTCATAAAAACGGGATATTTCTTAGAAGCATCAAAATTTGCGGGTTTTATCATCCAGCCATTGAGTTCCACGTTTTCACTTGTTTTAAATTTAAAAAACTCGATGGGTTGCACGCCGTAATCTTTTTGCAAAGTGGCTATGCCTTTATTATCCTCAATGGTGCGGATTTTTTTACCTTGACTGTCATAAACGGTGTAAGTAGCGGCGGTGTTTAGGGTAGAATGTGTCATAACGAAGTATGAAAAATTGCTGCTGAATTGGGCGTCATCACTTCCTTCTGTTTCAAGAAGCTGAGGGTCTTTTACATAAGTAGTACCAAGTGCATGGTCTTTTGAGCCATCTAATTTGACGAAATATACCTCTTTTTTCATAGGTTCTATTTTGCCTGCTTGATAAAAAACCTCACCATTCGCTTCATCTAAGCCATAAATTTTACGGACATCCCAATTGCCTTTGGTCAATTGACGGATTATTTTACCATTTTTATCGTATAAATAAATGTGGTTAAAACCGTCTAATTCAGCGGATTTGATGAAAGAGCCATCTTTTAAAAAGGATAAATCATCATTTAACTCCACATCCACGTAATATTTATTGGTTTCTTTTAGAAATAAAGCCGTTTTACCCGTTTTTGAATCCGTTGCCAATATTTCCAGTTCATTTTGCAGACGGTTCATTTTAAAAACGAGTAGGCGATTATCGGGTGTCCATTTTAAACGAGGAAAATATTCGGCTGCGCCCGTTTGTACTTGGATTGTTTTCCCTTTTTTTACGTCATAAAGCCAAACCGTTACAATGGAATTTTTTTCACCCACTTTTGGATACTTAAAAGTGACATTGTGCGGATACATGGCATCATCATACTCTTGCATTGTGAACTCAGGCACTGCCGATTCATTGAATTTTAAAAAGGCGATTTTAGTACCATCGGGCGACCATTCGTAGGCTTTCGTGAATGAAAACTCCTCCTCATACACCCAATCGCATAAGCCGTTAAGAATGCTGTTTTTAACACCATCTTTAGTGATAGCCGTGATTTTATTTTTACTTAAATCCTTGATATACAAGTTGTTATCGCACGTAAAAGCTACTTGTGTATTTTGATTATTAAAACTTGGATTGATTTGTTTTACATTCGGATTCAATGGTTGGAGCGTTTTGCCGTCCCACACTTGAAAAAAGCTTTTTGAAGAGCGGCGATAAATGCTTTCAGTAGCCGTGGCCAATAAAATTTTTGATTCATCATCGCTGAAAGTATAATTATCGAAATCGCTTGTGCCTTCATAAATTTTACCAACAGGCTTTCCCGTTGTAAGGTCATTTTTAATGATATTTTTACCTTCCGAAGTCGCATAGTGTTTGCCATCTTTTAAAAAATTAAAACCGGGAACCCCCTTAGTGCGGAAAGTGTACTTTTGCCAAATATCCTCGAGCGTGATAGCCTTTTGGGCGACCCCATTGAGCGCATTTTGCGCCATCATGCAGGGCATGACAGGATAAAAGCCAAAAATCAGTATTTGTGAGAGTAAAAATCTGAAAAACAGTTTTTTCATTGGATTGTTTTTGATGAAATTTTAAATGAAACTCCGAAAGGTAAAAAACTTTTTAATAATCATAAAATACAAATAGACAAGCGTACTTTTGTAACTGCTGTTCGAATCTTATTTGCAGATGCTTATCATCTACGGAGTGAACCAAGCACCAATAACCAACAACTAAATAATATGATGCATTTTACTTTTCTCGGCACGGGTACTTCTCAAGGTGTGCCAGTTATTGGCTGCACTTGTAATGTGTGTACGTCGAGCGACCCTCGGGACAAACGCCTCCGCACGTCGGGCATGTTGAGCATGGGTAAAAAAAATATTGTTATTGATGCCGGACCCGATTTCCGTCAACAGATGCTTAGGGCAGGAGTGGATGATGTGGAAGCCGTCCTCTTCACGCATGGGCATAATGACCATACGGCAGGATTGGACGATGTGCGCCCCATTAATTTCCGACATAAAAAACCAATGCCCTTATATGCTACCCCCTCAGTACAAAACGAGTTAAAAACCCGTTTTGGCTATGCTTTTGAGGCAGAACCTTATCCAGGTGCCCCGATTTTAAATTTAATGTCCATATCAAAAGATGTGGTGATAGAAATTGGTGATTTTAAAATCCAACCCATCGAGGTCTTACATGGCGAGGGCAATCCTGTTTTAGGTTTTAGAATTAAAGATTTGGTGTACATAACTGATTGTAAATCAATAGAAAAGAGTGAAATGGATAAAATAAGAGGCACTCAAATTTTGATAATCAATGCCTTGCACCACACCCCTCACCATTCGCATTTGAATCTGCAAGAAGCCCTGAAAATCATCGAAGAAATAAAGCCTGAAAGAGCATATTTGACTCATATCAGTCATAACATGGGTAAAATGAAGGATGTTCTTAAAACATTGCCCACGGGCGTTTCGTTGGCTTATGATAGGCTGAAGTTGGAGTTTTAGGGTTACCCTAATATTTTAGAACACTTTCAATATTTAAGATGTTACTTTATAGCTAATCGGGCGATTTGTAGCATTAAATATCCTGTATTTGTTTTTACTTAAAATAAGATCTCAAAATTAATTGTTCTTTAACGTCACAAAAATTACATATCGCGTGCATTATTTTAAAAAAAGATAGAATTATGCTTAAAGTTAAAATTTAAAAATAT